>JAZKCB010000288.1:0-37456 GCA_040388335.1 Pseudomonadota bacterium | reverse complement strand
CCTGCGGAAACACACCGGCGACATACAGCGCAATGTCAATCTGCTCGCCATCCAGTTGCCAAGCCAGCCCGCTGACGCTGGCCGGGTCAGCCACGTCCACACGCAAAGCCGTAGCGCCCATGGCCTTCAGTTTTTGAAGGCCGGCATCGTCACGCGCGGTTGCGATGACGGTAGCGCCAGCCACAAGGTACTGGCGAACAAACTCTTCGCCAATGCCGCGCGATGCGCCAACCACAAGAACTTTTGTCATTTGGATTTTCCCTGTCTTGACCAGAAATACCGCAGAACCGGCTTTGCCGGGCTGCAGGTATTGCCCCCTGCAAGGGGGATCCGGCTACACGCAGTGAGCCGGGAAGGGGGTTATACCAATTCAATGGCCAGCGCCGTGCCTTCGCCGCCGCCAATGCAAAGAGTTGCAACGCCCTTCTTGAGGCCGCGTGACTGCAAGGCGTAAATCAGCGTGACGATGATGCGCGCGCCGCTGGCGCCGATCGGGTGGCCAAGCGCGCAGGCGCCGCCGTTCACATTGACGATGTCGTGGCTGATGTTGAGCTCTTTCATCAGCGCCATGGGCACGACGGCAAAGGCTTCATTGACTTCCCACAGGTCAACGTCTTTGACCGTCCAGCCGATTTTTTTCAGCAGTTTTTGAACGGCGCCAACCGGTGCGGTGGAAAACCATTCAGGGGCCTGCGAAAACGTCGCGTGGCCGACGATGCGGGCAATCGGTCTGGCGCCCAGCGCTTTGGCGGTGGACTCGCGTGCCAGCACCAGTGCCGCAGCACCGTCGTTGATGGACGAAGAAGATGCGGCGGTGATGGTGCCGTCTTTTTTGAAGGCGGGTTTGAGCGCAGGAATCTTGTCGAGCTTGATCTTGCCCGGGCCTTCATCAACCGAGATGACGGTATCGCCGCTGCGGCCCTTGACGGTGACAGGTGTAATCTCGGCCTTGAAGGCGCCGGACTCGGTGGCCGCCTTGGCGCGCTGCACGCTGGCGGTGGCAAAGGCATCCTGCGCCTCGCGTGTGAAGCTGTATTTGGCAGCGCAGTCTTCGCCGAAGGTGCCCATGGAACGGCCTGGCTCGTAAGCGTCTTCGAGGCCATCGAGCATCATGTGGTCCATCACGCGGTCATGACCTATGCGGATGCCGCTGCGGCCCTTGAGCAGCAGGTGCGGCGCGTTGGTCATGCTCTCCATGCCGCCTGAGACCATCACATCACGGCTGCCAGCCAGCAACTGGTCGTGTGCAAGCATGGTCGCCTCCATGCCGGAGCCGCACATCTTGGACAGCGTGACCGCACCGGTGCTGGCCGGCAGGCCGCCCTTGAAACCAGCCTGGCGCGCAGGCGCCTGGCCCTGGCCGGCCATCAGGCAATTGCCGAACAGCACTTCATCAATCTTTTCAGGCGCAACGCCAGAGCGTTCAATGGCCGCCTTGATGGCTGCGCCGCCGAGGTCGTGTGCTGCGAGCGATGAGAAGTCGCCCTGAAAACCGCCCATGGGCGTGCGGGCTGCGCCAAGGATGACGACAGGGTCTGCGATGGAGTCAGGCATGAAAGTTTCTTTCGGTTGTGTGAACGTTACTTTGCGGAACGCCTGGCCACGACGGCCTCGATGGCGGCGCGGTACAGGGGTTCGATGGAGGCGGTGCTGGTTACTGTCATGTGCAAGTCCTGCAGCAGGCCGTCATGCACACCAAAAGCCCATCCGTGGATGCTGGTCTTCTGGCCCTTGGCCCAGGCGTCCATCATGACCGTGCTGACACAGACATTCACGACCTGTTCAATCACGTTCAGGTCGACCAGCGCATCGCCGCGCTGTGCCTCGGGCAACGCGGCCAGCAGGTCGCTGTGCCGGTCACGCACCGACTGGATGTGACGTATCCAGTTGTCGGCCAGCCCCACCCGGACATTGTTCAGGGCGGCCATCACACCCCCACAGCCATAGTGACCGACCACCATGAGGTGCTCGACCTGAAGCATGTCTACGGCGTACTGGATGGCAGAGAGCGCATTCAGGTCGGAATGAACCACGAGGTTGGCCACATTGCGATGGACAAACACTTCGCCGGGCTCCAGCCCCGTGATCTGGTTGGCCGGAACGCGGCTGTCGGAGCAGCCTATCCACATGTATTTGGGGGTCTGCTGCTTGATCAGCCCGGTGAAAAAACCGGGGCGATCACGCTCCATCTGCGCAGCCCAGGCGCGGTTATGGGCAAAGAGGTCTTGTATAGGCATGGCTGGATTTTCTCTTGAAGGCTTTGATACCGGGCATCAATGGGAAGAACTTATTTTTCATCTATGGCCTTAGCCTGAAGAAGCATTTTCTGGTCCTTGCACTTATCAGTGAAAACCGCCAGGACAGCAATGTCGTCATATTCAGGCGGCGCGCGATTCGGCTCAGGTTTTACGATGGATGTACTCACGAGCAACGGACCTCGTCCGGAAAAGTCACAGGCAAACCTGTACTCACCATCGGCGAACGACTGCCGTAACATTTTCCGATTCAGGTTCAGCTTGCCGTCCTCATAACACCATCTTTCTACCTCTCCATCACCTTTCGCCAATCCGCTCAGGCAGGCTGGATTGCTTTTTTCAATCTCATAAAAAGCTGCCTCGTTCGCGGTAAGAAGCTCCCAAAGACTCTTGAATTTTGGCGGTGAACCACGCGAGTACATCAGTTGCTGAGGCGGATACGGATTTCCTGTTCCATAAATGTATTCAAACACGGTGACATCTCCCAGACTCTTCCACCTGAACTGCTCACATCCCGTGTGTACCGTATGGCTTTTGACGCTGAAAAACATTGGTTCGTCGAGTCGTATGGGGATATTTGCGCCATTCGACAAAGTAAGGTCAACGGCATTTGTCCCAAAACCACCCTCAAGAGGAGGTTGATCCTTCTCGGGTGGTTCCCCAACCCGTTCAGCGGACAAACGCACGGCCACTACCTTGCCGAGAAGAGATTCAGGAACAGGACACTCAACATTTATTTGCGTGATCGCAACGTGGGTCACCGGGGCAGACTCCTGCTCCCCGCAGGCTGCGAGAACGCCGCCTGCCGCCAGCAAGCAGAATTTCCATATCGCATGGCTGTCTCGACGCATGTATAGCCTAATTGAGCCGCTCTAAGTCGCAATGTGTATTACATGGTCTCAGCAAACAGTTCGCGCCCGATCAGCATGCGACGTATCTCGCTGGTGCCGGCACCGATTTCATAAAGTTTGGCATCGCGCCACAGGCGGCCTAGCGGGTATTCATTGATGTAGCCGTTGCCGCCAAAGATCTGCACGCCCTCGCCGGCCATCCAGGTGGCTTTTTCGGCGCACCACAGAATGACCGAGGCGCAGTCCTTGCGAACCTGGCGCACGTGGTCGGCGCCCAGCATGTCGAGGTTTTTGGCGACGGTGTAGGCGAACGAGCGGCCGGCCTGCAGCACGGTGTACATGTCGGCGACCTTGCCCTGGATGAGCTGGAACTCGCCAATGCTCTGGCCGAACTGCTTGCGGTCATGGATGTAGGGGATGACGTTGTCCATCACCGACTGCATGATGCCCAGCGGGCCGCCGGTGAGCACGGCGCGTTCATAGTCCAGGCCGCTCATCAACACCTTGGCACCGCTGTTGAGGCCGCCGAGGATGTTTCGCGCCGGCACCTCGACGTTGTTGAAGACCAACTCGCCCGTGTGGCTACCGCGCATGCCGAGCTTGTCGAGCTTCTGCGCGATTGAAAAGCCCTTCATGCCTTTTTCAATCAGGAAGGCGGTGACGCCGCGTGCGCCGAGTTCGGGCTCGGTCTTGGCGTAGACGACCAGGGTGTCGGCATCGGGGCCGTTGGTGATCCAGAACTTGCTGCCGTTGAGCAGGTAGTAGCCGCCCTTGTCTTCTGCTTTCAGCTTCATGCTGATGACATCACTGCCGGCGCCGGGCTCGCTCATGGCCAGTGCGCCCACGTGCTCGCCGCTGATGAGTTTGGGCAAATACTTTTTGCGCTGCTCTTCGGTGCCGTTGCGCTTGATCTGGTTGACGCAAAGGTTGCTGTGCGCGCCGTACGATAAACCGACCGAGGCGCTGGCGCGGCTGATTTCTTCCATCGCGATCATGTGGGCGAGGTAACCCATGTTGGCGCCGCCGTACTCCTCGCTGACGGTGATGCCGAGCACGCCGAGCGAGCCCATCTTCTGCCACAGGTCCATGGGGAACTGGTCGTTGCGGTCGATTTCTGCTGCGCGCGGTGCGATTTCGGCCTGCGCAAAATCACGCACGGTGTCGCGCAGGGCGTCGATATCTTCACCAAGCTGGAAGTTAAGGCCGGGCAGATTGTTCATGGGCTTGTCTCTTTTCTTTCAGTGCAATGTCTGTTCAACAGGTCTCAGTAGGTTTTTACAACCGGGACGATGGTTTGCTGCATGACGGCGCAGGTGGTCTGTTTGCCTTGGCCGTCGTGATGCATGACCTCGGCGCTGGTGACGATGATGCGCCTGCCCGCCTTGAGCACACGGCCGGTGGCGACCAGCTCGCCGCCCTGGAAGGCCGCGAGAAAATTGACCTTGTACTCGGCGGTGGTGACTTCGGAATCTTCAGGCACTGTGGTGAGTGCCGCATAGCCGCCAGCGATGTCGGCCAGCGCACCCATCGCGCCGCCATGAAAGCCGCCCTGCTGCTGCGTCACGCGGTCCGAATAAGGCAGTGCAATCACACAAATACCGGGCTCAACGCTGACGAGGCGTGCACCCAGCTGCTGCATCATGCCCTGACGCAGAAAACTCGCCTCGACGCGATTGAAAAGCTCCGGATGTGCGGGAGTTGCAGTCATGGTGGGTCTCTTTTTTTGGTTGCCCCGGCAAAGTCCGGTGCGGCCGGTTTTTTAGTTGACGTTTACGTAAACGTCAATTATCCATAAAACGGCCGGTTCTAGCCGGCCCTGGCTTTTTCAGTCTTGGCGAGCAGGGCTTTGGCTTCTTTTTCGTGTGTGCGGATTTCGTCGAGGTTGGCCTGCAGGTCGAGCATCTGCGCTTCAAGCTTCTTGCGGTGGTCGGTCAGGATGGCGAGAAATTTGCGCAGCTGCGGCGCGGTGTCGCGCGGGCTGTCGTAAGAGTCGATGATCTCCTTGGCCTCGACCAGCGAAAGGCCCAGGCGCTTGGCGCGAAGCGTCAGTTTGAGACGGGTGCGGTCACGGGCGGTGTAGACCCGATTGCGCCCACCCGCGCCTTCGCGCTGTGGCTGCAGCAGGCCCATGTCTTCGTAAAACCGCATGGCCCGCGTGGTCAGGTCGAACTCCCGGGCCAGGTCGCTGATGGTGTAGGTGGTTGCCATGGTGTGAAGGTAATCCTGTGTAAATGTGCCCGGGAGCGCCTGCAGCGCTTGGTCCCTACAATGAACACGATATGACGTTTACGTAAACGTCACATGAACCCGCGAATATTACATGAACCTTCTTGAACAGCAACTCGATTACCCGTTTGCCGACAGCCTGCCTGCCAGTGGCTCCACGCTGGAGGTCGCGCCAGGCATCAAGTGGGTGCGCATGGCGCTCCCATTTGTTCTGGACCACATCAACCTGTGGTTGCTGCGGGACGAAATGGAAGACCCGCAAAACCCCGGCACCCTGCTGCAGGGCTGGACCATTGTCGACTGCTGCGTGAGCAGGGAAGAGTCAAAAGCACAGTGGAGCAGCATTTTTGCGGACCAGCTGGACGGCCTGCCGGTGCTGCGCGTGATCGTGACCCACATGCACCCCGACCACATTGGCCTGGCGGCATGGCTGTGTGAACAGTGGACGACGGACACACACACCTGCAGGTTGTGGATCAGTGCCACCGACTACAACGTGGCAAAACTGTCGAGCCAGACCACCACGTCTTTTGGCGGTGAGGGAGCGGCAAAATTTTTTGCATCGCATGGCCTCAATGACGAGAAATCATTTCACGAGATCAAGGCGCGCAAGGGGTATTACGCGGACCTTGTGCCGGCCGTACCGCCCAACTTTTGCCGGTTGATGGATGGACTGACGATACGCATGGGCGGGCGAAGCTGGCAATGCATCAGCGGCTACGGCCACGCGCCCGAGCATATGGCGCTTTACTGCGAAGAACTCAAGGTGCTGATCAGCGGCGACATGGTGCTGCCGCGCATCTCGACCAACGTGAGTGTGTATGAGCAGGAGCCCGAGGCGGATTCGCTCAGGCTTTTCCTCACGTCGATTGCGAAGTTCCTGTCGCTCGATGAAGGCACACTGACCCTGCCCTCTCACGGAAAACCCTTCCGGGGACTGCACACGCGGATTGGCCAGCTGCAGGACCATCACCGTGACCGGCTGGCCGAGGTCATGGAGGCGTGCGCCGGGAAACCCTGCAGCGGCGCTGACATCCTGCCCATCATGTTCAGGCGCAAACTTGACCTGCACCAGACGACATTTGCCATGGGCGAGGCGGTGGCGCACCTGCATCTGCTCTGGCATGAAGGCCGGCTCAGGCGTGGGCTGGGACAGGACGGCGTCTACCGTTTCAGCAAGGTCTGAGCCCCCGGACGCAACGCCTGCGGTAGCGCCTAATCTGCGGGCTCTGCGCTGTCCTGCGGAAACACCATGCAAAAGCTGGCGCCGGTTTCGCTGGTCTCGGCCCACACCCGGCCACCATGGCGCTCGGCCACACTTTTGACAATCGCCAGCCCCAGACCATTACCGGGAAAGTCTGCTGAAGAATGCAGTCGCTTGAAAGCGGTAAAGAGTTTGTCGGTATAGGCGGCATCAAAGCCTACACCGTTGTCCGACACCTGCAAAACCAGCTCGCCAATGCCCTTGCCCGGCAAAAGCGCCACACGAATCCAGCCTTCGGCCCTGGTGGACGTGAACTTCCAGGCGTTGTCCAGCAGACTGGTCATGGCCTTTGTCAGAAGGTTTTTGTCCGCCACCAGCGGCAGAGCATTATTGAGTTCCATCGTCACGACCCGGTCCGGCTCGCGCCGCCTCAAATCCGCGATCAGCAAATTGCAGATGCCTGCGACATCAACGGGCTCCATCTCGCCAGGCGGCGGCAACTGCACCAGCGTGCGCAGGTCGTCGACCAGCCTTGCCAGCTGGCGCATGCTGGCCTGTATGCGGTTGACGTAATGCATGCCGGAGTCGCCCAGCACGGCGGCGTACTTGTCAATCAGCATGACCGTAAAGCCATTGGCGGCGTGAAGCGGGCCCTGCAGGTCGTTGGACAGGGCGTAGGTGAAGGCCTCCAGGTCGCGAGTGGATTTTTTGAGGTCATGCCTGAGCTGCTCAAGCTCTTCTTCCATCTCAGCGTTTTCGCGGCGCAGGGCGCGGTCTGCAAGATGCCGCTCGGTGACATCGGCCAGGCTGACCAGAACGGCCAGATGCCCGTTCCAGCGCATGCGTCCGCAGGCCAGCTCTACGAGCACCAGTTGACCATCCATCTTTTTCTGCTTGCAGACCTGGACGGTGAGCTCGGCATCGCCCGCGCCCTTGCCGAGATCCATGGCGCTCAGCAAAGCAGCCCCCTCGCCGTCGGGAAACAGCGCGCCCATCTTGAGCTTTAAAAACATTTTGCGCGGAATGCCGTAAAACTCGACGGCGGCCCGGTTTGCAGAAATGATGCGCAGCGATATGGCGTCAAAGACCCACATGGCGTTCGGGTTGGCATCAAAAATCAGCTGGCTGCGCCGCTCGCTGTCCTGAAACAGGCGCTCCATTTTTTTGCCGGCGGTCACGTCGCGCAAGCTGACCGTGCAGCCTGCCGGGTGGCGCATGAAGGCGTATTCGATCCAGCTGCCCTCAAATTCGCTGTGAACAATGAAGTGATGCTGCGCAGAAGAAAGAAGCGCCTTGCCCGTGGCAGCGTGGTGGTGCTCGGCGACCACGTCGGGGACCACATCCCAAAAGTCACGCCCGGCGGCATCAGGCAGCGAGCAATGCAGCAGCTGCCGGGCCTCGGGGTTGAGGTCGGTGATGTGCCCGGAAGCATCAAGCCAGACCACGCCGACGGGTGCCGGCGGCTCAAGCTCATCAAGCGCCGCCGGCAAGGTTTCGCCCGCATCGGCGAGGCTGGATGCGTTGCTTTGGACGCCCGGGCCGGTCATGTGCGATGTCCTGCTAGTACTGCGCCGGATCCATGTCGGGCCGGGCGTCTGCTTCGCGTTTTCGCCATTTGACGTTCGCAGACACCAGAGCCGTCATGAAGCCCTGCAGCCAGTCGAAGTTGACAGGCTTGCCGTGCAGGTGCGCCTGCAGGGGCAGGCCACCACGCGCTTCAATGGCTTCAAACGGCAGGCCGCTGATCACCACGATCTGCATGTCCGCCAGCTGTGTATTGCGCTTGAGCGCCCTGAGCATCTCCAGGCCATCCACACCAGGCATGGAGAGATCGGTGATGAGCAGGTCGGGGCGCATGCTGGCGATGTCCATCATGGCTTCAAGCGCAGAAGGCATCCAGGTGCAATCGATGGGCAGATCCCATTCCTCAAACTGGCATTTGTAGAGCTCACGCGCGTTCTCGTCGTCTTCGACAAGCATGACCCGCAAACGGTTGGCCGAAACTGTGGCGGCCTTTGCGGTGGGCCTGGTGCTTTTGGCCATATAGGCGTTGAGTGAACGCAGGGCAATGCGCCGGTGGCCGCCGAGGGTTTTCCAGGCTTCGATCTCGCCCTTTTCAACCAGTGACTGGACTGTCGCGACCGACAGCCCGAGAAGCTTTGCGGCATAGCTGGTGCCGCAGTAGTCTTCAATCGAGAAGTCTGCGGCGGTAATGGCATCCTCAAAGGTTTTAAGTTTGCGGGACATACAAAGAAAATGGCCAGTTAAATAAATTTGTCATTTTTATCACTTTATCCGGTTTAAAGCACGTAACTTCAGATGGTGAGGGCATTTATGCCGAGGCCGACAGGGGCGGTAACGTAAAGAAGAAGGTGGCGCCGTGGCCCGGCAGCCCTTCCGCCCAGAGTTTTCCACCGTGCCGGCTCACCACGCGGCTGACTGTGGCCAGCCCCACGCCCGTCCCGGGAAACTCGGAAGCGGCATGCAAACGCTGGAAAGCGACAAAAAGCTTGTCCGCATAGGCCATGTCAAAACCGGCGCCATCGTCACGCACAAAAAACACACGCATGCCAGCTGCGTCCGGCATCTGACCCACCGTGATATTGGCCTTCTCACGCTGGGAAGTGAATTTCCAGGCGTTGCCCAAAAGGTTCTCCATCAGCACACGCACCAGCCGCGCATCGCCCTGGGCCAGAAGCCCGGGCTCAATATGGAACTCGACCTTGCGTTCAGGCTCACGCGCCTGCCAGTCGTCCAGGATGCGGCGGCTCAGTGCAGACAGGTCCACCGGCTCAATCCGCAACTGCATGCGCGCGACCTGCGCCAGCGACAGCAGGTCTTCAATCAGCTTGCCCATCTGGGCCACGCCGGCCTGGATGCGCGACAGATAGTGCTGCCCCTTCTTGTCGACATCCGCATTGAGCTGCTTGGCCAGCAGTCGGCTGAAGCCGTCGATGGTATTGAGTGGCGCGCGCAGATCGTGTGAAACGGAATATGAAAAAGCCTCAAGCTCCTGGTTGGACAGGCGCAATGCCGCTTCAATGCTCTTGATCTCGGTGATGTCGGCGTCGATGCCAATCCAGAACATGACCTGGCCCTCCTCGCCAAACACGGGCGACGCACGGTAGGACATCACGTGGTAGCTCCCGTCCCGCGCCCGTAACCGGCGAATGCCCACGTAAGGTGACTGGGTCGCGACGGCGCGGTCCCAGTTCAGCCGCATCTCAAGCAGGTCTTCCGCATGAATGACAGAAGACCATTTACGCCCGGTCCAGTCCTCAAGTTTGCCGCCTACAAGATCAAACCAGGCGCGGTTGAAATAAGTCGCCTCACCATTCGTGTCAACCGTCCAGATCACTTGCGGCGCCTGCTCGGCCAGCGCGCGGAACAGCGCTTCCTGCCGGGCCAGCGCGAGCGTACGTTCTGCAACTTTCTGCTCCAGCCCGGTGTTGAGCTGGTTGACCTGTTCAAGCAAGCGCGCATTCTCAATGGCAATGGAGGCCAGCTGTGCCAGCTCAATCGCCACGTATTCGTCCTGCAGGGTAAAGTCGCCTTCGTATTTGTCCGACAACTGCAGCAGCCCTATGTTCTGGCCCTGCCGACCCGTCAGGGGAACGGCAAGCCAGCCTCGCATGCGGGGATGCTTGTCGGCATAACTTCCGAAGCTGCGCCAGCGCGGATGGGCTTCAAGCTCCGCCTGCGTCATGCGGGCAACGCGATTGTTCTCGCAGACCATGGCGTAGATACCAGAGCCATCAGGAGGATCGCGCAGATCCCTGTAGGCCGCATACTTCTCGGACAGTGACAGTGCGTTGATGGCCTGCGACCAGTCGTTGTCCAGTGTCAGGCTGACGATGGACTGGTGCGCACCAATCACACCGCGCGCCTGCTCTGCGACCTCCTGCAACATGCCGTCCAGGGTCTGATGCCAGGTGATGGCCTGCGCTGCATCAGCCGCACGCTGCAATGTGAAAAGATATTCCTGCACATCCCTTTCTGCATTGACCTGGGCGGTGATGTCCAGAGCCACCACAAAACGCGCCTGTCGCCCGCCGTACTGGATGGGCCTGGAGACGACGTTGACCGGCAGGAAAGAGCCATCCTTGCGGCGATGCTGCCAGGATGGCCTGGGAGCTGCCAGTTCAAGCAACTGATTGCGCAGGGCCTCATGATCGGCATCACGATGAATGTCGAAAATCGTCATGCCCATGAATTCGGCCGCTGAATAACCATAGCTTTCAATCGCAACCCGGTTCACAGTCAGGAAATGGCAGGTTGTCGCGTCATACACCCACATGGCCACGGGTGCCATTTCAAACAGGGCGGCGTAACGCTGTTCACTGTCCATCAGGGCCTTTTCAGCCTGCATGCGCTTGGTGATGTCGCGCTGCACCGCCACCCAGTGCGTGAACCAGCCCTTTTCATCGGCGATGGGGACAATGTCCAGTTCCACCCAGAACTCTTCGCCCGACTTGGTGTAGTTGATCAGTTGCGCACGCACCGGCTGCCATGCCTTGAGTGCCTGCGCGATACGGTCCAGCTCTGCCCGCTGGGTGTTGGGTCCCTGAAGAAATCGCGGCGACCGGCCCAGCACCTCTTCGCGGCTGTACCCGGTGTGGCGCTCAAAGGCATCGTTGACAAAAACAATGCGCGGACCAGGCTCATCCACAGGCTCGGCTTCCGTGATCAATACGATGTCATTGAGACGGGAGACTGCCGTTTCGAGCAGCCGCATATGTTCGCGCGACTGGTATTGCGCGGTGATGTCCTGCAGCGCCCCGGCCAGACCTGTCGTCCAGCCGTTTTCCCTGATGGGCTGACCCTGGCTGCGAACCCAGATTCGCTCACCCTTTGCCGTGATGAAGGGGAGTTCGAGATCCCATGCCACGCCATGCCGGATCGCATCCTGAACAGCCTTGTGCATGACAGGCTGCGCATCAGACTGATAGAAATCGAGGGCCTGCAGAGGGTCCAGCTTCTGACCGGGCTCCAGGCCGTAGATGCTGACGAGCTCTTCCGACCACTGCGCCTCCATGCTGCCCAGGGTAACCTCCCAGCCGCCTATGCGCGCCATGGCGCCAGTGCGCTGCAACAGCGTGGTGCTGTGAGCCAGCGCAAGCTCTGACTGCTTGCGGGAAGTGATGTCCTGCACCACGCCGCTGCGGGAAACTGTGTGGCCGGCCTCATTGATGAGCACCTGCCCGCGCTGGTGCATCCAGCGCACCTCGCCTGCCGGCGTGATGATGCGGTACTCGATCTCAAGTGGCGTGCCATTGCGAAGCGCCTCGACACGCCTGGCCTCGTAGCGCTCGCGGTCGTCGGGATGCACCATCTTGATGAACGTCTCATGATCACCATCAAATTCGCCGGGCTTGAGGCCAAAAAGATCGTGCAACTCATCGGACCAGACAAGCTGGTTCTGGCGCATGTCCAGTTCCCAGTGACCGATGCGGCCAAGTTTTTGCGCGGCGAGCAGCCGGCTCTGGGTCTGCCGCAGCTCGGCATAGCTTTTCGCCTGTTCAACCTGCATGCACTCAAGCGAGGCATGTGCCTGACGGGAGCTTGCCAGTTCGTTGGCCAGATCACGCTCCCGTTGCTCCAGTGAATCAGCCATGCGGTTGAAGCTGGTGGCGATGCGGGTCAGCTCATTACCAGGAACATCGGGGTGAATCGGTATACGAACATCCAGCCGGCCCTGCTGGATGCGGCCTGTGGCCTCGAGGATTTCAGCGGCAGGTTTGACGATGGCCCGGCCGCCCAGCAGCCAGGCGATCCAGCTGCCGAAGAGTGCGACCAGCGTCAACGCAAGAAAATTCACCGCCAGGCGCTGACGGGATGCCGCCAACACCTCGGACCTGTCGGCGCTGACGGCTACGAAGAAAGGGGCGTCAGGCGACAGGCTGCTGGGACTAACGGCGTAAATCTGCCGGGCACCGCCAGGGTCCTGTCCCTCAAAGACACCAGGGACGCCCGCGGTGATGGCAGTGCGGATCACCTCGCTGTCCACGGGCTTTCCAACGGCAGCAGAGCTCTCGGGGTTGGCAGCAAGTACAACGCCATCGCGATCCATCACGATCACCCGCCCACCCGCCGGCACCGAGCTTGCTGCAATGGCCCGGGCGATCTCCGACAAATACATGGCCGCAAACGCAACCGCGGTGATGTCACCATCGGCATTTTTTACCGGCAAGGCAAAAGTCATGATGGGCTTGCCGCTGATGCGGCCGAGCAGGAAACCACCGGCCACAAAGTTCCGGCTTTTCATCGCCGCCTGGAAATACGGGCGGTCACCGGCAAACGCCCGGGGATTGTTGGGCACACTGTGGCAACGTATGTACCCGTCAGTGCCGATGACGCCCACATTCGCGTAGACCAGCAATTCCGCCGTCAGGGACTTGAAGTAGCGCTGGCAGGCCGGCTCCATGCCTTCGACCATGTCGGGCACGTGCGAAATGGCCACCAGCACTTGCCGCACGGAATCTGCAACACGCTGCTGGTTGGCAGCGACCAGGGACGCCGAGAACTCGAGGTTTCTGGTGGTCTGGGTGACGGCATCGGTAGCCGTCAGCACAGCCCCGATCAGGGACAGCCCGAACAGCGGAACGATAGCGGCGACCACCAGTGTGACCAGGCGGGTGCGCAGCGTGATTTCAGACTTCATCGCACCCCTCTTCAGTAACGGGTTTGAAATGGCCATGCGCGGCCGAACCCGAAGAGAACATCAGCCGGGAGCGGCTTCGTTCACGCCAAGCCAGTAGGCCTGCAGACAATCGAGTTTTTTTGTGAACTCACCAAAATCCACCGGCTTGCGGATAAAACTGTTCGCGCCGGCAAGGTAACAGGCCTTGATGTCGGACTGTTCACTGGAAGAGGTCAGCATCACCACCGGCACCATGGCCGTGAGCGGATCTGCGCGCACGCTGCGCAGCACATCAAGGCCCGAGAGTTTGGGCAGCTTCATGTCCAGCAACACAAAAGAGGGTTGAATTTGCGTGTCACGGCCGGCGTGGGCACCCTGGCCCAGCAGGAAATCAAGTGCCTGGGCACCATCACGCGCCACCACGATTTCTGCGTCAACGCCCTGCTCTTCAAGCGTCAGCACCGTCAGCTCAAGATGATCCGGATTGTCTTCAACGACGAGTATCAGCTTGTTTTTCATGAAAATGCTCCGCGCATGCCGCTATCAGTTTAATTGAAGAATTCGCATTTTTATCATATTACAAACGAAAGACCATTCGTGCGGGAGTTGAAGCAATGACGCGACGGCATTGCGCTGGCGCTACCAGCGGGGAATCGCGTCGTCCTTGAGCTGGCCGCGAAGCTCGGCGTAATCAGGCACCACTGCACGCACCGTATCCCAAAAACGCGGGCTGTGGTCCATGACCCGCAGGTGGCTGAGTTCATGCACCACGACGTAGTCAATGACAGACTGCCGGAAATGAATCAGGCGCCAGTTCAGGCGGATGGAGCCGTCAGCACTGGCACTGCCCCAGCGCGTGCCAGCGCTTGAAAGGCTGAGCTTGCGCCACTGAACATTCAGGGTGGGGGAGAAATGATCCAGCCGCTCTGTAAAGATACGCCTGGCCTGCCGCATGAGCCAGGCCTGTACTGCATCGCGGATCTGCTCCGGCGTGGCGCTGTGCGGAAGACCCACGTGCAATGTCAGGTGAGTCACGCCGGGAAGGGTGTCGGCCTCGCTGCTTCTGAGCTCCGCGCCCACACCGCCAAAGGCATGGCGCGGGTCCAGCACCACGATGACCTGCTCGCCAAGGAACGGCAGAGTGGTGCCGTCCTTCCACTCGATGCGGGCGGACTCCAGGCGATCATGGCGGGCGCGGGTCTCCTGCAGCTTGGTCAGGATCCAGGCAGACTTTTCAAGCACCGCCTTGTCGATCTCATACAGGGGCACCCATTTGGGCGCACTCACCGTCAGGCCTTCGGCGCCGACAGAAAACCCGATGGTGCGGCGCTTGCCGCGCCTGAACTCATACCCCACGGCGATGCCGCCCAACAGGGTCTCACGCGTGGCACGCGGGTGGCGGAATGTCGCGGGCGCCAGTGCCTGCTGAATGGTCTGCGAGGGAAGGTCCGGGCCAACGAACTCTGCAGGCGGCAATGCAGCTTTTTCAAACGCCGGCATCGCCGGTGCTGTGTTTTTTTTGCTGCTTCGTGGCTTTGCCGGGGGCTGTGCAGCTGGCAGTTCAGGGGTTGCCTCAAAGAGATCAAGCGTGAACTGGAGCAGCCTTTGCATCATCGAAGTTTAGCCTGCAGTGACCGTGGCAGGCGTTGCATATGCCTCGGGGTCCAGCCGGTGCATCTCGGCTTCTATCCAGGCCTCAACTTCACGCATCAATTCGTCAGGCTGGCGACCTGCGCTGGGAATCGGCTTGCCGATGGAGATGTCGACGATGCCCGGGCGTTTGATGAAAGCTTTGCGCGGCCAGCATTTGGCAGAGGTCACGGCAACGGGGATGACGGGTGCGCCGGTTTCAATCGCCAGGCGCGTACCGCCGCTTTTGTAAACACCTTTTTGACCGCGCGGAATACGCGTGCCTTCCGGAAACATGATGATCCAGGTTCCTTGCGCCATCAGTCGCTTGCCCTGCGCCACCACCTTGCTGAAGGCCTGCGCGCGCTGGCTGCGGTCAATGTGGATCATGTCCATGCGGCCCATGGCCCAGCCGAAAAAAGGCACGTACAGCAACTCTTTCTTGAACACAAAAGCCAGCGGGTGAGGCATCAGCGTCACCATCGAAAAAGTCTCCCAGGTGCTCTGGTGCTTGACCAGCAGTACACAGGCGCCCAACTCTTCGGTCGGCAGGTTCTCCATGCCTGTGACCCGGTTCTGGATACCCAGAATGACCGTGCCTCCGTTTACCGCCAGGCGCAGCCAGCCGGCGCACATCCAGTAAACCTGGGTGCTGCTACCGACCAGTGAAAACACCAGCACGGCCAGCGCCCATGGAATGACCGTGATGACCATCCAGAGCATATGAAGGATTGAGCGAATCAGGGGCATGTGTTCTTTTCAGGAAAAAAGCAGTGGGACGGCAAGGCAGCGTTCGCTCAGAGGGCCACCTGCAAGGGCTGGGCGCTGCGCTCCAGGATGAAATCGACAAACGCGCCCAAGTCGGTGTGGATGCGCGTGCCTTCAGGCAGACCGTCGGGTTGGCCGCCGTTTCGGTACTGCGCCGACTTGCCGGTCAATATGAGATGCGGCTCACAGCCCGCTGCCGCCCCGGCCTGCAGGTCGCGCAGCGAATCGCCAGCGGTCGGCACACCCTTGAGCGGCACGCCGAAGCGCATGCCTATCTGCTCGAACAAGCCGGGCAATGGTTTGCGGCAATTGCAGCTTTCTTCGGGGCTGTGCGGGCAATAAAACACCGCATCAATGCGGCCGCCAACGGCCGACAGCATCTTGTGCATCTTGGCATGCATGGCATTGAGCGATGCGACATCAAACAGGCCGCGGCCCAACCCCGACTGATTGGAGGCAATCACCACATGCCAGCCAGCGTGGTTGAGGCGGGCAATCGCCTCCAGCGAACCGGGCAGCGGCATCCATTCATCAGGCGTCTTGACGAAGTCGTCGCTATCGCTGTTGATGGTGCCGTCGCGGTCGAGGATGACGAGTTTCATGGGTTGCCTTTATGCAGCGCAGTCAGGCGGCAAGCTTTGAAAGGTCTGCCACGCGGTTCATGGCGTTGTGCAGGCTTGCAAGCAATCCCAAACGGTTCAAACGCAAGTCAAGCTGTTCTGCATTGACCATGACGCCTTCAAAAAAAGCATCTACAGGCGCTCGCAGAGCCGCAAGCGTTTGAAGCGATGCGGTGTAGTCACCGGCTTCAAACTGCGAATCAGCTCCGCTGGCAACGTCTTTCATCGCAGCATAGAGCGCGATTTCTGCGGGCTCAGTCAACAACACTTCGCTGACGTGAGCATCAACAGCGTCCGTCTTTTTAAGGATGTTGCTGATGCGTTTGTTGGCAGCGGCAAGCGCTGGCGCTTGAGACAGGGCTGCGAAGGCACGCACTGCCGCCAGTCGCTTGGCCACATCGCCCAGACGGGTTGGTTTGAGCGCCAGCACCGCGTCAACTTCCTGTGCACTGTAGCCCTGCTCGCGCAGCGAGCCGGCAAAACGGTCATAGACAAAATCGGTGAGCACCGTCGAGGCGTCCTGAATTTTGTCGCCAAAGACCGGCTGCGCGCCGGCGATCAATTCGGAAACGCTCAAGGGCAGGTCTTTTTCAACCAGCATACGTATCACGCCCAGCGCATGACGGCGCAATGCAAATGGGTCCTTGTCGCCGGTAGGCAGATTGCCAATGCCGAACATGCCCACCAGCGTTTCGAGCTTGTCGGCCAGTGCAACAATCAGGCCCACCACGTTGCGCGGCAGGTCATCGCCAGCGAACCGCGGCTTGTAATGATCCTCAATGGCATCGGCCACATCGGCAGAAAGGCCATCGTTGAGCGCGTAATAACGACCCATGATGCCTTGCAACTCGGGGAACTCTCCCACCATGTCGGTCACCAGGTCGGTTTTCGCAAGCTCTGCCGCGCGCTGCACATCCGCAACCCGTCCGACATCGATGCGGTTGGCGATCGCTTCTGCAATCGCGCGCACACGGTGCCCGCGCTCACCCTGCGTGCCCAGCTTGTTGTGATACACCACCTTGCCCAGCCCCTCAACACGCGAGGCCAGCGTCTTCTTGCGGTCCTGGTCGTAGAAAAACTTGGCGTCGGCCAGGCGTGGACGCACCACCCGCTCATTGCCCCCGATCACGGCGCTGGCATCAGCTGGATTGATGTTGCTGACCACCAGAAACCTGTTGGTGAGCTTGCCGAACGCATCCAGCAGCGGAAAGTACTTCTGGTTGGCCTTCATCGTGAGGATGAGGCACTCCTGCGGCACATCGAGAAATTCTTTTTCAAACTCGCAGACCAGCACATTCGGGCGCTCGACCAGCGCGGTCACCTCATCCAGCAGTGCGTCGTCTTCAATGGCTTTTACGCCACCGCCGACTTTGGCGGCTGCAGCGGAGAGTTGCCTGGCGATCTCGGCCTTGCGCGCGGCGTAGCTGGCGATGACCTTGCCCTGCTCCAGCAGCTGGCTTTTATAGCTGTCAGCATCACGGACTGCAAAAGCTTTCACGTCCGATTCAAACCGATGGCCCTCGGTCATGTTGCTGGCTTCAAGCCCCAGCGCCTTGATCGCCACGATGTTTGAGCCATGCAATGCCGTCAGACGATGCACAGGGCGCACAAACTTCACATCGGTCCAGCCGTCGGCTAGCTGATAAGTCATGACCTTGGGAATAGGCAATCTGGCAATTGCTTCAAGCACGGCTTTTTGCAGGCCATCAACCAGCGTCGCACCCTTGACGTTGCTGTCATAAAACAGGGCCTCTGCCTTGCCATCGGGTGCGCGCTTCAAGCCCGCGACAGCCGACGCATCGGCGCCAAGCGCCTGAAGTTTTTTCAGCAGCGCAGGCGTGGCGTTGCCCGATGCATCAAGGCCGACCGCGACCGGCATCAGCTTTTGCGAAACAGCCTTGTCGGCTGCCTGCGCAGCAACAGCGGTGATGTGCGCTGCCAGGCGCCGCGGTGAAGCAAAGGGCGTCAGTAGCGAATCGGCGCTGGCCAGTCCCTGCGCCTTCAGTTGCTCCAGCAGCACACCGGCAAATGCATCACCCAGTTTTTTAAGCGCCTTGGGTGGCAGCTCTTCAACAAACAGTTCGACCAGAAGGTTCTTCGTCGTCATCTCTTATGCAGCCTTCTTGATCGTGGGAGTCATCCGTTCAACCCATTCGCGCGGCGCCATCGGGAAACCCAGGCGTTCGCGGCTTTCAAAATAACTTTGTGCGACGGCACGCGCGAGGTTGCGGATGCGGCCGATATAGGCGGCACGTTCGGTGACTGAAATTGCACCTCGTGCATCCAGCAAATTGAAGCTGTGCGCGGCTTTCAGCACCTGCTCGTAAGCGGGCAAGGCGAGTTGCGCCTCAATCAGGTGCTTGGCCTGCTTTTCATGCGCAGTGAACGCAGTGAAGAGAAAGTCAGCATCGCTGTGCTCGAAGTTATAGGTCGACTGCTCGACCTCGTTCTGTTTGTAGACGTCACCATAGCTCAGGCCTTCAGTCCATGTCAGGTTATAGACGTTGTCGACACTCTGCAAGTACATGGCCAGGCGCTCAAGGCCGTAGGTGATCTCACCGGTAATCGGTTTGCAGTCAATGCCGCCCACCTGCTGGAAGTAGGTGAACTGGGTGACTTCCATGCCGTTGAGCCAGACTTCCCAGCCCAGGCCCCAGGCGCCCAGCGTCGGGTTTTCCCAGTCGTCCTCAACAAACCGGATGTCGTTTTTCTTCAGGTCAAACCCGAGTGCTTCAAGCGAGCCGAGGTAAAGCTCAAGAATGTTGGCCGGTGCGGGCTTGAGCACAACCTGGTACTGATAGTAGTGCTGCAGGCGGTTCGGGTTCTCGCCATAACGGCCGTCCTTGGGGCGGCGGCTGGGCTGAACGTAGGCAGCCTTCCAGGGCTCGGGACCGAGGGCGCGCAGAAAGGTGGCGGTATGGGACGTACCGGCGCCGACCTCCATGTCGTAGGGCTGCAAAAGCGCGCAGCCCTGGTCAGCCCAGTAGGACTGCAGCTTCAGGATGATTTGCTGGAAAGTGAGCATAAGGTTTTAAAGGTCGCGCGTGAGTGCTGCGGTGGCTTCAGGGCAGAGCGATCTGCCACACCGCGAAACCCCTGATTTTACGGGGCAAAGCGGGCGACATGGGCAAATCGAGAGCTCAGGCTTTGCGGCGACCGGGGCGCAGCAGAAGCGTGATGGCGAGCACCAGCACAATCAGCGCCCACCAGGGCCACAGGCCCAGCCGGGAAGCCCACCACGCATAAGGGGTGATGCCACTTCGGCCCGCGACTTCAGCGACCAGCGCGCCACGGGTATGGCGCGGCAGCACGTGGGTGGCCTGCCCTGTGTAGTCAATCACCGCCGTGGCGCCGGTGTTGGTGGCGCGCAGCATGGGCCGCTCGAACTCCAGCGCCCGCATGCGTGAGATGTTGAGGTGCTGGTCAATGGCAATGGTGTTGCCGAACCACGCTATATTGCTGATGTTCACGAAAATCGTCGGGCTGGATGCGGGGTCGCGAAACCGCGCGGCCAATTCTTCTCCAAACAGATCTTCATAACAAATGTTGGGGGCCAGGCGCTGGCCCTGCCAGTCAAACGACGGCTGGCTGACCGCGCCGCTGTTGAAGTCTGCCAGCGGAATATCAACAATGGCCAGAAACCATTTAAAAAGCGGATGCACAAACTCGCCAAAAGGCACAAGGTGGTGTTTGTCATAGCGGTAAACACCGGCGGTCAGGTCCGGGCTTTCGACTGTTTGCGGTTTGAGCGCAATGGCCGAGTTGCTGTAACCGCCCTGGCTGTTGCCCAGCGGGATGCCGATGAGAGCTGCTGTTACCGGCGCGCCGGCTGGCGGCTTGACGAATCGTGCAAGCAGGGTGTCGAGGTAGTTGGGGGGCAGGTGCGCAGGCAACAGGGGAATGGCGGTTTCAGGTGTGACGACGAGGGAGCTTGTCGCAGCCAGCAACTGGTTGCCGTACCAGTTGAGCGCATCGGGAATGCCCTTGCCGCCCTGGAATTTTTCGTCCTGCGGGATATTGCCCTGAAGCAATGTGACGGTGAAAGGCTTGTTGCCTGATGCAGGGGCTGGATAGGCCGAGGTGAAGCTGGAGCTGGAGGCCACATCTGGCGGGATACGGACGGCAAAGCTCGCGGCGGCAGCGATCAGCAGCCCCGCCATGACAGCGCCGGCATTTAGCAGACGCGGCCTCAAGACCAGCCCCGCCACAGCGGCAGCAGCCAGCGCAGCGCCAAAAGTCAGCCCATGCACGCCCACCAGTTTGGCCAGATTGGCAAACGGCCCGTCAAGATGCGCGTAACCGCCCTCGCCCCAGGGGAAACCGGTGAAAAACTCGACCCGACCCAGCTCGGCCAGCAGCCACAGCACCGCAAAAACCAGCGCGCGTTGCGCCCGATTGGCAGGCGCGATCGCCACAAACACGCCGCAAACGACGGCGTAATAAAGCGCCAGAAAAGCCGCCAGCCCCACGATGGCAATCACTGCCAGCGGCGATGCGAGGCCACCATAGGTGTGCAGTGAAATAAACAGCCACCACCAGGTCGCGCACTGCAGCGCGGTCGCAAACAGCCAGCCCAGAAAGGCGCCGCGTTTCCAGGTGCGGCAGTTGTCGAGGTAGAGCGCCAAGACGACCAGTGACAGCATCTGCAGCCACCAGACCGGCTGGCCCTGCGCCAACCCGAAGGAGAAAGGCCAGGCGATGCTGAGTGCGTGCGCGCAGCCCGCCAGAAGAACCATCGCCATCTGGAAAAACGAGCCCCGGCTGCGCGGCCGGGGCTGGGAGGCGTGTTCGAGCAATGCGGGCAGTGTAGGCAACGGGCCTGCCATGCTGTTGATCACATCGCGAGCCACGCTGCGGTCGCCAGTGCTCAGGCCGCAGCGACTGGCGAGACCTTGAACCAGCGTACCGCACCGCCCTTGGTGTGCAGCACGGTGAATTGCAGGCCGGACAGCGCGTAGTGCTCGCCGCGCTTGGGCACATGGCCCATCTCGTGCGCGACCAGGCCGCCTATGGTGTCGAAATCGCTGTCTATCAGGCTGACGCCAAACGCCTCGCTGACGCGGGCGATCGACGTGTCGCCGCTGACGCGGTACGTGCGATCGGACAGACCGAAGATGTCACCCTCGTCTTCGGCGATATCGAACTCGTCCTCAATCTCGCCAACGATCTGCTCCAGCACGTCTTCAATCGTGATGAGCCCGGCCACACGGCCAAACTCGTCGATGACGATGGCCAGGTGGTTGCGGTTGCCGCGAAACTCACGCAGCAAGTCGTTAAGCCCCTTGCTCTCAGGCACAAATACAGCCGGACGCAACAGCGCCTTGATATTCAGTTCAGGAGCACGCTGCAGCTTGAGCAGATCCTTGGCCATCAGAATGCCGAGGATGTTTTCCTTTTCGCCTTCGTAGACGGGGAAACGCGAATGGGCGGTGTCGATGACGAGGTGCAGCAGTTCGTCAAACGGCGCGTCGATGTTGATCAGGTCCATGCGCGGGGCTGCGACCATCACGTCGCCGGCCGTCATGTCGGCCATGCGGATGACGCCTTCCAGCATCTCGCGGCTCTGTGCGCCTATGACTTCGTTGTCCTGGGCTTCCACCAGGGTTTCGATCAGCTCGTCTTTCGAGTCTGGACCGGGGTGGAGCATTTCAGCGACTTTCTGCAGAAAGCCGCGCTTGTCTTCATGCTTTGAAGACCTACTGGGGGGAATATCGGACACGGGCGGTGTTCGGTAGTTAGGGAAAGGCTAGTGTAGTGGCTTGAGATGACAGCCGCGAAGACCGCTGCGCATCCATCGCGGGCGCCTGAATTCAGGGACTCGAGTGTTCGCGCGAATCACGCACGCCACGCCTGACCTCTTGCACCATCGCCAGCAGATCCCAGAACTGCTTGGCCTGCACCTTGAGGCGGTAATCGGTCTGGGCAATCTGCTCTTCGACCATTTCGGTCATGCGTGAATCCAGATCGGCTGGCGGCAGCTTGAGGTAGGCCTCACTTTCCGAGCCGTCGCGCTCTATCGTGGCGCCAGCCTTGCGGGCGATGTTGAGCATGGCCGTATTTTCACTCAGTGCATGGATGAACATCATGTCGACACCCTCATTGCGTGCATGCATCACGGCGCGCTCGAACAGGCGTGAGCCGTAGCGCCGGCCGCGGGCCCGCGCCAGCACCGAGACGCCGAACTCGGCGCAGCTTTTGAGATTGGGGTCGGTTGAGAAAGCCAGGTGCGCCATGGCGATCAGCTCAAGCCGGCGGTTGTAGATGCCAAAAATCTCGTCACGCTCGAAATCCAGCCCGCTGACATAACGGCGGATCTGCTCGTCGTTGGCGGCGTACCCAAACCGCAGGTAGCGGTCATGCGGATCGAGCGACAGCAGGTGCGTGGCGATGCGCTCACCGTGACTGGGGCCAATTGAGCGGATGGGGACGATCACCGCAGCCTCAAGGCTGCCGCGTGGGCGTAACTTTCGCTCGCGCTCAAGCGTCTCCACAGGCGGGCGGAAAAACGCCCTGCTCGCGTGGAAGGAGGCTTTGAGAAATGCACCGGGCTTGACCATGAATCAAATATAAGGGTTATCCCTAGGATTTTCCAGTGAAGGCCTTTTTGACCCGCCAGCACGGCCGGGTTAGGCGCTCGTCACATTCTCAGGCCTGGAGCTCATATCAGTCAATGCCTTGTAGCTACAAAAAGCATAGCAAAACCCGGCTTTATCAACCTCCGGGCGGTGCCTGGTTGGCACTGGAATCGGGAGGCGAGCCTAAATCTCTTGCCTGCAGCAGTGAATCAATGCCCGGACGCCCTCGAATTCGCTACGATTTTCATAGCTGCTTACGCCCGTATTTATTGGTCTCAAGCCATTTTCAATGCCTAAAAATGATACTTTTGGAGCAGTTTTGGGCTTTTTCAGGCGGTTTAGAGCATCCTCAACGTCAAAACAAACCATTTTTAACTCCTACGTTAAATTTTTAATGTATACGGCAAAATTATCCTCAGACAGGTCTCTCAGACAGGCACAGCCGTCGTCGCCTTGACCCGGTCCAGAACAAAACTGGTCTTGCAGTCCTGCACGCTGGGGTGCTTGAGCAGCGTATCCATCACAAAACGGCTGTAGTGCGCCATGTCTTCCACCACCACGCGCAGGAAGTAATCCATCTCGCCGGTCAGCGCCGCGCACTCCACCACCTCGGGCCAGGCCTGCACGCTGGCACGAAACAGGTCCATGGGGTTGCGTTTGTGGCTTTCGGTGTGCTTTTCTAACCGCACGCTCAGATAGGCTGTCAGGGCCAGCCCGACACTCTCGGGTTTGACCAGAGCGACGTAGCGGTCAATAACGCCGCTTTCCTCCAGACGCTTGACCCGGCGCAGCACGGCGCTGGGCGACAGGCTGACCTGCTCGGCCAGCTGGTCATAGGTGGCGCGGCCATCAGCCTGCAAACTGCGCAAAATTTGCCTATCAAGCTTGTCGAGTGTTTCCATTCTTTAGATTTTGCAGGATTCCTGCGTATTCATCAAACCTGCGCCCGAATACGCAGAAAAACTGACGTCCGTCGCATCTAAAGTCTATAAATACCTCTGGAGACACCCATGAACGCACCCGAATCCCTCTCATTTGAAACCGGCCAGGCTTGGGACAACCCCATGGGCACCGCCGGTTTTGAATTCATTGAATATGCCGCGCCGGACCCCAAAGCCATGGGCGAGGTCTTCAAGCAGATGGGCTTCACGCCAATTGCCCGCCACCGCCACAAGAATGTGACGCTGTACCGCCAGGGCGGCATCAACTTCATCATCAATGCCGAACCTGATTCATTTGCGCAGCGCTTTGCACGCCAGCACGGTCCCAGCGTTTGCGCGATTGCCTTCCGGGTGCAGGACGCCAAGGCGGCCTATGAGCGCGCCATCTCGCTCGGTGCCTGGGGCTATGCGGGCACCGCAGCACCGGGAGAGTTGAACATACCGGCCATCAAGGGCATTGGCGACTCCATCATTTATTTCATTGACCAGTGGCGCGGCAAGAACGGCGCGCAGCCCGGTGACATTGGCAACATCGGTTTTTACGATGTCGACTTCAAGCCCTTGCCCGGCGTGACGGCAGATGATCTGAACCCGGTCGGCAATGGCTTGACCTACATCGACCACCTCACGCACAACGTGCATCGCGGCCGCATGGACGAGTGGGCCGGTTTTTACGAGCGGCTGTTCAACTTCCGCGAGATCCGTTACTTCGACATCGAAGGCCAGGTCACCGGCGTGAAAAGCAAGGCCATGACCAGCCCCTGCGGCAAGATCCGCATTCCCATCAATGAAGAAGGCAATGAAAAGGCCGGGCAGATCCAGGAGTACCTGGACAAATACCACGGCGAAGGCATACAGCACATCGCCATGGGCAGCAACGACTTGCTGGCGACGGTGGACAAGATGCGCGCCAACGGCGTCAAGCTGCTGGACACCATAGACACCTATTACGAACTGATAGATAAACGCATCCCGGGCCATGGCGAAAACGTGGCCGAGCTGAAACAGCGCAAGGTTCTGGTGGACGGCAAAAAAGGCGCGCTGCTGCTGCAGATCTTCAGCGAGAACCAGCTGGGTCCGATCTTTTTTGAATTCATACAGCGCAAGGGCGATGACGGTTTTGGCGAAGGCAACTTCAAGGCGCTGTTTGAAAGCATAGAGCTGGACCAGATGCGCCGCGGTGTGCTGGAGAAAGCATGAGCGAACAGGCGGCCCAGCCGGTAGTCTATGGCGCAAGCGACAGGCCGCCGCGCGGTGACTATGACCGCGAAGGCCGGGTCAACGCCGACTACACCTGCCCGCAAAACTACGCAGCCTACACAGCCGCAGATCACCAAACCTACAGCCGTCTCTACAAGCGCCAGTCAGCGCTGCTGCCCGGCCTGGCGTGCGACGAGTTCATTGAGGCGCTGCCTTCACTGGGTGTATCCGAACGCATTCCGCGCTTTGAAGACATCAACGCCAGGCTCTTCAAGGCCACTGGCTGGGAAGTGGTGGCCGTACCCGGGCTGATTCCGGAGGTACCGTTTTTCACACTGCTGGCCAACCGCAAGTTTCCGGTCACCGACTGGATACGAAAGCCTGAAGAGTTCGACTACATCGTCGAGCCGGACATTTTTCACGACCTGTTCGGCCATGTGCCGCTGCTCTTCGACCCGATATTCGCTGACCACATGCAGGCCTACGGCGCAGGGGGGCTGAAGGCGCACAGGCTGGGCGCCTGCGAGCAGCTGTCACGCCTCTACTGGTACACGATTGAATTCGGGCTGATGCGCCAGCGCGGCAACATCAGGGCTTACGGCGCAGGCATTTTGAGTTCAGCTGGCGAGCTGGCTTACGCCGTCAAAAGCGCCGAACCGCAGCGCATCATGCTTGACGTGCTGCGCGCCATGCGCACGCGCTACAAGATCGACAGCTACCAGCAGACCTACTTTGTGATTGACAGCTTCCAGCAGCTCTTTGACATGACGGCGCCGGACTTCACGCCGTTGTATGAGCAGCTTCGCGGCATGGAAGAGCTACAGGCAGATGCTTCGCTGCTACAAGACGTTAAAGCCTGAAAACTCAAAGCCAGTTGTCGATCACGTCCCGCGTCTTGTCCCAGTAAGCACGCAAGCGCTCAAGCTCCTGCGCTGCGTTGACGGGAACAACGCCGGTCTTGGCATGCGCCTCCAGCCCCATGGCGACCGACTGCATGGCCACCGCACCGACGTTGCCGGCAGCACCCACCATGGCGTGGCTGGCCCATGACAACGCCTGCGCGTCGCCCGCCCTGATGGCATCGCCAATGGCATCAAGCTTGGCTGCGGCATCTGTCCGGAACAACGCAATCACCTCGCGTGTCATCGTCAGTTCTTCGTCATCGAACTCCCTGAACTGGGCCAGCCTTTCAAAATCCATGAGCGCAGGCTCTTCGGCCGGTCCAGCTTCATGAGCTTTTGCTTCTGCTTCAATGGCCGCGTCTGCTCCACCCAGGCCAGGTTTGTCCATCCAGCGCTCCAGCGACTGTGTGAGCGCTGCCACGTAGAGCGGTTTGGTGAGGTAGTCGTTCATGCCCGCTTCCATGCAACGGGCGCGGTCTTCTGACGACGCACCGGCCGTCAGGCCGATAACCGAAGGCGATGACTTGCCCAGCAACACATGGATCTCCTGCGTGGCCTGCAGGCCGTTCATGCGCGGCATGTTCACATCCATCAGGATGGTGCCGAACTGCTTGCCCGCTGCATGCGCCCTGGCGACGGCTTCGAGCGCCTCCTGGCCGTCCAGTGCGGTCTCCCACGGATAGCCCAGCCGCTGCAACATCGCACAGGCCACTTTCAGGTTGACGGCATTGTCATCCACCACCAGCACGGTATTTTTAGTGGCTGCAGACGCATCCACAGCCACGGCCCCAGCGGCCTCAGGCTTGACGCCGCCCTGCGTGGCAATGCAGCGCGCCACGGTGTCAAAAAGCTGCTTTTGCCGCGTCGGCTTGAGCAGGCGTGCGGCAAAAAGCTGCGCCGCTTCATGGCCGGGCGGCATGAAGCCGGAGGTCAGCAACACCAGCGGGATTTTTGCCCATGCAGGTTTGGCCTTGAAGTTTTGCGCCAGGCTGACGCCGTCCATCTCGGGCATGTGCATGTCGGTGATCACCACATCGGGCAGGCGACCTTCACCCTGCGCCAGCGCCATCTGCTGCAACGCTTTCTCACCTGATTCAGCCCCGCTCACGCGCATGCCCCACAACTCCAGCTGGCGCGTCAATACGCGGATGTTGGTTTCATGATCATCTACCACGAGCGCATGGCGGCCTTGCAGCATGGTGGCGTCCACCGCGCCGAGCATGGCGGGCAGCTCTGCCACCGGTGCCTCGATGGTGAACCAGAAAGAAGATCCCTTGCCCTGCACGCTGTCGACGCCAATCTGGCCGCCCATCAGCTCGACAAGGCGTTTGCAGATCGCCAGCCCGAGGCCGGTGCCGCCGTACTTGCGCGTGGTGGAGGTGTCGACCTGCACAAAGGCTTCAAACAGCGCGCCCACGCGGTCGGCCGGAATACCTATGCCGGTGTCGTTGACGCGAAATTCAAGCATGGCAAAGCCGGGTTTCACATTTGCCCCCAGCCTGCGGACATGAACGGACACCTCGCCCTTTTCGGTGAACTTGATGGCGTTGTTGATCAGGTTGATCAGCACCTGGCGCAAGCGGGTGATGTCACCGAGCACGGCATCGGGGACAGCCTGCTGGCCATTGGCAGATGCCTCGGCCACATCGATGATGAGCTCCAGGCCTTTTTCACGGGCGCGGGAAGCAGCAATGTCGCAGGCTTCCTCAACGGCACCGCGTGGGCTCAGGGGTTCGGACTCCAGGTCGAGCTTGCCCGACTCGATCTTGGAGAAATCGAGAATGTCGTTGATGACACCCAGGAGCTGGTCGCTCGACAGGCGAATGGTCTGCAGGTAATCGGTCTGCTCTTCATCCAGACGTGTTTCAGCCAGCAGTGTGCTCATGCCGAGCACACCATTGAGTGGCGTACGGATTTCATGGCTCATGGTGGCCAGGAATGCGGCCTTGGCTTTTGCGGCCTGCAGTGCCTCCTCGCGCGATGCTTCCAGTTGCTCGGTGCGCCGGGCAACCCGCGCTTCCAGCTGCTCGTTGGCCTCTTCAATCGCTTCGGTCTTGGCGCGCACTTCGCGTCGATAACTTTCGAGTTGCTCGGCGCTGTCATGCAGCACCAGGGAAAGATCACGCACCTCGCTGATGTAAGTGGTCTTGTCGATGTCAGGCACATCACCGGTGCCCATGCGCTGCGCTGCCTGGCCCAGCAGCTCCAGCCTGCGACCCAGGCGCTGCGCCACAAACAGCGCCAGAAGCCCGCCCAGCAACAACACAGCCGCAATCACACCCAGCGAAAACAGCAAAGCACGGTGCGTCGCCGCCGTGAAGTCGCTCTCGGGGGCTGCCACCACCAGCGTCCAGCGCAGGCCCAGCTCATCGCCAAACGGCCTGCGCACGGTAATCAGTGCATCACCTTCCATGGGCAGGCGGTCCAGCGATACGGCGCGATCTACAAACCCTTCAGCCATCACGGCATCTGATGACTTTTTGCGCAGGCCTTCACGAAGGGCCGAATAACTGGTGCGTATGACCGCGTTGTGGCTGTCGTCAGGCCGCACACGCTCCAGAGCGCCCGCCTGCTCTTTGTAAAGCGCATCGCCGGCAGAGGTTGCCACCAGCAGGCCGCGCTCATCAACAAGATAGGCAGCACCGTGCGAGCTGATGCGCTGGGTACGCAAAAAATCCGCCAGGCGCTGCAAGCGCAGGTCGGCAGCAAATACGCCGGCTGCCCCTGAAAAATCATCGTAAATCGGCTGCGACAGCGTGATCACCAGCTGCTTTTGCACGGCAGAAACAGTGACCGGCGAAAACACGCGGCCACCGGCACGCAGGGCCGCCTCGTACCAGGCGCGCGTGCGGGGTTCGTAGCTGCCTGGCTCATCCGGCAGTGGCACGGTCCGGTCGCCCGGATAGCCAGCAAGGAAGAACTTGCGGGGATTGACCGCGCTGGCACCGACCTCGCGCACACTGACCTCGGCACCACGCGCAGTCTGCTCGACACCGAAAAAATTACCCCTGGCGTTGGCCATGTACAAAAAAGGCACGGCTGGGACCTGGCGGGTGAGCGCGAACGCCATGGGTTCAAACAGCTCCGGTTTTTGAAGCCAGTTCCTGGCCTGCCGGGTCTGCTGTGCATTGAGTGTGGGCGGAAAAAGCCCGTTCATGATGACATGAGCCTGCTGCAGGTGGTTTTCGGTTTCGGTTTGCACCCTGAGGGCCACACTGCCCATGACCTGGTTGGCGAGCTCGCCGACAGACTGCGTACTCCCCCGTGCCAGCAGCGAGGTCACCACGGCAGCAGGCAGCAGCGCAAACAGCAGCAGGCTGATGACCAGGAGGCTGCGAAGTGAAAACGAAGGCCGGCGACGCAGGGGAGACGGCTGATTCATGGAGGTAAAAGTTTTACGGCAAGCTCAGGTGGCGAGCGACAGGAGTTCTGCCGCATCCATGGGCGCACTGCGGCCTGGCAGGTTGACAAGTGCGCGACCGCCGGTTTTAACTGCGCCGGTGATGCCCCGGAGCATGGGAACACTGGCAATCACCGTCCAGTTCATGTTGGAGGCCTGCTTTTGCAGCAGCAGGGTCAGGTTCACAGCATCGCCCACGGGCAGGACCCGGGTCTCGCCGTGCAGCGGGTCCTCGAGCTTGGCGAGGGTGACAGGCCCGCTGTGCAAGGCCACACTCACCGCGAACGGCGGAAGCTGCCGGTGCGGGAACTGACCGTCAAGGTATTTGCTGACCCGCTTGCCGGCGTCGACCAGTCCCAGGGCCGCACGCGCCGCACGCAAGCCGTGGTTGACGGAAAAGGTGTCTGCGCTGTCCACAAAGATCGCCAGCAGGGCCTCACCAACAAACTGCATGTGGCGGGCGCCAAACAGGTGAACCGTATCACCGGCATTGTTATAAAAGCGCCTGACCGTGTCGCTCAGTTCTTCGGTGGTGAGCTTTTCAGCAAGGGCGGCGTAGTTCAGTACATCCACAAACAGCACCGTTGCGCTGTCAAACTTTTCATCCGCTGTGTCGCCTTCTGCAGAGGGCCATTTCTCGCTCAATTCTGCCGCCAGCTTTTTTTCGTAGAGCCGTGCCAGTTGATGCCTTTGCTCCTCAAGCGCCCATGTCACGGCAGTATCTACCGCAGTCGCCGTAGCGGCAGCTCGCATCTCGCGACGATTGAGCTGTGCTGAAGCGGCTTCCCGTAACTCTCCCGGGCGGAAGGGCTTGGTGATGTAGTCGTCGGCGCCGCTGGTCATGCCGATGCGCATATGGGCGCGCTCCTGCAGCGAAGTCAGCAAAATGACCGGGATGTCGGCGATGGCCGCGTCAGCGCGAAGGGCCTGCAGCATGGCAAAGCCGTCCATCACGGGCATCTGGATGTCACTGATCACAAGGTCCGGCTTGTGCTCCCGCACGAGTGAGAGCCCTTCTGCCCCGTTATCGGATGACAGGACGTCGTATCCGTCTTTCTTGAGGACGGAGGCCACCAGCATGCGGGTGGCCGCATCATCCTCCATCAGCACTATCAGCGGCATATTGAAATGTATGTTCTGTACAAGCTGCAAGCTTACACAAGTTGCACGGTCAGATGTACGGCCTGTTGTCTCAATTGATTTGTTTAGCGAGCAGCTTCAGGGTTTCATTCATGACCTCTGGCAGGAAGGCCATCTGCACATGGGCAGCGCCACGCACCAATCGATTGTCGGCACCCGGCAGCGTTGCGGTAGATGTGGGAAAGACGATGTTGTCGGTATTGGAATACCAGCAGGTAAACAGCGCATGGCGACCAGCAGGCATCTCATGGTCCAGCCGGGTTTGCCAGTCGGATGCCAGACGCATCTGTCGGCCGTTGTGACTGTGGCTGAAACGGGCCAGCCAGGTGCCGCGGTGCGGCGTGCCAATCGTGACGACATGCCGCACGCGCGCCTCGCTTCGATGGGCCTTGAGCCAGGCCCTGGCCGCCAGCCCGCCCATGCTGTGACACACCAGCAGCGGCGGTACGCCTGTGGCTTCGGTCACCTGCCGTATGGCTGCATCAATCTGAGGTGCGTAGTCGTCGATGGAGCCGAACACCGGCTCAAGGCTCACCGCGCAGAACACGCGACCATCGGCCTTCAGGCGTTGAAGCCACGGCGTCCAGAGGCCCCGATTGCAGAAAAAACCATGCACAAACACCACGCCGGGCTGGCCGCGCACCGCGTCCGAAGCGATCAGGTTGTCGGGAACGGCATGTGTGCGAAAAGGCTGGCGCCAGCAGAAAACACGCGGTGCGGTGAGTACTTCGCCGATCCACGCAGAAAAAAGCTCCAGCCATCCCGGTTGCGGTGCAGGGTCCGACTTGTTGATGAATCGCAGCAGGATGAATTCCAAGGCGAGAAAGGCTGTGTACCCGAGGGTGATCACGAGAAAACCAGCGATAGCAACGAGGGGAGCGTTGGTGCGCCAGTAAAAAAGCCAGCCAAAAGCGAGCGTCACCAGGGACAGCGTGATGAATCTTTGTAAATTGGCCAGCATAAAGAAAGAGCCTCCGGAGGAAAACCGGATGCTAAAAACTATAGGTCATTCCAGTACCCATTGGAAGCGAGAACAAGGCGGGAGGTCGCAGACAGTGCTGTAGCACGGCAAGACGAAGCAGCGCAGTTACCGGTTTCAAGGGGTGCTGGAATCAGGCCAGCGTAACATCCTGCCCGGTCAGACGCTTTGCGAGACCCTGAGCCAGACGATTCACAGTGCCATAAACGGAGAGCTGCGGATTGGCGCCAATGCTGGTGGGGAACAGCGAACCGTCATGCACCGACAGATTGTCGATTTGCCAATGCACACCATCAGGTCGTGTCACGCCGTGGTGCTCACTCGCAGCCAGGCCGCAGCCGCCCATCACGTGGGCGCTCACCACCTTGGTCAGCATGGGCTTCATCGGCAACGCATTCACGGCATCGCGCGCTTCATTCCACGTGGTGTACGAACGGGCCATTTCGTGAAGCGGCAGCACCTGCTTTGCACCGGCTGCGAACTGGATTTCCATCATCGACAAAAGCGCTCGGCGGCCGCCCTCCATCACAAAGTCGGTCAGCGCGTAGTCGAGCACGGCAGAGCCGTCGCTGCGCAGCTTCACCTTGCCGCCGGGCGCGCCGTCGTTAAAGCCATCGCGCAGCAGGGCCAGCAGAGTGTGGTTGTGCGGAAAGGATTTGAGGAGGTCATGCTGGCCCTGACCCATACCGGGTACGGTGGACGCAAAGATCACCGGGTGCAGCGGTGGTGCTTCAAGTTTGTAACCAATTGGTCCATCGATCGCCTGGGTCTCCAGGAAATGATCGGTGTAGATGGACTGGGGCGCACCACTCCAGGCTTCAACTTTTTGCTCGAACACGGCGGAAGACATCACCACCGGGTGCAGGAATGTTCTTTGGCCCAAGCGCCCGTGGGGGTCTGGCGCACCGGAGCGCAGCAGCACGGCGGGTGAGTTGATTGCGCCGCCCGCAAGTACAAAATGTTTGGCTGTGAGCCTGATGGTCTTTTGCGTTCCAGCCAATGAGCCCGATGCCACCGGCCGGCAAATCAGCGCCGTGACTTTGCCATTGGACAACTCAAAACGTTCTGCGCTGGTTTCCGTCAAAAGCTGAGCGCCCTTGTCCAGGGCCGCCGGGATTGTAGTGACGAGCATGGACTGCTTGGCATTGGTCGGACAACCCAGACCGCATGAGCCCAGGTTCCAGCAGGCCTTGACATTTCGAGGTATGACAGCAGAGGGAATGCCCAGTCTGGCAGTGCCTTGTTTAAGAAGATTGTTGTTTTCATTCGGGGCAACCATCCATGGCTGGATGTTGAGGCGACGCTCGGCCTGCTCGAAATAGGGTGCAAGGCTTTCAACGCTGTAGTCGTTGAGGCCAAACCGTTCCTGCCAGAACTTCAAGGTGGTTGCAGGTGTGCGGAAAGAACTGGTCCAGTTGACGGTGGTGGACCCGCCCACGCACCGGCCCTGCAGGATGTTGATGGCCTTGTCTTCTGTCTTGCGCGCTGCGCTTTCCTGATACAAGGCCGGATAGGCTTCGGATTCTTTCTGGTTGAAGTCGCTGCTGCTCTTGAGCGGGCCCTCTTCAATCATGATCACCTTCAGGCCCGCTTTTGTCAGCAGTTCTGCCGTGATGCCAGCGCCGGCGCCCGTACCGACGATGGCAACATCGCAAACCATGTTCTCGGGAGCGGTTGGCAACGGGCCACCGTAAACTTTCCAGCCGCGTTTGATGCCGTCTTTGACGGGGTCCTGCAATTGACTCATGCTTGGGGCGGTTTCAGATTTTGTGGGGACCGGGATAACCCAGCAATGGCCAACTTGACGGATCGGAGAAATACGCACCTGCGGTGATGTCATGCAGCGCGGCATAGGCCTGTTGGCGCAGCGCCAGCGACGAAAGGCGCATGCCTTGCAAAGCCTGCTGAACATCGGCAATACCCGCCTCGGGCCAGGGAGCCGCAAGGCCGGCGAGTGCACGACGACCCGGGGCACTTGCCAGCAATGACAGCAGTTGGGACAACTCGCTTTGTGCATGGGCCGGCAGGGCGCTGACCAGCGCATCAACGCGGCCAAGCAAACCATTGAGCGCGATCAGGCGGGCGCCCTCGTCAGTCGGCAATGTTTTTTCTAGTACGGCAGAACCGACGGCAGAAAACACCTCGCGGCCAGATGCGCTGAGCGCACCCTGCTTCAACCCCGGTTGCATGAGCGCTGCTGTACCGCCTGCCACCAGCAGCACGGCGCTGGCGGCAGCGCCCAGGGTCAAGAGCGTTCGTCTCTGCATGGTTTGAGTTTCGCACGCGAAGGGCCGTTTCAATAGACCTTGATACCTAGATAAACTCCGGGTTTGTATGGACGCTTCCGCAAACCGAATTCACCAGGCCTTGCAAACCGTTGCGCAATTACGTGCACAGCATGTTGCAGACACGACCCTGGCGCAAGCAAGCGCAGACATCAAACGCTTTCAGGCAAGGCGGTTTCGCGCGACCTATGCCGATGTCCTTATCCATGCGCGCTACAAGACAGCTGCCAGCTTCTTTTTGCACGAGCTGTACAGCGACAAGGACTATGCGGAACGTGACCAGCAGTTTGCGCGTATCGCAAACACCATTGCAAAACTGTTTCCACAGGCGGTCGTCAATACGGCCGCAGCGCTGGCGGAAGTGCACGCACTCACCGAGAAACTGGATGACCTGATGGCCCGGCAATGGCTTGAGTCGCTATCGAAACAACCCGATCTGCATGAGACTACACGTTACATCGACTGCTGGCGGAAGGTCGGTGATGCAATTGCGCGGCAGCAACAACTGGAGGTGGTGTTGCTGTTGGGCAAGGAGCTCAATCGCCTGACGCGCAAGCCAGGCCTGCGCACCCTGCTCAGGATGATGCGACACCCGGCTGCCGCGGCCGGGCTCAGTTCACTCCAGGCGTTTCTTGAAGCAGGGTTTGACGCCTTTGCAGGCATGCGCGGTGCCGACGATTTTCTCAAGCTTATCGAACAACGCGAAACAGAATGGATCACGGCGCTCTTCACCGACGACGCTGTCACCTGCGAGACGAAACTGGGGCATTTGCTGGGCCGAGGCACCTCAGGCTAAGTCGGCATCAGGGCAAGCCCCATACTTTTTTAAGGGCGAGACCTCCACAATGTCCTGAAGGAGTTTTGTATGAACAGGCATTGGCTCAAGAGTTACCCGGAGGGTGTGGCACACGACGTGGACACGGAGAAGTTTCAGTCCCTGAATCAGTTGCTGGAAGAGTCTTTCAAAAGGAACGCTGCAAAACCGTTTTCGGTGTGCATGGATCGCTGGATGTCCTACGGCCAGCTGGATGAACTGTCTTCATCGCTCGGTGCCTGGCTGCAGAATCTGGGGCTGGAACCAGGCTCACGGGTCGCCATCATGCTGCCGAACATACCTCAATTCGCGGTAACGATGTCGGCCATACTGCGTGCCGGGTACACCTGCGTCAATGTCAACCCGCTCTACACGGCTCGCGAACTGGAGCACCAGCTCAAGGATTCGGGCGCGACATCCATTGTCATTCTTGAGAACTTTGCCTGCACCCTGGCTGAGGTCATTGAGCGTACCCCCGTGAAAAACGTGGTCATGACTTCTATGGGCGACCTGCTGGGGTTCTGGTATGGCCACTGGATTACGTTCGCTGTTCGCCATCTGGCGAAACTGGTCCCCGCGTACAAGCTGCCACTCGGTGACGGACGGGCGGTGACGACATTTAATACGGCTATTGCAGAAGGATCACGCCTCGCACTCAAGCCAGCACGGAGCAATCTGGATTCGATTGCCTTCCTGCAATACACCGGTGGTACCACAGGCCTGTCAAAAGGTGCGGTGCTGACGCATCGCAACATCGTTGCAGCCGTGCTGCAGGCCGAGGAATGGTTCACACCCGCACTGAGGCGGGTGGGTGATGTCAGCAATACCAACAACATTGCGGCACTTCCGCTGTATCACATCTTTGCGCTGACGCTGTGCCTGCTGAACATGCGCTGGGGCGCGCACCTCACGCTGATCCCGAACCCGCGAGATTTCGGCAAATTTATCGAAGTCCTCAAGAAGCGGCCGTTCCATATGCTGCCCGCAGTCAACACGCTTTTTAATGCCTTGTTGCAACACCCGCAGTTCAAGACTGTGGATTTCTCAAGTCTCTGTGTTTCTCAGGCGGGTGGTATGGCAGCTTCTGAGGGTACTGCAAAACACTGGTTCCAGGTTACCGGCAGCTCCATGATTGAAGGCTGGGGCATGAGTGAAACATGCGCCATCGGCACTAACAATCCAGTCACGAACAAACAGTTCAACGGCACCATTGGCCTGCCCTTGCCGGGAATAGACATTGCAATCAAGGACGATGATGGCCATTCACTGGGCATTGGCGAGTCGGGCGAGATTTGCATCAGGGGTCCGCAGGTAATGACGGGCTACTACCAACAGCCGGAAGAAAATCTCAAGGCCTTTACGTCCGACGGCTTTATGCGTACCGGCGACATCGGCATCATGGATGCGCACGGCTACACAAAAATCATTGATCGCAAGAAGGACATGATCATCGTGTCCGGCTTCAATGTGTTCCCCAATGAACTCGAAAATATTATTTCTTTGTGCCCAGGTGTTGTTGAGTGCGCGGCGGTAGGTGTCGCCGACCAGAGCCAGGGCGAGGCCATCAAGGTTTTTATCGTGAAGAATGATCCGACATTGACTGAAGATGATGTGAGCGCATATTGCAAGCAGCACTTTACGGGCTACAAGCGCCCCAAATATATCGAGTTTCGTGACGACCTGCCCAAAACAAATGTCGGCAAGATCCTGCGCCGCGAATTGCGGTCCGCAGCCTGATTCAGTTTGACCGATAAATTTTGATGAGGACACCGCGTTTGCCTGAGGGATGTCACGTTTTCGAGCGTGGCTGGCTGTCAGCAAACAATATTCTTTTCACCAGTGGCTCTCAGAGCCTGATGGTGGATAGCGGTTATTACACGCATTCCGCACAGACAGTGACACTGGTAGAAAGCGTATTGGACGGGAGGCCGCTGGATTTCCTCGTGAATACGCATCTCCACAGCGATCATTGCGGGGGAAATGCGGCCCTTCAGCTTCGCTACCCGGATCTGCAAACCCTGATCCCGCCGGGACAAGCCGCACACGTTACAGATTGGGATCCAGTTGCACTGACATATCAGCCGACGGGACAGCTTTGTCCCCAGTTTTCGTTCTCACAAATACTCAAACCTGGGACGGAAATGCAGTTCGGGCAATCGAATTGGCAGATTCATGCAGCGCCGGGCCATGATCCAAATTCTGTGATTTTCTTTGAGCCGGCGCATAAGCTTCTTGTATCTGCCGATGCGCTTTGGGAGAATGGCTTTGGCGTGGTGTTTCCGGAACTCGAAGGTGAAAGCGCTTTTGATGAAGTGGGTGCAACACTCGACCTGATCGAGCGATTGGACCCGACAACAATCATTCCTGGACATGGTTCGATGTTTACCTACAGCATCAGCACACTGGAAATTGCAAGGCGCCGACTTGATGCCTTTGTTGCCAACCCCCTGAAGCATGCGCAACATGCCTCCAAGGTACTGATCAAATTCAAGCTGCTTGAAACCCAGCGACAACTATTCGGCGACTTTTTGAAGTGGGCACTGAATACGCCATATCTTCTGCAAATCAGGCAGCGATTTTTTTCTGAGGTTCCTATGGGTAGCTGGATAGAGCAACTTTGCGACGAGCTCTGCAAAGCTGGTGTTGCAGCACGCGACGATACACATATTTTCAATCGCTAGAGGCAAATGCGTACAGATATATGCCTTGCCGCACCCGTTGGAGAAAGCAGAAGTCAATCCCGGTAGATCACGCGAAATTCGCCTTCGCCAGCTGCAAACAGATCTGAATAAACAGACGTCGAGTTGAGCCTTCTCCACCAAAAGCTGGATAGGATAGATGACAATAAAAAAGCCCGCCAGAAAACAGATTTTCTGCGGGCTTTTTCACTGCTGTCGACATGATTCGCATGGCAATCTCACAAATCGAACTGACAAAAGAAAACGCCCAGTCGAGATAAATCAACTGGGCGGTCCTTGCTGTAAGAGCCTGACGATGTCCTACTTTCACACGGGAATCCGCACTATC
>JAZKCB010000287.1:0-14411 GCA_040388335.1 Pseudomonadota bacterium | reverse complement strand
TGGCCCAGTACCGTGAACTGGCTGCGTTCGCGCAGTTCGCTTCCGACCTGGACGAAGCCACCCGCAAGCAACTGGACCGCGGTGCACGTGTGACCGAATTGCTCAAGCAGGCACAGTATTCGCCACTGTCGATCTCCAACATGGCAGCCACGCTGTTCGCAGTGAACAAGGGCTTTATGGACGACATCGAAGTCAAGAAGGTTCTGGCTTTTGAAGCCGGCCTGCACAGCTACCTCAAGGACAAGAATGCGGCCCTCATGGCCAAGCTCGAAGCCAACAAGGCCATGGACAAGGATGCAGAAGCTGAACTGAACACGGCGGTGGCCGAGTTCAAGAAGTCGTTCGCCTGATACGCGAAACTGACTTCATAGTTCAAGGCAAGCAACTCCCAGGAAGCTCATATGGCAGCAGGTAAAGAGATTCGCGGCAAGATCAAATCGGTGGAAAACACCAAGAAGATCACCAAGGCCATGGAAATGGTGGCAGCGTCCAAAATGCGCAAGGCGCAGGAACGGATGCGCGCCGCCCGCCCTTACAGCGACAAGATCCGCAACATCGCGTCCAACCTTGCACAGGCCAACCCCGAGTACACCCACGCGTTCATGGAGTCCAACGACACCAAGACGACCGGGTTTATTGTGGTGACGACTGACAAGGGCCTTTGTGGCGGCCTGAACACCAACGTGTTGCGTGCGGTGACGTCCAAGCTCAGGGAACTGCAGGCATCGGGCCAAGAGGCGAACGCCGTGGCTATTGGCAACAAGGGCTTCAGCTTCCTGAACCGCATTGGCGCCAAGGTGATCTCGCACGTGACCCAGCTGGGCGACAAGCCTCACCTTGATGCATTGATCGGTCCCGTCAAGGTTCTGCTGGATGCTTACAGCGAAGGCAAGATCAAGGCGGTCTACCTTTGCTACACCAAGTTCATCAATACCATGCGCCAGGAGCCGGTTGTCGAGCAACTGCTGCCCTTGACTGCTGCCCACCTGCAGGCCGACAAGGACCAGCACGGCTGGGACTACATTTACGAGCCTGATGCGCAGACAGTGATTGACGACCTGCTGGTTCGCTACGTAGAAGCACTGGTCTACCAGGCCGTCGCTGAAAACATGGCTTCGGAGCAGTCCGCCCGCATGGTGGCGATGAAAGCCGCAACCGACAATGCCGGCAGCGTGATTGGCGAACTCAAGCTGGTTTACAACAAGACGCGTCAGGCGGCGATCACGAAAGAACTTTCGGAAATCGTTGCAGGTGCTGCAGCGGTTTAAACCGCGATTCAAGATTTAAAGAACGGAAAAGGATCCAGTCATGGCTCAAGCTCAAGGCAAGATTGTTCAGTGTATTGGCGCGGTGGTGGACGTTGAATTCGCGCGCGACCAGATGCCCAAGATTTACGACGCGCTCAAGATGGAAGGCTCCGCGCTGACCCTTGAGGTGCAGCAGCAGCTGGGTGACGGCATTGTGCGCACCATCGCACTGGGCACGTCCGACGGCCTGCGCCGCGGCAACATGGTTTACAACACCGGTGCCAACATCACAGTCCCCGTCGGCAAGGCGACCCTGGGCCGCATCATGGACGTGCTTGGTGCACCGATTGACGAGCGTGGCCCGGTCGATCAGACCCTGACCGCACCGATTCACCGCAAGGCACCAGCTTACGACGAACTCAGCCCTTCGCAGGAACTGCTGGAAACCGGCATCAAGGTGATTGACCTGGTTTGCCCATTCGCCAAGGGCGGCAAGGTGGGCCTGTTTGGTGGCGCCGGCGTCGGCAAGACCGTGAACATGATGGAGCTGATCAACAACATCGCCAAGGCGCACTCGGGCCTGTCGGTGTTCGCAGGTGTCGGTGAACGTACCCGCGAAGGCAATGACTTTTACCACGAGATGGCCGACTCCGGCGTTGTGAATCTCGAGAACCTCGGCGAATCCAAGGTCGCGATGGTTTACGGCCAGATGAATGAGCCCCCAGGAAACCGTCTGCGCGTTGCGCTGACCGGCCTGACGATTGCCGAGTCCTTCCGTGACGAAGGCCGCGATGTCCTGTTCTTCGTTGACAACATCTACCGCTACACCCTGGCCGGTACCGAAGTGTCTGCACTGCTGGGTCGTATGCCTTCCGCTGTGGGCTACCAGCCAACGCTGGCCGAGGAAATGGGCCGCCTGCAAGAGCGTATTACCTCCACCAAGGTTGGCTCCATCACTTCCATCCAGGCCGTTTACGTCCCTGCCGATGACTTGACCGATCCGTCACCTGCCACGACCTTTGCCCACCTTGACTCCACCGTGGTGCTGTCACGTGACATCGCTTCGCTCGGTATCTATCCTGCAGTTGACCCGCTCGATTCGACCAGCCGCCAGCTTGACCCGAACGTCGTCGGTGAAGACCACTACGCAACGGCTCGTGCGGTGCAGGGCACACTGCAGCGCTACAAGGAACTGCGCGACATTATTGCGATTCTCGGCATGGACGAACTGGCTCCTGAAGACAAGCTTGCTGTGGCCCGTGCCCGCAAGATCCAGCGTTTCCTGTCACAGCCTTTCCACGTTGCTGAAGTGTTTACCGGCTCGCCCGGCAAGTACGTCAGCTTGGCTGAAACCATTCGCGGCTTCAAGATGATCGTGGCCGGTGAGTGCGATCACCTGCCAGAACAGGCCTTCTACATGGTCGGTACCATCGACGAAGCTTTCGAGAAAGCCAAGAAGGTCTAAGACATGGACTCGACCCACACCATTCACGTGGACGTCGTCAGTGCCGAAGAGTCGATCTTTTCCGGTGAAGCGCGTTTTGTCGCGCTTCCAGGCGAGGCCGGCGAACTGGGTATCTACCCGAGGCACACCCCTCTGATCACGCGCATCAAGCCGGGTGCCGTGCGCATCGAAAAAGCCGACGGTACGGAAGAGTTTGTGTTCGTCGCCGGCGGCCTGCTCGAAGTTCAGCCCAACAGTGTGACTGTGCTCTCTGACACGGCCATCCGCGGCAAGGACCTCGACGAAGCCAAGGCCACGGAGGCGAAGGCTGCGGCCGAAGAGGCACTGAAAAACGCCAAGAGCGACATCGATATCGCAATGGCGCAATCCGAGCTGGCCGTCATGGCTGCCCAGATCGCTGCCCTGCGCAAATATCGCCAGAAAAAATAATCTTCGCGCTTGAGTGCGCGGTAGCAGCAAGCCCCGCCACTTGGCCGGGGCTTTTTTTTGCCTTGAATATGCCCCGCGTGCGCATCTCGACTCCTACAATCTGCACATGCTCTTTTCCAGAATCAAGGCTCCTTTCAGGGATGGCAACAAGGAAAAAGCCGCGCAGTTGTTGATCACTTCCACGGCTCTGGCAGACCTCAGTCTGCCGGATGCGCGTGCTGTGGTGGGCGCCATGATGCTAAGACGAGTGCTGCACGGTACGGTCCTGATCAAGGAAGGTGAGGTCAGCCACACTGATTTCATGATGCTGATTCTTGATGGCGAAGTGCTGGTTGACAACGAATTAACATCGATGGACGACAGTATGGTGATGTCGGTGATCGGCTCCGGCAGCCTGATTGGCGAGATGGGTGTGCTGGATGGCTCGCCACGTTCTGCCACCTGTACCGCCACCACTGACCTCGCGGTGGCCGTGATGTCGCGCGAAGCCCTGCTGACCCTGATCAAGAGCAACCCGGCAGTCGCTGCACGCCTGATGCTTGCAATCTCCAAGCGCCTGTCGGACCGGCTGCGGGAAGCCAATCGCAAAATCAGGACCTTGGGGGGGTTGAGCCGGGCTTTGCAGCAGGAACTGGATGCTGCCCATCACACAGGCGGCGGACTGGCCCGTAATTAGCCAAGCACTGGCTCGTCCGGTAACTCATCTGTCGCCTTCGCCCCCGCCATGGCGGGAAAGCTCGCTACCAGTACGGCAGAAACCTCTTCAAGCGCCTGCGTCAGGCCATCTTCAAACCTTCCACCGGCAAAGGCAGCGCCCATGCGTGCAGTCATGGCCTTCCATTCATCGGGCGTGACATGGCGGTTCAGTCCGCGATCGGCAACGATTTCAATGGCCCGCTCTGCCAGCTGAAGGTAAATCAGTACGCCATTGTTGTGCTCTGTATCCCAGACACGAAGTTTGCCAAAAAGCATGACAGCGCGCTGGCGTACAAGCTGAGTCATTGACGTGGTTCTGCCCAGGCGCCAGAGGTAACTCATGGGCAGTGAGGCCTCCACACAAATCCTGATCTGCCCGCTGTGACGGCTCTCACTCGCGGCTGTACGCTTCGTCAGGCGCTGGAGCATGTCCGGCGGAATCGCACGCCGTGCGTCTGAGGTGTCAAGCCAGAGATGTTTGAGCATGCGTTGCGCTTTGTTCATGGTCGTACACATCACCAGTCACCCGAGGCGCCGCCGCCCCCAAAGTTGCCGCCGCCCCCGCTGCTAAAGCCGCCCGAGCGACCACCTCCGCTGCTCCAGCCGCTGCCTCCACCAGTTCCCCAGCCCGAGGACCTCCGGCCTATACCACCCAGCGAGCCGAGGCTGGCGATCAATCCGAAAACCATACCGACGATGCCGGCACCCAGCGCGAGCGGAAAACTGTGGGTGAAAACCCAGGCCAGCACCCCCACAACGCCACCAGTCACAAAGGCGCCGCCTCTACGGCCAAGCAGACCCGACAACAGCCGGGCACCTATCGGTACGGCGAAGAACAGAAACACCGCCAGGTCAGTCCACTGAAAACCCTGGTCCCGGGGTTGATCTCCAGTGGACTCTGGCAGCGGCAGGTTTTCACCGGTGATGCGTGCCATCAACTGGTCGCTTGCTGCCTCAATGCCACCCGCAAAGTCGCCTTGCCTGAAACGAGGCGTGATGGCCCTGTCAATAATCTGCCGGGCTGCCAGATCAGGAATTGCGCCTTCCAGTGTTTTTGCAGGGGCGATGCGGACTTTGCGGTCATTTTTGGCCACCACCAGAAGGAGTCCGTCGCCGACGCCCTTACGCCCGATTTTCCAGCTGTCACCGACACGCTGGGTGTAGCCCGCGATGTCTTCAGGTTGTGTGGTTGGCACCATCAGAACCACAATCTGTGTGCCGCGACTGGCCTCGAAAGCCGCGAGCTTTGCCTCAAGCGCCTGCTTTTGTCCCGTATCCAGCGTACCGGTGGTATCCATCACATGTGCTGTCAGCGCAGGTATGGCAACCATATCCTGTGCCAAAGCGGCCTGCACAAATAAACCCGACAGACCAAGCCAGATTGCAGCCGTCAAAAACCCGCTTGCGCACAGGCGCTTTGTAAAAGGCACAGGTCGGCCTTCCTATTTCTTCTCGAAGCTCACCGCGGGTGGCGCAGAAATCTGGGCCTCGTTCTGCACCGAGAAATTGGGCTTGACGTTGTAGCTGAAGATCATGGCCGTCAGGTTGTTCGGAAAGCTGCGCGCCAGCACGTTGTATTCCTGAACGGTCTGTATGTAGCGGTTGCGTGCCACCGTGATGCGGTTTTCCGTACCCTCAAGCTGCACACGCAAATCCTGGAAGCCCTGATTGGCCTTGAGGTTGGGGTAGTTCTCTGTCACCACCAGCAGACGCGACAGGGCAGAGCTCAATTCGCCCTGCGCTGCCTGGAATTTGCTGAAAGCCGCCGGGTCATTGAGTGTTTCAGGCGTCACCTGTATGGATGTGGCCCTGGCGCGTGCCTCCACCACTTTGGTCAGGGTGTCCTGCTCGAATGCCGCTTCGCCCTTGACGGTTGCCACGATGTTGGGCACCAGGTCTGCACGTCGCTGGTACTGGTTGAGGACCTCGGACCAGGCGGATTTGGTCTGTTCGTCCAGGCGCTGGAAGTCGTTGTAGCCGCAGCCTGTCAGCAGCAGGCTGGTTGCGCTGACAAGGCAGACCAGCATTAACTTGATAAAACGGGGTGTCATGAAGGTGCTCCTCAATTGCATGGCGTCACACTAACATAAACCGATGCAAGTTCCACGAATTCCGCCACATGCCTGAAGCGGCCACGCAGCCAACCAGCCGAGACCATGCAATGGTCAAAAAGGCACTGGATGCCTGGTTTTCTGCGCGTGGATGGAAGCCGTTCAAATTTCAGCGTGATGTCTGGAAAGCGATTGGTGCGGGGCAATCCGGCCTGCTGCATGCCACGACCGGCGCGGGCAAGACTTACGCCGTCTGGCTGGGCGCGTTGCAGCACTGGATGAGTACTGCGTCGGTAGCCAACAATGCACCTGGTATTTCTGCCAAAAAGATTGCAAAAGCGCCACTTGATCCAACTCTCACAGTCCTTTGGATCACGCCCATGCGTGCCTTGGCGGCAGACACGCTGAGGGCGCTTCAGCAGCCACTTGATGCACTCGGGCAAAGCGATGAGGGCGAGGGCACACGATTGCGCGACTGGAGCGCAGGAGTTCGCAGCGGAGACACCACTTCTGGTGAACGCAACGCTCAGAACACCCGTTTGCCAACTGCGCTGGTAACCACCCCTGAAAGCCTGTCCCTGATGCTGGCGCGAGCAGACGCTTGCGATGTTCTGGGCACCCTGAAGATGGTGGTTGTCGATGAATGGCATGAGCTGCTGGGCAACAAGCGCGGCGTACAGGTGCAGCTTGCCTTGGCGAGGCTGAAAAAATGGAATGCCGGTTTGTGCATCTGGGGAATGTCCGCCACGCTGGGAAACCTGCAGGAGGCCATGCACGCCCTGCTTGGCCATGAACAGGGTGTACTGGTAAAGGGCCAAGTACCTAAAAAGCTCGTTATCGATTCGCTTTTGCCGGGAAAGGCTGAGCGCTTTCCGTGGGGCGGCCACCTGGGCTTGACCATGTTGCCGCAGGTGCTGGAGGAAATAGCCGGAAGCAGCACCACGCTGGTATTTACCAACACACGTTCACAGGCGGAGATCTGGTACCAGGCCATGCTGGAAGCAAAACCCGAGTGGGCAGGCCTGATCGCCTTGCATCATGGCTCGCTTGATCGCGAGGTACGAGAGTGGGTGGAACTGGGCCTTAAAAACGGCGATCTGAAAGCGGTGGTGTGCACATCAAGTCTCGACCTGGGCGTTGACTTCCTGCCGGTCGAGCGCGTTCTGCAAATAGGATCGCCAAAAGGCGTTGCAAGGCTGCTGCAGCGCGCAGGCCGCTCCGGCCACGCACCCGGCCGCCCTTCCCGCATCACCCTTGTACCGACGCACAGCATAGAGATGGTCGAAGGCGCCGCAGCGCGGGTGGCGATCGCCGAGGGACACATAGAGTCCCGCGTGTCTCCCGGGCAGCCGCTGGACGTTCTTGTGCAGCATCTGGTAACGGTTGCTTTGGGGGGTGGTTTTGTGCCAGACGCGCTGTATGAGGAAATCCGCGGGACGGTGGCCTATCAGCGGCTTTCTGTTGAAACATGGGAATGGTGTCTGTCGTTTGTCAGGCAGGGAGGTCCTTCGCTCGCCGCCTATCCGGATTACCGGCGCGTCGTGCCGGATGAGAACGGGATATGGCGCGTGCCCGATGTACGGCTGGCGCGCCGCCACAGAATGAACATAGGCACCATCGTCAGTGATGCCAGCATGTCTGTTCAGTACCTTGGTGGCGGGCGCATAGGCCGCGTGGAGGAAAGCTTTGCCGCGCGCCTTAAACCAGGCGACTGCTTTCTTTTTGGTGGCAGACTGCTCGAGCTGGTCCGCATCCATGACATGACCGCATGGGTCAGGCGCGCGAGCGGCAAGCGGCCCGCTGTACCAAGATGGAACGGCGGGCGCATGCCGCTGTCAACCACGCTCGCAGACGCGGTGGTACAGCAGCTGGCGCTGGCAGGTGAAGGCCGCTACACAACGCCCGAGCTGAAAACCGTGCGCCCTCTGCTGGAGCTGCAGCAGCAATGGTCTGCGCTGCCCACACCGCAGACCCTGCTGGCTGAGGTGCTCAGGACGCGAGAGGGCTCGCATCTGTTCCTTTACCCCTTCGCCGGCCGACATGTGCACCTGGGCCTCGCCAACCTGATTGCATGGCGCGTCGCGCAGCACGAGCCGCGGACGTTTTCAATCGCTGTCAACGACTATGGCTTTGAGCTGCTCTGTGCGGATGAAGTGGATTGGCAGGCCCTGCTGCCGGAGGTGCTCAGGGCCGGACATGATGCACAGGCGCAGGATGCCATGGCTCATGACAAAAGCGAGGAGGGTGAGCGCAGAGCGCTGCTGCACGAAGTCCTTGAAAGCCTGAATGCGAGTGAGCTGGCGCAGCGCCGCTTCCGCGAGATTGCTCGTGTGTCGGGCCTGGTTTTTCAGGGTTATCCAGGTGAAAAACGCAGCAACAAACAATTGCAGGCGTCGTCCTCCCTGTTTTTTGAGGTCTTTCGCAAGTACGACCCTTCCAATCGCCTGCTGCTTCAGGCCGAGCAGGAATTGCTCGCGCAGGAGCTTGAGATAGGCAGGCTGCGCACCAGCCTTGCACGCATGAACAGCCAGACGCTCGTCATGAAAAACCTTGAGAGGCCAACACCATTTTCATTTCCGCTGATGGTCGAACTTTTCCGTGAAAAGCTGACCAATGAAAACCTGGCGGACCGTATTGCCCGCATGGTCGCCCAGCTTGAAAAGGCCGCGGGTGGTACGGTGAAGGTGGGCGGTGTAGAGGCTGTGAAGGGCACGCTGGCTTTTGGGCAGGAATCAGCAGCTGCTTCGGGAGCCGGTACAGGCAAGAAGCCGCGCCGTCAACGTCGACCATCAAGGCCCTTGCCCCCGCTATGAGTTCACAACCTTTCGGTGCGGCAGCGCCAGCGCGATCCGTGTGTGAGATTCAATGGGCTGGCGAGATGCTGCATCTCCTGCCTGATCGCGCTCTCTGGTGGCCAGAAGGCCGCGTGCTTTTTATCGCCGACCTGCATCTGGGCAAGGCAGCGACCTACCGTGCGCTTGGCCAGCCGGTGCCGGCGGGCACGACACGTGAAAATCTTGATCGACTGAACAAGCTCTTGTTGCAACACCAGCCGCTCAAGCTGGTATTCCTCGGGGACTTCATGCATGCGGCGCAGGCACGCACGCCTTCTGTGCTTGCGGCACTGGATACATGGCGAAAGCAGTTCGCAGCAATTGACTGCGTACTGGTTCGCGGCAACCACGACAGCCGCGCTGGCGACCCGCCGGTTTCATTGGGCATTGAAGTTGTGGACGAGCCCTGGCTCATCGGCCCATTTGCGGCCTGCCATCATCCCCAGCAACATCCGACGCACCAGGTGATCGCAGGCCACCTGCATCCTGCTGTTCATCTTTATGGTCCGGGACGGGACCATGTACGCCTGCCGTGTTTCTGTTTTGAGGAGCATCAGGCCGTTCTTCCTGCGTTCGGCGAATTTACCGGTGGCTGGACCGTGACCCCGGTGGCTGGACTGCAGCTTTACCCGGTTGGCGGGCAGGCGGTCTGGCGTCTGCCTCAATAGCGCTAGCGACACCAGGATGTTTGGCGACCTTCAGTAGCCGGTTTTGAGATCGACCTGAAATTGCAGGGGTCGACCCGCCTGAAAGCATGTCAGGTTCTCCAGGAATCGCTCTGACGCGCGTTCAAACATTTTTGTTTGTGACCGCCCCGAAAGGTGCATGGAGATGTGCACATTGTCCAGGCTCCAGAGCGGGTGATCTGCGGGCAGGGGCTCGGGGTCTGTCACATCCAGAAAAGCCGCGGCGATGCGTTTGTCCTTCATTGCTGCAAGCAAGGCATCCTGGTCGATGATGCTGCCACGCGCAAAGTTCATCAGAACCGCTGCAGGCTTCATGCGTGCCAGTTCTGCAACGCCTATGAGGTGTTTGGTTTCACTGGTGGCTGGTACTGCAAGGATGATCCAGTCGAATTCGCCCAGTCGTTCCTGCCATTCGCCAGGTCCGAGTACCTCGCCTGATAAATCCACATTGCGGCGCACCGCAGTCACTTTCACGCCAAACGCATTCAGCCGTTCCTCGACCAGCTTGCCGATGGCGCCATAGCCCACCATCAGCGCATGGCTGCCTGACAGCTCCATCTTGCCGGGCGAGTCTCGCAACCACTCATGCCTTTCTTGTGCCTTTACCACTTCACGGTAGCTTTTGGCGATGTTCAGCATGCCCATCACCACGTATTCGGCAATGGTGATGGCGTTGATGCCTGCACCGTTGGTCACCGCCACGCTGCGTTTATGCAGCTCATCCAGTGGCAGGCCATCCATGCCAGCCAGGCCCGAGTTCAGCCATTTCATGCGGGTGGCAAGGGTGACGGCAATTGCCATGTCAGGCTTGTTGCTCATGTCAAACCAGCCGATGACAGCCTCAGGGGCAAGCGCACAAGCCTCTTCGCGGCTGTTAAACCAGCGTGCGTCCAGCCAGCCGGGAAGTTTGCCTTCAAGGTGAGGGCGTACTTGAGCTGGCAAAACAGCGACGGTCTTTGGGGTCATGGCGTCTCCGGTTGCAGATCTTCGCCCCAGTGGGGCCGCATTGATTAATATAGCTGCATGGACTCCACTTCACATGCCCTGCAGGGCGCGCTACGGCCTCAGCGTACGGCTGCGCATCCCCGGCCAGCGCTGGTGGTTGCCGGTGCGACCGGGGTTCTGGGAGCAGAAGTGTTGCGCCGCCTGGCTGGCAGTGGCCGGTTTGCGCACACTGGCGTGATGGCGCGTGAACCTATCACGACCGGGCTTTCCGGTGTGAGCATGATGCTGGCCCCAGACGCGCCACTTGAAGACTGGCCCGCACGGGCCGGTGCCCAGATTGGCGTTGTGATGTTTGAACCGCCCCGTCTTTACTACGACCGCGAGCGCGCTTTGTGGACGCCCACACCGGGGCAGCTTCCTGCCCTTACGAGGTGGCTCAGGCGCTGCGGTGTGCAAACCCTGGTGCTAGTCATGCCGCATGCTCAGGGGCGTTTGCCGGACGCACTGAAGCGCGGACTCGCCACGCTGGATGAGCATGATGTGGCGGCTGCAGGTTTTGAGCGCGTGCTGTTTGTCCGGTCGGCGCAAACAAGCCAGGGCATCAAACCTTCCGGCACTTTCAGAAAAACGGCCGCCTGGATGCTGTCGACGTTGAGTTACATGGTGCCCGCGACCGAGCAGCCTGTGCGTCCGTCAAAGATTGCAGAGTTTATTGAGGCTGCTTTGCGGGTGTTGCCTGCAGGTACCCATGTGGCGTCACCCGAGCTTCTCTGGCAGGCGGCACAAGTCGGCGGGAAAAGCCAGAGCGGGGAGAGTATTCACAGTGTCGTGCAGGCGTGGCTTAATGGACGGCCAGATGTATCGTGGCCCTGAGCCCTAACCTGTAGAACCAGCATATGCGAAAACCAAAAAATTCGGCTGACACAAGTGGGAGCGCAAACGATACGGAAGCCGCGTTCTATGAAGCACTGCAGAGCGGCGACATCGAAAAGCTCATGGCCTGCTGGGCCGATGAAGATGACATCCTGTGTGTGCATCCTGGCGGTGGTCGCCTGCTGGGCCCAGGCGCCATCCGGGCTTCGTTTGATGCGATGTTTGCCAATGGCACGATTCAGGTGCATCCTGAAAAAATCCGGGTGATCGAAGCCATGGGCACCAGTGTGCACAGCGTGCTGGAGCGCATAGAGATACTGACCGAAGAAGGTCCTCGTCATGCTTACGTCATCGCCACCAATGTCTATCAGAAAACGGCACAGGGCTGGCGCATGGTTGCGCACCACGCCAGTCCAGGGACACCGCGCGAAATGCAGGAGATCCTGGATGCGCCGCAGGTACTTCATTGATGAACTACAGCGCGCCCTGGTGGCTGCCTGGCGGAAACCTGCAAACCATTTGGGCTGCAGTGGTCGCCCGCCGGTTTGCCGGGTCCAGGCCGGTGTTTCGCCGGGAGCGGTGGGATGCGCCTGACAAGGATTTTGTGGACGTGGATTTTCTGCAGGACGCCGGCAACCGCGGTACCCCCCTGCTGGTTGTTTTTCATGGTCTTGAAGGTTCATCGGCAAGCCACTATGCAGAGGCACTCGCGGTGGTTGCTGCTGCCAAAGGCTGGGCCTGCGCTGTACCGCACTTTCGTGGCTGCTCGGGCGAACTCAATCATGCACCGCGTGCCTACCATTCGGGTGACTTCCAGGAGATCGACTGGATCCTGCGCCGCTTTCGCACATCGCATGGCGGCCCCTTGCTTGCAGTTGGCATCTCGCTGGGCGGTAATGCCCTGATGCGGTGGGCGGGTGAAATGGGCAGCGCAGCGGGTGAGGTCGTCACGGCAGTTGCGTCGGTTTGCTCGCCGCTTGACCTGGCAGCGGGCGGATGGGCCATAGGCCGGGGTTTTAACCGTCAGGTTTATACGCGCATGTTCCTCAAGACAATGATTCCCAAGGCGCTGCAAAAGCTCGATCAGCATCCCGGCCTGTTCAGTCGCGAAAAGCTGCTGGCGGCGCGCAACCTGTATGACTTTGACAATGTTTTCACCGCGCCGCTTCATGGTTTCGAGAACACCGATGATTACTGGGCGAGGGCATCTGCCAAGCCGCACATGAGCCGGATAGGTGTGCCTGCACTGGCGCTCAACGCGCGCAATGATCCCTTCATTCCTGCATGGAGCCTGCCTGCCGCAAATGAAGTCAGTGACAGCGTTACGCTGTGGCAACCAGAACAGGGCGGCCACGTCGGCTTTCCGTCCGGCCGCTTTCCCGGCCACGTCATGGCCATGCCTGAAGCCGTGGCGGGCTTTTTTGCCGCCCATCTTTGAACCTTTAACCCGGACTGGAAAACCATGGATGACATCGTCAAGGCTGCGCTTGCCAAGTGGCCCAATGTGCCCGATTGCTACGGCTGGCTGGGACTGGACGCGCGCGGCAACTGGTATATGCGTGATGAGCGGGCCCAGTCCGCAGGTGCTTTTGGTGCCCTGCTGGACGACCCGGCCCGGCAGATGGCCAGCAAGGGCTCGCTGCTCAAACATGAAAAGCTGATCGACTTTATTCAGCGCAACTATGAGCACGATGCGCAGGGCCAGTGGTTCTTCCAGAACGGTCCGCAACGTGTGTATGTCGAGCTTGGGGCAACGCCATTCATCTGGCGCGTCGGCACTGATTTTTCGATTACCTCACACACGGGGATTGCCGCACGTCCGCAACGCTGTGTGCTCGATGAGAATGGGCGCCTGTACCTGGACACCGATGCAGGTTTTGGTCTCGTGCACACCCAGGACATGACGGTAGCAGCAGATGCTGTCGAGCAGGGCTTGTGGGTGCCGCAGGATGCAGTTTCTGCAGAACTGCCCCGCCAGCATGGTTATGTGATGAGTCCCGAGGCGCTTCAAAAGACCCGACCGCAAGGCGCTCCAGTCATCCTGAAATAAAAAAAGCCGGTTGACACCGGCTTTTTTTATTGGGTAAAGCTGCTTGCAGGGCTTACTTGACCGCGTTGACCATGTATTGCACGACGGCCTTGATTTCGGCATCCGACGCCGTTGAGCCGCCTTTGGGTGGCATGGCGTTTTTACCCTTGATGGCGCTGGCTGTCAGCGCATCAACGCCAGCACCCACACGGGGTGCCCAGGCAGCCTTGTCGCCGAGCTTGGGCGCCCCGGCAACGCCAGCTGCATGGCAGACCGCGCAGACCTGGGTGTAAAGCGCAGGGATGGCGCCGCCGGCTGCTGCGCCAGTAGCGGGCGCTGCGGTCTTGTTGGCGGCGGCCAATGCGGCGACGACATCAGCGGATGGGCCTGCTGCAGCTGCTGCGCCGCTTGCAGGTGCCGATGCTGCGGCGGCAGGTTTAACTGGATCTGCAAATTTGCCACCGGCTGCGGTGGTCATGTACACAACAGCACGGCCCACTTCGACATCGTCAAAATCGCCGCCGCCCTGTGCACCCATGGCGCCCTTGCCCTTGAGCGCGGAATTCCACAGCGCCTCAAAACCGGTCTTGATGCGTGGCGCCCAGGCAGCGACATCGCCGAACTTGGGTGCGCCCGCTGCGCCCGTGCCGTGGCAGGTGACGCACTGGGCTTTGTAGACTTCTTCGCCGCTCTTCAGAGGGCGGTTGGCATCGCGAATTTCAACGGCCCCGATCTTGTGGATCCGCTGGGCAAGCGCCTGCTCGGTATCGGCGGCGCCAGGCGCCGTCTTGTTGGCAGAGGTCACGTAGTAGACCAGCCCAATGATGGCAAAAATGGGAATGACAAATGAGAAAAAGACCGCTGCGAGCAGCTGCTTGGGAGTCTTGATCGGGCCTGTATGGGCTTCTTCGTGGGCCGTGTTGTGATCGTTTGCGCTCATGGCGTCCTCAAAAAAACTGTAATCGGGGGCGAATATCGCGTTTGTTCTGTGCTGGTAAAGGCTCTGCGCAGCAACCTCATATTATAGCTGTGGCTCCGCGAATCACGGCGCCGTCTGGCACCTGGCTGGTAGAATCAGTAACGCTTCCCACGCGGGAGCAACACCTCACAGCATTGCGGCTGTAGCTCAGTGGATAGAGTATTGGCCTCCGAAGCC
>JAZKCB010000286.1:0-22648 GCA_040388335.1 Pseudomonadota bacterium | reverse complement strand
GAGCCGGTTCTGCGGCTCCTGCCGGCGAAGATCGCTTCGCCTGGAGGCTAAGATTCCCCTCCGTTCGGGCTGAGCTTGTCGAAGCCCTTGCGCGAAGGCCTATTGCTCTGATGAAACTCACCCACCCCAAAGCCGTCGCCCTTATGGTCCTGGTGACCTTGCTGTGGTCGATTGCCGGGGTGGTGACGCGCCAGCTTGAATCTGCGCGCAGCTTCGAGGTGACTTTCTGGCGCAGCTTCTTCACGGTGCTGTCGCTGCTGGTCATCTTGCCGATGTTTCAGGGCAGGGCGGTGTTTGCGAAGATCCGCCACGCGGGTTCGGCGCTCTGGCTGTCGGGCGTCTGCTGGAGCGTGATGTTCACGGCCTTCATGGTGGCGCTGACCATGACCACGGTCGCCAATGTGCTGGTGACCATGGCCATCAGCCCCTTCGTCACGGCCTTGCTGGCACGCATTTTTATCGGCCACCGTATTGCGCCGCGCACCTGGCTGGCGATTGCCATGGCGGGTGCTGGCATCGGCTGGATGTACGGCGCGCAGGCTGATCTTTCGCAGCACATGGGGGGCACGCTGGTCGCGCTTCTGGTGCCGCTGGCAAGTGCCGCCAACTGGACGGTGGTGCAGCACAGCCGCCGTCATGGGCAAAATATTGACCTGGTGCCTGCTGTGCTGGTGGGGGCGGTGGTCTCTTCGCTCGTGACCTTGCCGCTGTCGCTGCCGTTCTCTGCCACGGCGCACGACGTTGGCTTGCTGGCGCTGCTGGGCCTGGTGCAACTGGCGATACCCTGCGTGCTGTCGGTGCTGTGTGCTGGCGTGTTGAAGGCGCCTGAAGTCGCCTTGCTGGCACTGCTCGAAGTGATCTTCGGCATCCTGCTGGCCTGGCTGGGTGCTAACGAGGCGCCCGGTGCGAGTGTTTTAAGCGGTGGTGCGCTCGTTATTGCAGCGCTGGTGGTGAATGAATTAATCGGATGGAGACAAAAGTCATGAGCGAACAAACCCTGAATACAGAATCAAAAAGCGACGTGATTGCAGAACGACGCGGCAGCGCGGGTCTGCTGACACTGAACCGGCCCAAAGCCCTGAACGCGCTTAGCCTGCAGATGGTGCGTGACCTGACAGCCGCGCTGGTGGCCTGGCGTGATGACCCTGAAGTCAAACTCGTGGCGATTCGAGGTACCAACAAGAAGGGTCAGCCCGGCAGTGCAGAAGCCCTGTTCGGCGGGTTTTGTGCGGGTGGCGACATCCGCTTTTTTCATCAGGCCGCATTGGCCGGTGATACCGCCCTTGAAGACTTCTTCACGGAGGAATACACCCTCAACCACCTGATCCAGACCTATCCCAAGCCCTTTATTGCCTTCATGGATGGCATCGTCATGGGCGGCGGCATGGGATTGTCACAAGGGGCGGCGGTCCGCATTGTCACCGGGCACACCAAAATGGCCATGCCCGAAACCAACATCGGCCTGTTCCCCGATGTGGGCGGCGGTTACTTCCTGAGCCGTTGCCCCGGCCATGCCGGCGAATACCTGGCCCTGACCGGTGAAGTGATTGGTGCAGAAGAGGCCATCGGCTTTGGCCTGGCTGATGTGCAACGCGACGCCGCGCAGCTGCCTGCGATCTGGGCGTCGCTGGCCAGCCAGAACTTTGACTCGGTTGATGCCGCCAGGGCATGGATCGCCACAGAGCTGCCGGCCGACCCGGCGCGTGGCAAAGCCGACACGGCCCACATCGACAGCTTTTTCTCGCTGCTGCGCGTCAAACACATCGTCGATGCGCTCGAAAAAGCCAAAGACGACGCCTGGGCCGCCAAGGTCTCGGTCATTTTGCGCAAACGCTCGCCGCTGATGCTGCATGTCACGCTGGAGCAGATCCGCCGCGCGCGCAGCTTGCGCCTGGCTGACGACCTGCGCATGGAGCGCGACATGGTGTATCAGTGCTTCCATCTCCGCCCGGGTACGGCCAGTGAAACGGTGGAAGGCATCCGTGCGCTGGCGGTCGACAAGGACTACGCGCCGAAATGGAACCCCGAGCGCATCGAAGACGTCAAGCCGGGCATGGCCGATGCTTTTTTCGTGAGCCCGTGGCCAGTGGCAGAACATCCCCTGTACAAGCTGGGTGCCTGACTGCTACGTTTTTAGTAGCGCCTTATGTACGTATTTAAAGGGCTTGAGCCTGATTTGATGCCTTTTTTCAGGCAATTTGGATCATTTTCAGGCTCCAGCAGCCACGCAGAGGGGTGCTTGGACCCAATTGTTAATATGGAAGTTAACATTGTTCAGTTCCAGGTTAACAAATGCGCTTTTGGACCTCGCAGAAGCCTTTTGAATCCTCAAAGCTGCTGGTAAACCAGCTGAGCCAGCTTCATCAGCTCATCTCTGGACACCGGGCCACTGAGTGCATAGCCAAAACCCTGCTCGACCCAATAAAACGAAGGCACGGGTCCGTCGGCGCTGTAGCGGAAGGCAGTTTCCTGGCTGTTTGGCTTTTCGGCGGGGGGTGTTGCCGTTGCCGGTCCTGCCGACGTGACCGCTTTTGCCGGGTTGCCGTCCACCGAGCCGAGATACAGCGTCAAACGCACGCCGGCCGGGTTCTGGAACATGAACTGCGCGCGCGCGCCGGCCTCGCCAGGCAGTAGCCGGCCGCCGACCAGCTCGTAACCCTGTGTCGCCAGCACGGGTACCTTGAGGGGTTTGCCTACGCGTTTTGACAGCCACTGCACCAGGTGCTCCTGCTGCGCCGCAGTGACTTCTACCGGGTGGCGTACTTCAGGCGAATAAACCGCATGGGCCAGCGAGGCCTGGTGGATGAAACTTTGCGCAGGTGCCTTGCCGGAGGCCATCAGCTGCGCCGACGAACCGCCGATTTGCCCATGCGAGAGCCAGCCCACGCCAAAAGCCAGCGTCACCGCTGCGGCCATGCCGCCCCAGCGCCACCACTGGTCAAGCTGCTGTTGCCTTTGCTGGCCGCGGCGTGCGGCTGCCAGGAGTGACTCGGGAATGGCTTCATCCAGCAACGGGCGGTGCAGGGCGCGCAGTGACTCGCGCTGCATCTGCCACGCGCGAAGGGTTTCCAGCGATTCGGCATCGCCGCCCAGTTGTGCAATGGCCTTGGCCTGGTCGTCAGGCTGCAAGCGCCCATCGACCAGCGCATTGATTTTGTCGTGGAGGAAATCGTCGTTCTTGTCCATGATTTTCAGGCCCTTATTTCAGTCGCCGCAATACGGCGGGAGCGGCGGTCTGTGTGGGCGCCACAGAAGCCGGGTTGTCCATCAGCTCGCGCAGCCGGCTGCGGGCGCGCGACAGGCGCGACATCACGGTGCCGACCGGCACGCCGGTAATCTTGGCGACCTCTTCATAGGAGAGGTCTTCGAGGCTGACCAGCAGCAGCACCACGCGCTGGTCTTCAGGCAGGCGCAGCAGGCAGCGCTGCAGGTCCATCGCCTGCGCATCGCCAGCCTCGGGCGCGACCAGTTCATGCGCTACATCCTCGACGTTGACGGCCACACCGGCAGATGATTGCCGCACGGCACTGCGCACCTGGTTCACATAAACGTTGTGCATCAGCGTGAACAGCCAGGCGCGCAGGTCGCTGCCCACCACCCACAGCCGCCACTTGGAGCAGGCGCGTTCCAGCGTGTCCTGCACCAGGTCATCGGCCATCCAGGCGTCGCCCGTGAGCGAGCGGGCGTAGCGGCGCAGGCTGGGGATGTGGTCGGTCATTGGAAGTCTGGTCATGTTCTCGCCGTGTGTTCAACCCTGTGGCGGTGTATGTGGTGCGCAGCCAGCCCTGCCGGCAGCAGGCCCTCAAAAAGGGCACTGATTCGCGCCAGCTGGAGCGTCGCCTCACGCTCACCGAAGCGGGCAGAAAAAACCCACATCAGCTCGCTGCGCATGTACCAGAGCGTCAGCACATCGTCGCACATCCGGACACGCAGGCGCAAGCGGTCATCGTCCGTCAGCCGCCCATCGCATGGCGCATCCAGGGGCTGCAGCATCAGTTGCTTGATGGGCTCGATGGACTGTCCCGCTCCCGGCTGCCGCGAGGACGTCCGCAAGGTAGACAGCCAGTCCCGCACACTGTCGGACCATCGCGCAGCGCCCTGAATGACCGGGGCCGGGCCGCGTACGCTGTGTTTGTGGTCAGTCATGAAGGCGCAGCCAGCCGTCGGCGCGGCAGTCGGTAACCGGTGGAAGCAGTTTGTGCAGCAGTTTCATGGACATGCCCAGTCAGCTTGTTGGCGAAGGTTGTATCTTGGTGGCTGGCCTGTTGGGCCTGTACCGGGATAAACACCGGCGATGACCGGTTTATTCCATCAGTTTCAAAATAAAACCTCAAACCATGGCCTGCCCAGGCACCCTTGCACCCTTTGCTATCCCAGGCTGAACGCCGGGCCAAAGGCGGTTCGGCCCCCGCAGTGCTTTGCACTGAAGCCAAACTGGCGTCTGGCCCCAACATGCTGTGTGGAGGCCTATCGGCTTCTGGACTTCATTGCGCGCTCGACCTCGCGCTTGCCTTCGCGGTCCTTGATGGTGTCGCGTTTGTCGTGTTCGCCCTTGCCCTTGGCCAGACCCACTTCGCATTTGACCTTGCCGGCCTTCCAGTGCAGGTTCAGCGGCACCAGGGTAAAGCCCTTTTGCTCGATCTTGCCGATCAGGCGGCGGATCTCGTCCTTGTGCATGAGCAGCTTTTTGGTCCGCACCGAATCCGGCCTGACGTGGGTCGACGCCGTGCCCAGCGGGTTGATCTGGCACCCGATGATGAACAGCTCGCCATTGCGGATGACGACGTAGCCGTCGGTCAGCTGCACCTTGCCTTCGCGCAGGGATTTGACCTCCCAGCCTTCGAGCACCATGCCCGCCTCGAAGCGCTCTTCAATGTGATAGTTGAACGCGGCTTTTTTGTTGTCGGCAATCCGCACGGCGGCAGCCGCGGCTTTGGGCGTCAGATTCGCCGGCCGGTTATGTTTGGATTTCCCGGACGATACGGCGTCGGGTTTTTTGGAGAGGGATGCTTCTTTGGTGGCCATATTTAATGAGATATGGGCACCAATTGAAAAGTACAGTGACTAATACAATTGCGCCCAACTCCCTATTGTATGAAAACAGTCCACAAGTCCGTCCTCATCTGGTACAGCGCTGCAGAAATGTTCTCCCTGGTGACCGACGTGGCCAGCTACCCCAAATTTTTGCCCTGGTGTGACGAAACCACCGTCCTTGAAGAAGACGCCGGGGGCATGACGGCCAAAATCGGGCTTTCCCTCGCGGGCCTCAAACAAAGCTTTACCACCCGCAACACCCACGTCAAGGACCGCAAGGTCTCGCTCAAACTGGTGGACGGGCCATTTTCAAAACTCGATGGCCAGTGGGACTTCAAACCCGTGGGCAAGGCCGATGAACGCGCCTGCAAGATTGATTTCACCCTCGGCTACGACTTCGACAATGCCGCACTCGCGGCACTGGTCGGCCCGGTATTTGACAAGATCGCCGGCAGCCTGGTCGATGCGTTTGTCAAACGCGCCGGCGAGGTTTATGGCGAATCCTGAGCGGCATCGCAGGTGAAAGTTGTTCTTGTCTATTCGCCTGCAGCCCGGCAAACCCGTGAATGGATGCTGGAACTGGACGAGGGCACTACAGTCGGAAGAGCACTTGCCGACGCTGCTGGACTGGATGAATTTCCCGGATTGAAACCAGAGGCCTTGCAGCCTGGCATCTGGGGCAAGCAGTGCGGACTTGACCAGGTATTGCAGGAAAACGACCGCCTTGAGATTTACCGCAAATTGCGGGTTGACCCGAAAGTCGCCAGGCGCGAGCGATTCAACAAGCAGGGGTCAAAGGGGACCGGGCTGTTTGCCACAAACCGGCCCGGCGGCAAGGCCGGTTACTAGCCTTACTTGCAACTCGCGTCCATGATGTCCTGAACACGCTTGGTTTCTGCGGCACGCCTGGCATCGTCAAAAATCTCGCGCTCTCCGTTGGCATTCATGGTCGACACACGGATGCCTGACTGCAGGGTGGCCATGCTGGTTTTGGCGCGCGCGCAATTCTCTGCCTTGGCCTTGTTGATGCGTTCCTCGTCAGCTTTTTTCTTCGCGAGCTCCTCGTCTTCGGCTTTTTTCTTGCGCGCCTCAAGATCGGCATCACGTCCGGAGAGTTTGGGGGCGCTGGCCTTGGGGCCCGGTGCTGCCGCTGCGCCCTGGGCGCCGGCATCGGCTGATGCCGTTTCAGACTGCGGGGCGGGTGCGCGTCCGCTGCCCGGTGGGCGTTTCAGGATGTTCTTTTCCGGGATATCCGGCGGCGGGGACTGGTCGCTGAAAACCTTGTGACCGGACTTGTCAATCCACTGCCACTGGGCGAAAGCGGCCATTGTGAAAGATCCGGCGGCAAGTGCCAGAACGAGTGGTTTTAAGAGCTTGTTGAAGTCCATTTGTTGAGTTTAACGTTGCAGGGTTCGATTCGGATGGCAACAAAGTCCGCAAACGACCCTGCTTTTACATCCCTTCACAAGTAGAGGGCGCCGTCAGGGTTAGTACCGACCATGCAAAAGGCAAGGGTACAATCGTGTTTTTGGAGCCATCCCTATGCGCCTACTCGGCAAAGCGCTCACCTTCGACGACGTATTGTTGGTGCCAGCGTTCTCCCAGGTCCTGCCCAAGGACACCTCTCTTTCCACCCAGTTCTCCCGCAATATCCGCCTGAACCTGCCGCTTGTGTCGGCAGCCATGGATACCGTGACCGAAGCCCGGCTGGCCATTGCCATTGCGCAGGAAGGCGGCATCGGCATCGTCCACAAAAACTTCACCCCCCAGCAACAGGCGGCTGAAGTGGCCAGGGTCAAACGTTACGAAAGCGGCGTGTTGCGTGACCCGGTCGTCATCACCCCCACCCACACGGTGCGCCAGGTCATGGCGCTGAGCGAGCAGCTCGGCATTTCCGGCTTCCCGGTGATTGATGGCGGCAAGGTTGTCGGCATCGTGACGGGCCGCGACATGCGCTTTGAGTCGCGCATGGATGTGCCGGTCAGCACCATCATGACGCCGCGTGCGCGACTGATCACGATTTCAGAAACCGCCACGCTGGAAGAAGCCAAGGCGCTGCTCAACAAGCACCGCCTGGAGCGCGTGCTGCTGGTCAATGACGACGACGAGCTCAAGGGCCTGATCACCGTCAAGGACATCACCAAACAGACCACCTTCCCGAACGCAGCGCGCGACGCGCACGGCCAGCTGCGCGTCGGTGCGGCAGTCGGCGTGGGCGAGGGCACTGAAGAGCGCGTCGAGGCGCTGGTCAGGGCCGGCGTTGATGCCATCGTGGTCGACACCGCCCACGGCCACAGCAAGGGCGTGATCGACCGCGTGCGCTGGGTCAAGCAGAACTACCCGCAGATTGACGTGATCGGCGGCAACATCGCCACCGGCGCCGCTGCGCTGGCACTGGTGGAAGCCGGTGCAGACGGCGTCAAGGTCGGCATTGGCCCCGGCAGCATCTGCACCACCCGTATCGTCGCCGGTGTCGGTGTGCCGCAAATCATGGCCATCGACAATGTGGCCACCGCTCTGCGCGGCACTGGCGTGCCCTTGATTGGTGACGGCGGCATCCGCTACAGCGGTGACATCGCCAAGGCGATTGCTGCCGGCGCCAACACCGTGATGATGGGCGGCATGTTTGCCGGCACTGAAGAAGCGCCCGGCGAAGTGATTTTGTTCCAGGGCCGAAGCTACAAGAGCTACCGCGGCATGGGCTCAATCGGCGCCATGCAACAGGGCAGCGCTGACCGCTACTTTCAGGAGTCCAGCACCGGCAACCCGAACGCCGACAAGCTGGTGCCCGAAGGCATTGAAGGCCGTGTGCCCTACAAGGGCTCGATGGTCGCCATCATTTACCAGATGGCCGGCGGCCTGCGCGCCAGCATGGGCTACTGCGGTTGCCCGACCATTGAAGACATGCGCGACAGGGCCGAGTTTGTGGAAATCACATCAGCCGGCATTCGCGAAAGCCACGTGCACGACGTACAGATCACAAAAGAAGCTCCCAACTATCGGGCAGACTGATCGTTTTGGCTTCCAAGGGGCGTCTTCACAGACGCCTTTTTCTTTTTTTGCCTTGATAGAACCCCTTTCATGCAGCACCAGAAAATCCTCATCCTCGATTTCGGCTCCCAGGTCACCCAGCTCATCGCACGCCGTGTGCGTGATGCCCATGTGTTTTGTGAAGTCCACCCCTGCGACGTCAGCGATGACTGGGTGCGTGAATACGCCAAGGACGGCACACTCAAGGGCGTGATCCTCTCCGGCAGCCACGCCAGCGTGTACGAAGACACCACCGACAAGGCGCCTGCCGCCGTGTTCGAGCTCGGCATACCCGTGCTGGGCATCTGCTACGGCATGCAGACCATGGCGCACCAGCTCGGTGGCAAGGTTGAAAGCGGCCACAAGCGCGAGTTTGGTTCGGCCGATGTGCGCGCCCGCGGCCACACCGCGCTGCTGAAAGACATCGCCGACTACACCACGCCCGAAGGGCAGGGCATGCTCGACGTCTGGATGAGCCACGGCGACAAGGTCACCGAGATGCCGCCCGGGTTCAAGCTCATGGCCTCGACCGACTCCTGCCCGATTGCCGGCATGGCCGATGAAGACCGGCGCTTTTACGCCGTGCAGTTCCACCCTGAAGTCACGCACACGAAACAGGGCAACGCCATCCTCAAGCGCTTTGTGCTGGATATCTGCGGCACGCGCCAGGACTGGATCATGGGCGACTACATCAGCGAGGCGGTCGAGAAAATCCGTGCGCAGGTGGGTGATGAAGAAGTCATTCTGGGCCTGTCCGGCGGCGTCGATTCGTCTGTTGCTGCAGCATTGATTCACCGTGCCATCGGCGACCAGCTCACCTGCGTGTTTGTCGATCACGGCCTGCTTCGCCTTGATGAAGGCGACATGGTGATGGAGATGTTCGTCGGCAAACTGCACGCGAAAGTCATTCGCGTCGATGCCAGCGACCAGTTCCTCGGCCACCTCGCAGGTGTGAGCGAGCCTGAAGCCAAACGCAAGATCATCGGCCGTGAATTTGTTGAGGTCTTCAAGGCCGAAGCAGCCAAACTCAAGGCTGGCACAGGCGGCCACAAGGGCGCCAAATGGCTGGCCCAGGGCACCATCTATCCGGATGTGATCGAGTCCGGCGGCGCCAAAAGCAAGAAGGCCGTCACCATCAAGAGCCATCACAACGTGGGCGGCCTGCCAGAGCAACTGGGCCTCAAGCTGCTCGAACCGCTGCGTGAACTCTTCAAGGACGAAGTCCGCGAACTCGGCGTGGCCCTCGGCCTGCCGCACGACATGGTTTACCGCCATCCGTTTCCCGGTCCGGGCCTCGGCGTGCGCATTCTGGGCGAAGTTAAAAAAGAATATGCCGACCTGCTGCGCCGTGCCGACGCGATCTTTATCGAAGAGCTGCGTAATTTCAAGGACGAGACCGGCAAAACCTGGTACGACCTTACCAGCCAGGCTTTTACCGTGTTTTTGCCGGTGAAAAGCGTGGGCGTGATGGGCGATGGCCGCACCTATGACTACGTCGTGGCCCTGCGCGCCGTGCAGACCAGCGACTTCATGACGGCAGACTGGGCCGAGCTGCCTTATGCGCTGCTCAAGAAGGTGTCCAGCCGCATCATCAACGAGGTGCGCGGCATCAACCGCGTGACCTACGACGTCAGCAGCAAGCCGCCTGCGACGATTGAGTGGGAATAACGCGGGGCTTGTGATGCCGCAGGCAACTGACCCCCGGCCGTCGCCACGTCCAGGCATAGACAACGTCTTTTTTGCCCTGATACCCGAAGGCGGCGCTGGCGCGCAGGTCATCGATATCCAAACTGCCCATCTCCGCCAGCTCGGCCCCAACCCCTATCTTGTTCCGCAGGACTGCCTGCACGTATCCCTGCTCGACATCGGCATCAGGAAGAACCTGGTTCTGCGGTCGTTCGACAGCACCATTGCGATGGCGAAAGAAGCCGCCGGTAAATTGCGCATGGACCCTTTTGACGTCGTGTTTGACCAGGCTTTGAGCTTTGGCGGCAAGGTGGCGCTCAAGCCTTTTGTGCTGCAGATGGGGGAGGGCAAGGAAAAGGTCGCCGATCTGTGCAAAAAGCTCAAGCTGTGTCTGGCCACGTCGGGCGTTCATTCTGATGACAAGGCCGCGACGCCGCACATGACCCTGGCGCGTGCGGTGCAGGGTATTGCCCTCACAAACGTACAGCCGGTGCGCTGGACGGCCACCAGCCTGGTGCTTGTTCACAGTGTTGTGGGTGAAACACGCCATATTCATTTGCAGCGCTGGCCTCTGCAAGGTGCTTGACAATGGCCTGGTACCCCATCTTTACCAGGAGCAGCGTGCATATTTCACAATTGAAGGTTTTTTACGGCGTTCCAATGAAATCCGGTCAGGTTCTGCTGGCGTACGGCCGTGATAACACTGATACCGCCTAACCGGATTTTTCATGCTCGCCGCTCCCATTCCTGATAACGACATCCAGCGCCTGGACGCCCTCCGCGCCGGATTTTGCGCCTACGCCCCACGTGAAGAGCGCTTTGACCGCATCACCCGCACCGCCAAACGGCTGCTGCATGTGCCGATTTCCATCATCTCCATCGTCGAGCAGGACGAGCAGTGGTTCAGGTCGGTTCAGGGCCTGGAAATCGACCACACGCCGCGTGACGTGTCGTTCTGCGGCCATGCGATTGCCCTGAACAAGCCGCTGTGCATTCCCGACACCTGGGAGGACCCGAATTTTCGGGACAACCCGCTGGTTACCGGCTCACCCGGCATACGGTCATACCTGGGGTGGCCGCTCGAGATTTCGCCGGGTCTGGCGGTCGGCTCGCTTTGTGTGATCGACACCATTCCCCGCACCTACAACCGGGACGAGTGCGAGGCGTTGTGCGACCTGGCCGGCATGGCGCAGGCTGAGTTGCGAATCAATGCCATGTCAGACGTCCAGAGCAAACTGATGATGCGGCTGAGCGCTCTGCAGCGCAAGGGCGCCCTCGACCCGCTCACCGGCTGCTGGAACATCCGCGGGTTTCGCGACCTGCTGGCCATGGGTGTTGAAGACGCGCGTGGCAACGGCACAGACCTCGCCATCTGCAACATGCGTATCGACGACTTTGATGCGCTGGCAGCCGCAGCCGGCGTGACCAACCCCGACGCGCTGACCCTGATGCTTGCCCAGGTGCTTCGCCAGCGCCTGCCGCACAAGGGTGCACTGGCTCGGCTGGGCGCCAGCCACTTCTGCGCGCTGATGCCTGCACAGTCAGCCATTGCGCTCGAAGAAGAGCTCAGCAAGCTCACTTTTCCCAGGGCCGTAGTCAACCTGCCAGGCAGCAGGATTTCGCTGGAGCTGCCGCTGTCGATCTCCGTCTCATGGCTGGCAGACCTGGGCCCCAACGCCGGCCCTGAAGCACTCTGGGCCCAGGCCCTGCGTATACCGTCCTGACCCTTCACATCTGCCAGTCCACTGGCAAAATGGCCGCCTCCATCACGAAGAAAAGAAGAGGCAGGCCACGATGTACCTCCCGCCGCAATTCCGGGCAAAAGACGACGCCCACGCCTGGGCGCTGATGCGCAGCCATCCCTTTGCGCAGCTCATTTCCACCGACGACGAAGGCCTGCCCTTTGTCACGCTGCTGCCGCTTCACCTGGAGTTGGCGGAGGGCGGGCAGGCCACACTGCTCGGCCACTGCGCCAAACCCAATCCGCACTGGCGCTACCTGGCCGCCAGGCCCAAAGCCGTCGTCACCTTCATGGGCCCGCACGCTTACATGACGCCGCGTGTCTACCCCGATCTGCTGCGCGTGCCGACCTGGAACTACCTGGCGGTGAACTGCACGGTCGAGGCCCGGCTGATCGAGCAGTTTGAAGACAAGGACCGCCTGCTCAAGCACCTGATCCACGACCATGACCCGGCCTATGCAGAGCAGTGGAAGTCATTGCCAGACGACTACCAGCAAAAAATGATGATGGGCATCGTCGCGTTTGAACTCAGGGTGCTGGACGTTCAGTGCAAGATCAAGCTCAACCAGCACCGGCCCGAGGCACATGCGGCCATGCGTGCCGCCTATGCGGCTGGCAATGAAGACGAGCAGGCGCTGGCCAGCTGGATGGACAGGCTGGGTCTGGCTGCATAAAGCGCGTCCTGATGGCGTCCGGACGGCGTCTTGATGGTCTGCCGACTGCTATTATTTCAGTAGCTGCTCACGCCCGTATCCATTGGTCTGAAGCCAGATTTGATGTCTGAAAAGGGCTTTTTTCAGACCTTTTCAGCCGTTTTTGACGTTCGCCCGTCGCCTGAAAGGCCAAAAGTTAATATGCGAGTTAACATTTGACTAATTTTTAACGTATACATTAAAAATTTAACATACACCGCAAAACTCTCCGTTCCAGCGTCCCAAGACCAGTCAACTTCCCGAACGCAACACCTGTGAAAATAAGCGCCTCATGACCCCATCCGTTTTTATGCAGCAGGCCCTGGCGCAGGCACGCGAAGCCGCCGCTGCGGGCGAAGTGCCCGTCGGCGCGGTGCTGGTGTGCAACGGCGAGGTCATCGCCACCGGCCGCAATTCGCCCATTGACGGGCACGACCCCACAGCACACGCTGAAATCATCGCCTTGCGCGCCGCAGCGCGAAAGCTCGGCAACTACAGGCTTGAAGACTGCGAGCTCTACGTCACGCTGGAGCCCTGCGCCATGTGCGCCGGCGCCATGTTGCATGCGCGGCTCAAAAAAGTCGTCTTTGGCGCGGCAGACCCCAAAACCGGCGCGGCAGGTTCGGTCGTCAACCTGTTTGCAGAAAACAAGCTCAACCACCAGACAGCTGTAACTGGCGGCGTGATGGCCGATGAAAGCTCTACGCTGCTGCAGGCCTTCTTCCAGCAGCGCCGCACCGACCAGCGCGAAGCTGCACGCCGCCTGCACCCGCTGCGCGACGACGCACTGCGCACCCCCGATTCCGCCTTTGAAGACTTGCCGGGCTACCCTTGGGCACCCAACTACATGAGCGACCTTCCGGCGCTGGGCGGCCTGCGCATGCATTACCTTGATGAAGCCGGGAAGGGCGGCGAGGGCGGTCTTACCTTCCTCTGCATGCACGGCAACCCGGCCTGGAGCTACCTCTACCGCAAGATGATCCCGGTCTTCCTCGAAGCCGGCCACAGAGTCGTGGCGCCCGACATGCCCGGCTTCGGCAAAAGCGACAAACCCAAACGCGAAAGCTTTCACACGTTTGACCAACACAGGCAAACACTGCTCGAGTTCGTCGAACGGCTGGACCTGCAGAACGTCGTGCTCGTCGTGCAGGACTGGGGCGGACTGCTCGGCCTGACCGTGCCCATGGCCGCGCCGCAGCGTTACACCGGCTTGCTGGTCATGAACACCATGCTCGCCTGCGGTGATGCCCCCCTGTCCAAAGGCTTCCTGGCTTGGCGCGAGATGTGCGCCAAAAACCCCGAATTCGATGTTGCACGCCTCTTCTCGCGCGGTAACCCGCAAATGAGCGCCGCAGAGTGCGCAGCGTACAACGCCCCATTCCCCGACCGCGGCCACCGCGCGGCACTGCGCGCCTTCCCGGCCATGGTGCCGGAGTTTGAAGACTCCGGTGGCGCAGCGCTTTCACGCGAAGCACGCAAGTTCTGGCACGAGCGCTGGTCAGGCCAGACCCTGATGGCTGTTGGCGCCCAAGACCCGGTGCTGGGCCTGCCGGTTATGCAGCAATTGAAGACCATGATTCGCGGTTGTCCTGAGCCCATGGTGCTGGAGGAGGCTGGGCATTTTGTGCAGGAGCATGGGGAGGCGATTGCCCGAAGGGCTGTTGTCGCGTTTGGAGATCGGGCCTGAACATCACCTATGCCTGACACGCACACCATCCGCGCAATGACCATCACCGACTACGACGTCGTGGTCGAACTCATGAAACGAACGCCCGGCGTCACAGTCCGGGACGCAGACTCGCACGACTCAACGGCCCGCTACCTGCAGCGCAACCCGGGCCTGAGCTTTGTCTGCGAAATTGATGGCCAGCTCGTCGGCTGCATCATGTCCGGCCACGATGGCCGTATTGATCGCTTTTCGCTGGTTCGCTCGGGCAGCAAGAACGCCTGATCGGTCATCATTCCGGACGGAGCGGGCGAGTGAAACGTGGCTCCACACAAGCGGCGGCCGCCTACAGGGCGCGAAGCCTATAGCGGACAGTCCCTCTTGGTGGTGCCGAAACAATCAGATCATGCCCAGGGTTCTTCAAACCCTTGCTGGCAGACCCTATGTCACAGGCCCACATGCTCACTTCTTCATCCGACTTCGATCCGGACGCTTTTCATCAAGACCTGGCGCATTTCAACGCCGCCAGGGTCGCGGTGGGAAAGCCTTCTGCCGACTGGCAGTCAAACCTTCAGCAAGACCTTAACTGGCGTCTGAAAGAAGGCCACTACCTTGAAAGCCTTCGCCTGCTGGTGGCGCCCATGCTGGATGGGCTGGATTTCCATACCGGCGATACCGACCACTTCGTTGGCTGGTTCGAGGCGCTGGCGCTGACCGGCCCCGGTCAGCAACACCCGCTTTTTGACTGGCTGGCAGGGGAGGCGACGCTTGCTGATATGCGCTGGTTTCTGACGCAGGAGGCCGCAGGTGAAGCCGGCTTTGACGACCTTGTGGCCTTTGCCCAGGTCAAGCTGCCGGCCCAGGCCAAGCTGGAATGTGCCCGCAATTACTGGGACGAAATGGGCCACGGCAAAGAGAGTGCGATGCACGGGCAGATGCTGGACCGGGTGGTGCAGGACCTGGCGCTCAAGCCCTCGATTGAAACCACGGTCTGGCAGTCACTGGCCCTGGCCAACAGCATGCTGGGCCTGGCCATGAACCGTCGCTATGCCTATCACGCCCTCGGCGCGCTGGGCGCTATCGAGCTGACAGCGCCTGGCCGTGTGGGCAAGGTGTCTGCGGGCATGAAACGGCTGGGCCTGCCGCACCGAACGCGGGCCTACTTTGACCTGCATGCCGCGCTGGATGTGTCGCATGCGCAGGCGTGGATTCGTGAAATCATCCGGCCGCTGGTCGACGCTGACCCTGAATGCGCCCGCTTTATCGCCGAAGGTGCGCTGATGCGCATGGTCTGCGGACAGCGCTGTTTTGAGCGCTACAGCGTTGAGCTGCGGAGCATGACTGGCGAGGCCTCACCCCATCGCGCCACCGAGGAGGCATTTTGCTAGGTGACCTTGCCATGCTTGAGGGCGAGTCGCTAAAGCCCGGGGCGGCCACTGCGCAAGTTCCTGCGCTTGACGTTTTGCTCAGCGAGCTGGCTGCCAGCAACTACCGCTTCATCACACCGACGCCGGTCACGCATCAACGTGTGCTGGCGAGGGCAGGGACGAGGGCTATGGCGCACACGCCGCACACCCTTCGCGACATCTTTGGCTGGAATCGCCCGTTCACCGCATCGGATGTCAGGCCCGGGTTGCTGGGCATCATGAATGCCGCTGGCGTGCTGCACGCAGATGGCGATCTTTTGTCGAGCATGGTACGGGTATCCAGCATCGGGGACGACCTGTTTGTGCATTCGGCATTCCCGACGTTACAGGAAAACGCGGTATTTTTTGGACCCGACACCTACCGGTTTGCACGGTTTATCCAGCAGGGGCTTGATCTGACCGACCCTGCACCGGGCACACAGGCCAATTGGGCAAGGGCTGTCTTTGGCCGCGAACTGCGCCCCCTGCGCGTGCTGGATGTTGGCTGCGGCAGCGGTGCGGGCGGTATCGTGGCCGCACGCTGTATCCGGCGGGCCGGCAGGCCCGTGACCGTCACGATGAACGATATCAACCTGCTCGCCATGCACTACACGTCGGTCAATGCCACTTTTGCCGGCATACCTGTAGCGCTGGCCCCTGGCGATGCGCTGTCGGCCGTGTCGGGTGAATTTGACCTGGTGATTTCCAACCCGCCATATCTCGACGACCCCGCAGCGCGCGCCTATCGGCATGGCGGTGCGCGGCTGGGTCGCGCCCTGAGTGTGCGTATCGCTCTTGAGGCGTTGCAACGCCTTGCACCCGGCGGGCAATTGCTGCTCTACACCGGCGTGGCCATTGTGGATGGGGTAGACCCTTTCATGGCCGAGTTGCTTCCGCATCTGCATCGGTCCGGGTGTGACTTCACGTATTCAGAAATAGACCCCGATGTGTTCGGCGAAGAACTGGAAAGGCCGGTTTACTTTCATGCAGACCGCATTGCCGCCGTCGGCCTGACGGTCAGGCGTCGATTGAAGGCGGGCTGATGCTGCGCGAATTGCCCATCGACTCTGGTCTGGCCGTCGCAAACGCCAGAATCCGGCAGGAAGCCGCCATCACTTCTGTTCGTAGCACGCTGGAACGCATGCCCAAGTGGCTGATCTGCATACCCCTGACGATCCAGTGGCTCTGGCTTGCCTTGCGCTACCGCAGCGCCACCTTGCCGTCCTGCGCCAATCCGGCGATCACCTCAGGCGGACTTGTGGGCGAAGGCAAGCTTGAATACTTCAGCGGCATGGGCGAGACAGCGCGCGCGGCAACCGCGCGTTATTGCGCTGTCTCCACGCGGACAAAGCTGGAGCGCAGGGAATTGCAGCAGATGCTGCTCACTGCCCAACTGGCTTTTCCGCTGATTGCGAAACCTGATCTTGGCTTGTGTGGCTACGGTGTGCGGCGGGTCGACAACCTGGGGGAGCTGCGGGCTTACCTTGACGCCTTTCCTGCCCATGAAACTGTGGTGCTGCAGCAGTACCTGCCGCAGGACGGGGAGGCCGGGATTTTTTATGTGCGTGACCCGGTAACGGATGAGGGGCGGATCATCGGCCTGACCCTGAGGTATTTCCCCCGTGTGACGGGCGATGGCATTCGCAGTGTCAGTGAATTGATCGCCCGTGACCCCAGGGCCAGCCGGGTGGCGCAATCACCGCAGCATGAGAGCCGGTACAACGCCGGGCACATACCTGCCCGCGGCGAGACGGTGAGGCTGTCTACCGTCGGTTCAACCCGTGTCGGCGGACTTTACCGGGATGGGGCAGCGAGCATCACACCCCAACTGCTCCAGGCAGTCGATGCCATCGCGCGCGACATGCCCGACTTTCATTTTGGCCGCTTCGACGTTCGCTTTGACAGCCTTCAGGACTTGAGCGCCGGCACCGGCTTCATCATCATGGAGATCAATGGCGCAGGCTCCGAAGCCATCCAGGCCTGGGACCCTGAAACAGGTTTGTTTAAAGGCTTGCGCATGATTTTCGCCAAGCAGCGTCTGCTTTTTGAAATTGGCGATGCCATGCGCAGGCGAGGGGCCAAACCGATTGGCTTGCTCAGGCTGATGCAGTTCAACAGTCGGCAGCAGCGCCTGATTGCCCTCTACCCGCCATCCAACTGAAATGGCGTCATGAACCTGCTCACCGCTTCATCAACGGCCAGTCCGCCCGCACATCTTTTTTCCGGGCCGAAAGCCTGTAGCGCGCCGCCCCGGTTGCTGGTTCAGTGGGCCCGCTGCGAGGACGATGTCAGGCAGGCCCAGCGCCTGAGGTACCGCGTTTTTTCACAGGAAATGGGCGCACGCCTCAGTCCGCCGCAAGGTGCCATGCCCGGGCTGGACGTTGATGCGTTTGATCCGTTTTGCGACCACCTGCTGGTCAAACTGGGCACTCTCGATGGCGATGAGGATGGCGAGCTGGTGGGTACCTACCGCGTGCTGTCGCCAGATGCCGCGCGGCGTGCCGGGGGCCTTTATATCGAGACCGAATTCGACATCTCGCCGCTGGCGGCTTTGCGACCGGCAGCGGTCGAGCTGGGGCGTTCGTGTGTGCACCCCGAGTTTCGCTCGGGCGGTGTGATCCTCGCGCTCTGGGCAGCCCTGTGCGACTACATGTTTTTGCACGGGCTGCAAACCATGATCGGCTGCGCGAGTGTCGGGCTGAAAGACGGGCCACAACCCGCCGTGCGTTTATGGCAGGGCTTGCGCAGCAGCCACCTTGTGCCGGCCCCATGGCAGGTGCGGCCCTGGAGGCCCTTGCCGCTTCCCGTGATGAGTGCTTTGGCAAATGACGACCACGACCTGCGCGCCAGCACACCGCCCCTGATCAAGGGGTATTTGCGCTGCGGTGCAAGATTGCTCGGCCCGCCCGCGCTGGACAGCGCCTTCAACACGGCAGATCTCCCCATGATGCTGCGCATTGAAGACTTGGCGCCGCGCTACCGCAAACACTTTTTTGGTCACTGAGCATGCAGGAGCCAAGGCGGCAGTGGCATGCGTTCCGGGCAGTGATCGTTGCGCACTTCTTCAGTTCACTGGCAGACAACGCGCTGTTGATCGCCGCCATCGGTCTGTTGATGGAGCGTCATTCCGCCCCCTGGATGGCGCCTGGTTTGCGGCTGTTCTTTTACTTTTCCTATGTGCTGCTGGCCGCATTCGCGGGGGCCGTCGCGGACGCCTTCCCCAAAGGGCGCGTCATGCTGGTCAGCAACCTGTTCAAGCTGGGTGGCTGCGGCCTTTTGCTGGTACAGGTTCATCCGCTGGTCGCTTATGGGTTGATCGGTCTGGGCGCTGCGACCTATTCACCTGCCAAATACGGCATCCTGCCCGAACTGCTGACGCCTGAAGAACTGGTTGCTGCCAATGCCTGGATGGAGACGTCCACCGTGGTGTCGATCCTGCTGGGCGTTGTGCTGGGTAGCTGGTTGCTGGAGATGCCGGCAGGCTTTCCATTCCTGACCGCTTCACCTGCAATGGCTGCTGCCCTTTTTATCGCAGGTGTCTACGCGCTTGCCGTCGCATGCTCTGCCGCCATAACGCGAGTCCCCGCCAGCAATGCGGTCGCGCTCAATGATCCACGGCGCCTTGTGCGGGACTTCAAACAGGCATGTGCCCGGCTCTGGCAAGACCCTGAAAGCCAGGTGTCGCTTGCCGTCACCAGCCTGTTCTGGGCCGCAGCGGCCGTGCTTCAGTTTGTCGTGCTGTACTGGGCGGGGCAGGTGTTGCGCCTGCCTTTGGCACAGGCCGCCTTGCTGCAGGTCGCTGTGGCGGTCGGCATGGTGGGCGGCGCGATGGCGGCCGCGCGATGGGTACCTGTCAGCCGGGCCCTGAACGTCTTGCCGCTTGGCCTGGCCCTGGGTGTCATGCTGCTTCTGATGATGGCAGTCACGCAGCTGTGGGCTGCCGTCGTGTTGCTCGCGGCCATCGGGGTTGTGGCCGGACTGTTTCTGGTACCCATGAATGCGCTGCTGCAAAAACGCGGCGTGTTGCTGGTGCATCCAGGGCAGTCCATCGCCGTACAAAATTTCTGTGAAAGCCTGGCTTGCCTGCTGATGCTCGCAGCCTACGGCTTGCTGCTTTATACGGGTGTATCGCTGATGCACAGCATCGCAGGCTTCGGTGTGTTCATGCTCGCGGCGATGGCTTTCATCATCCGGCGGCACCGGGGTGCCCGCAACGCAGATCTATCCCGGTTCAGTGCGCGAGCTGAAATACCGGCAGGCTCCAGCCCAGGAAAATCGCGCTCAATCTGAGTACCACCACGGACGCCATGCCGACCCAGAAGGCCAGCGGCTCACGCAGGCCCAGCGCCTTGAGCGCGAGGTAAAGCGAGATGCCGGCGATGGCAGCACTGGCGTAGATGTCCTGGCGCAGCAACAGCGGAATCATGTTGCTGCAGATGTCTCGCATCACGCCGCCCGCCACACCGGTCATGGTGCCCATGAGCACGACGATGATGGGCGAGAGCCTGGCTTTTTCAGCCAGCTGTGCGCCTGACAGGGCAAACAGTGCCAGACCCAGCGCATCGACAATCAGCAAGGCCTTGGCGGGAATCGGCAAGATCTGCACATAGCCCACGGTTCCAAGTGCGGCCGCGAGGATGACCCAAAGGTAGACCGGGTTGGTCATCCAGAAGACGGGGTGGCGGTTCATCAGCATGTCACGCAGGGTGCCGCCGCCTATGGCGGTGAGCGATGCCAGAACGATGACGCCCAGCAAATCCAGCTCAAGGCGGCCGGCGGCAAGGGCGCCGCTGACGGCGAACACCGCCACGCCCAGCAGATCAAGAACATAAAGAAGCATGGTGACGCCATTTATACCGTGCTTGCCGCGCCGGGCAGGGCTGACGTTTGCTGCAGTGGGATACTTGCAGCCGTGAAAAAACATATCTACATCTATTCGCCATCGAGTGCGGTGCGCGACAAGGCGGCTTTCAGGCGTGGCGTGCAGCGCCTCAAAGCCCTGGGCCACGAGGTCGAAGTTGACGAGGCGGCACTGGCCAAGGTTCAGCGTTTTGCAGGCGACGACGCCACACGGCTTGCGGCCATTGACCGGGCCGCCGCCAGCGGAGCCGACATTGCGCTGATCTCGCGTGGTGGTTACGGCCTGACGCGCATCCTGCCAGCCATCAGGTACAAGGCAGTTGCGAAGGCCATCGACAAGGGCACGCGTTTTGTCGGCCTGAGCGACTTCACCGCCTTCCAGATGGCGCTGCTGGCCAAAACCGGCGCGGTGACCTGGGCGGGCCCGGCGCTGGGTGAGGATTTTGGTACGCCCGATACACCTGATGACATCATGGAAGCGTGTTTTGATGACCTGGTTTTTGGCCATGGCGAAGGCACAGGCTGGACGCTGCCGAAACCGGAAGCGGTTGACAAACCGTTTCAGGTCAAGGACGCCGTGCTCTGGGGCGGCAACCTCGCGGTGCTGGCCTCGCTGGTTGGCACGCCATACCTGCCAGCCATCAAGGGCGGCATTCTTTTTGTGGAAGATGTGGCCGAACACCCTTACCGCGTTGAGCGCTTCATGACGCAGCTGCTGCATGCCGGCGTGCTGGCTTCACAAAAAGCCATCATCTTTGGGCAGTTCAGCAACTACAAGCTGGTGCCGGGTTATGACAGCGGCTTCAACATGGCGGCGGTGGTGGCCAGGCTTCAGGGCCAGGTCAAGGCGCGTATTCTCACCTGCTTGCCGTTTGGCCACGTGCCAACCAAGGTGCTGTTGCCAGTCGGGCTGAAGACCACGCTGGCCGTGGAGGGCCGGGATGCGTTTGTGCTCTGGGGTCATCTTCATGCCGACGGCGATCATCACCATCACTGAGACATAAAAAAACCGCCCCGGAGGGCGGTTTGAAGTCCTTGGCATCTCTTCTCATCGAAATCTGAAACTTGCCTTGCCGGTCAGGCTCTTGGGTAGCAGGCCCTTGAACTGGCCGCTGATGTCAGCAATCTTCTCGCGTGCCACGGTCTCGCCATACGTGTTGGACAGAATTGCCATCACGTCGCTGCGCGCATACCAGAGGCCCTGAATGTCAGGCGCATAACGCACGCGGCGAATAACTGCCGGAAACTTCTTCTCGCCGTATTCACCCAGTTCACTGAGCATGCGCTGGCGTATGTCTTCAAGGCGGCTTTCAAGCGCGGCTGGCGCAGGCTCGCTGCGTCCCAGAAGTGCCATACAGCTGTTCTTGAGCTGGGGCAGAAAGGAAGCGGCGAAGGCGCGCATGGGTGGTTTGAGAGGTAACTGATTCACTGAGGAAACTATTTCTCTGTTAGATTAAGACCGCTTGAGATTTCGGGCAAGAGGATTCATACCAATCCGTGCTCCTGGAACAACATATAAATCAATGAGTTAGTAACCAAATGTGAGGTTGATTCTGGTTTTGAACAGTGTTTAGTCCATTTGGCTTACCCTGATCCCGACCAGAATCAGCAGAACCCTGGAACGTCTTCTATCCAAGAAAAACAGCATGACAAACACCACCGCTTCAAACACCGCCGTTTACCCTTCGCATTACATCAACGGCCAATGGGTCAAGGCCACTTCTTCAGAAACCCTGCCAGTCCATGACTCCAGTACCGAAGAGCTGATGGCCACCGTGCCGTCGGGTACTGCTGCCGAAGCCGAAGCTGCGGTTCTGGCCGCGCGCCACGCTTTTGACAGCTGGGCGGCGTTACCGGTTGAAACGCGTGCTGCCTATCTGGACAAGGTGGCCGCAGGCATCAAGGCCCGCACAGACGAGCTGGCGCTGGCGATTGCGCGTGAAGTCGGCATGCCGCTGAAAATGGCACGTGCCGTACAGGTCGGCGGCCCGGCCTGGCACTGGGGCAACTTTGCCAAAGTGGCACGCAGCTTTGAGTGGGAAAAGAAAGTCGGCAACTCGCTGGTCGTACGCGAGGCAATTGGTGTGGTCGGCTGCATCACGCCGTGGAACTTTCCGCTCAGCCAGATCACCCTGAAGATCGCACCGGCCATGGTGGCCGGTTGCACCGTAGTACTCAAGCCGAGTGAGGTGGCACCGGTCAACGCGATGATCCTGGCCGAAATCATTCACGAAGCGGGTATTCCTGCGGGCGTCTTCAATCTGGTCAATGGACCCGGCCCGGTGGTGGGCGAAGTGCTGGCCACGCATCCTGAAGTCGACATGGTGAGCTTTACCGGCTCGACCCGCGCTGGCAAACGTGTGAGCGAACTGGCCAGCCAGTCGGTCAAGCGCGTGGCGCTCGAGCTGGGCGGCAAGTCCGCCAGCGTGATTCTGGAAGACGCCAATCTTGAGGCCGCCGTCAAGGGCACGATTGGCGCTTGCATGCTCAACAGCGGCCAGACCTGCTCGGCCCACACCCGCATGCTGGTGCC
>JAZKCB010000285.1:0-3246 GCA_040388335.1 Pseudomonadota bacterium | reverse complement strand
GCTGCGCGGTCATGGTCTGCTACGACAAGCAGTCCAACGACATCGCCCAGGGCGTGGACCACGCGTCTGACGACCACCTGAACACCGGCGCTGGTGACCAGGGCCTGATGTTCGGCTACGCCTGCGACGAAACGCCGGAGCTGATGCCAGCCCCGATCTATTACGCACACCGCCTCGTCGAGCGCCAGGCGCAGCTGCGTAAAGACGGCCGCCTGCCCTTCCTGCGCCCTGACGCGAAGAGCCAGGTCACCATGCGTTATGTTGACGGCAAGCCGCACAGCATCGACACCGTGGTTCTGTCGACCCAGCACAGCCCCGACCAGTCGGAAACCGCCAAGAAGATGAAGGCCTCGTTCAACGAAGCCATCATTGAAGAGATCATCAAGCCGGTTCTGCCAAAGGGCATGATCACCAAGGACACCAAGTACCTGATCAACCCGACAGGCCGTTTTGTCATCGGCGGTCCGCAAGGCGATTGCGGCCTGACCGGCCGCAAGATCATTGTCGACACCTACGGCGGCGCCTGCCCGCACGGCGGCGGCGCATTCAGCGGCAAGGACCCTTCCAAGGTTGACCGTTCTGCAGCCTACGCAGCCCGTTATGTCGCCAAGAACATCGTCGCTGCGGGTCTCGCCAAGCAGTGCCAGATCCAGGTGGCGTACGCGATTGGCGTGGCCAAGCCGATGAACATCACGGTTTACACCGAAGGCACCGGCGTGATGTCGGACGAAAAACTCTCTGCCCTCGTGCAGGAGCACTTTGACCTGCGTCCGAAAGGCATCATCCAGATGCTGGATCTGCTGCGCCCGATCTATGAAAAGACGGCAGCTTATGGCCACTTTGGCCGTGACGAGCCGGAATTTACTTGGGAAAAAACTGACAAGGCAGCCGCTTTGCGGGCTGCTGCAGGCCTCAAGTAAGGTTCTGTCACTCCCATCGAAAAAGCCACCTCGCGGTGGCTTTTTTATTTCTGGCGCAAATCACTGGCGATTGAAGTAATCCAGCGTCAGCTTGCCCACAATGCTGGCCACACCGCTCACCAACGTGCCCCAGGCCATATCGAGAATGCTCAGGCCCACAGGCCAGTTCCTGAGGACAGCCATGGCCGTCAGGTCATAGGTGGCATAGGCAAAAAAACCGAACAGCGCACCGGTGATGGCGACTTTCATCAGGCTGGCCGACTCCACCGGCAGGATGGCAAAAATCAGCAGGCCAATCGGAAACAGCAGATAAAAACCTGCAGCGGCCACCAGATTGGGCGATGCCGCCAGGTGCTCGGCCATGCCCTGCTGGTACCAGGAGACCGCGATCACCCGCAGCCAGATCATGTCGATGATGAACATGGTCAAAAAAACGGCGAGGTAAACGCCTGCGTACTTCAGCATAGGGGCCTGCTCCAGTGGTTGGACTAGCCGCGGGTGTACGGCGTCTCTGGAATGTACTTGGCTTTTGTACCCTGCAGTTCTGCCGACGGTTCTGCGTCAAGGTCTGGGATGGGCAAAGTCTTGTTCGTCCCATCTTCGCCAAATTCCGCGCTACCGCCTTTTTCGACCCGTTTTTCTCTTTCGGGCGCCGGGACAGGCGCTTTTGAAAACTTTTTTGCCATGCAGCTCAGGTCACAAAGCTGCTGGCAAGCCGGGACGGACCGACGGCTTCCGAAGTCTGCCGCGACACACCGTTTTTGACCGAAAACGGCCAAGGATGGGTCGAAAGCCGCTTGACAGTCTTGACCTGAGCCAGAACGTCAGCCTGAAAAGCCCGGGAGTGCCCGGGATGCCCGACGACTGCCCGCGCATCGCCACGCACATTGTTCAAATCAAATAAGACCATGAGTGCCCCGATCACTGCCCGCGAAGGCTCAAGTTCCGAATTTTGCGGCCGCCACTGGGGCGGTGTTTTGTTGACTCTAGTCACCCGCCATGTCGTCATGAGTCAGTTTTTTCTGAAAAATCCTGTAGGACAGGCCGGGGCGCCAGTTCAACCGAAGCCCCACCCGCACTGATTTTTACAGTCAGCCTTGAAACTGACATCAAATGCCCCTATGATTAGCACTCGACGGCTATGAGTGCTAACAAGCACCTCACAGCCTCAGATTGCCAAACGCCAGCTCGTCTGTGGTTGGTACTTTTGATTCTTAAAACCATTGTTTAAAAACAAGGAGCTCTCATGAAACTTCGCCCATTGCACGACCGTGTGATCGTCAAACGCGTCGAAAACGAAACCAAAACCGCTTCCGGCATCGTCATTCCTGACAGCGCTGCTGAAAAGCCAGACCAGGGCGAAATCCTGGCCGTTGGCCCGGGCAAGAAGAACGACAAGGGTGAAGTCCAACCCGTGGGCGTCAAGGTCGGTGACCGCGTTTTGTTCGGCAAGTACAGCGGCCAAACGGTCAAAGTTGACGGCGATGAGTTGCTCGTCATGAAAGAAGAAGACCTGTTTGCAGTTGTCGAGAAATAACTCTCGCCTCGCAACCGTTTTCCCAATCATTCATTAAATATTTCTAGGAGCCACACATGGCAGCAAAAGATGTAGTTTTCGGCGGCGAAGCCCGCGCACGCATGGTCGAGGGTGTCAACATCCTGGCCAACGCAGTCAAGGTTACCCTGGGCCCCAAAGGCCGTAACGTGGTGCTGGAGCGCTCTTTCGGCGCCCCTACCGTGACCAAGGACGGTGTGTCCGTCGCCAAGGAAATCGAACTGAAGGACAAGCTCCAGAACATGGGCGCGCAGATGGTCAAGGAAGTTGCTTCCAAGACGTCTGACATCGCTGGTGACGGCACCACGACCGCTACCGTTCTGGCACAAGCCATCGTGCACGAAGGCATGAAGTACGTTGCCGCCGGCATGAACCCGATGGACCTGAAGCGCGGTATCGACAAGGCTGTGACGGCCCTGGTCGAAGAGCTGAAGAAGGCTTCCAAGGCCACCACCACTTCCAAGGAAATCGCACAGGTCGGCTCGATCTCTGCCAACTCTGACGAAACCATCGGCAAGATCATCGCTGACGCGATGGACAAGGTCGGCAAGGAAGGCGTCATCACTGTTGAAGACGGCAAGTCGCTCGAATCCGAGCTGGACGTCGTTGAAGGCATGCAGTTTGACCGCGGCTACCTCTCCCCTTACTTCATCAACAACCCGGAAAAGCAGTCGGCGATCCTGGACAACCCGTTTGTCCTGCTCTACGACAAGAAAATCAGCAACATCCGTGACCTGCTGCCTACGCTGGAACAAGTCGCCAAGGCTGGCC
>JAZKCB010000284.1:0-2898 GCA_040388335.1 Pseudomonadota bacterium | reverse complement strand
GCTTCAGAAAAGCCTGGCTTAAGACCTCTTTGCAAGAAGGCATTGCCCTTCACGACCAGGCCGGGACTCGCCCTGGCAGGCGAGTTACCTTTCTTTGTCTCGCTGTATGGACCGGACACATGGTTAACAGGTGTGCGGGGACATGGTTGACGGGTTTCATTAGACGTTTTTCTGCTGGCTGATGTCAATTTTCAGGCAGCGGTGATGGGCAAAGAAGACGTCGTAGACCCCGTCTTGTGCATCACGCGCCCTGATCGCCACCGGATAGCCCTGCAAAGCATTGCTGAGCCTGTAGCGCTGACCTTTGAGACCGCCTTACTTTTCTTTTGGCGAAGCAAAAGAAAGTGACTAGCTGCCGGGCAACCCCCGGCTTCTGCGTGAAGGGCACAACCCCCAAACCAACAAGAGCCAAATGCAGTGAAGGGCAACCCCCTCAAAAAAACCTACCCTGCTCCATGACACTTCTTGTACTTCTTCCCGCTACCGCAATAACAGACATCATTGCGCCCAGGCGTGACTTCAGCACGTACCGTCTCGACCTTGGGCCCAATCGTCCGCCACAACTCGCGCAGGTCATACACCGCCCAGATCGCCTCGCCAAACGCATTGAGCCGCGCAATGCTGGTGCTGGGCGCGCCCTCTTCGCTCAGGGGTGACACCTCAGGTTTGCCGGTATCGTCTTCGGTCATGGCGACCACGGCTTCGAGTGCTTCGTCCAGCCATTTGGCAGCGTCCTTGTCGCGCGGGGCCGCCCATTCGTCCGGCCAGCTTTCGACCGCAAACATGAAGCCGAGCGCCCAGACCTGGGCAAACGCGGGCAGGTCTTCGCCCTTGAAGTTGGCCTGCTCTTCGGTTGGCATGTCCGCGACGGCGCCACGTATGTCCATCACCTCGGGGTGGTAGCAGTCGTCGTCTTCGAGCGTTTCAACTTTGGAATCAAGTGCTGTTGCGACTTCAGCCCAGCGGCGATTCCACAAGGTCATGAAGCGCTGCTGCTGCGCGGCGTCGACAAACGAGCCGCCTTCTCCATCGGGCGTTTCGCCTTCGGCAGGCGTGGCCAGCAGCACCGGGATGTATTCAGCGGGCGCAATCGGCCTGCGCGAGCAGATCACGGCGGCCATAAACCCCTCACAAAACTCCCACTGCGGCGTTTCGTCATAACGGCTGCGCAGCTCGTCGAGGATGGCGTCGAGTTCGTCGAAGTCCTCAATCTCCATGAAGCTGTAATCGGTTGGGGCGTTGGGGTCTGGTTTCATTCGTGCAAAGGTAAAGGGAACAGGGGGAGTCGGCAAGCGACACGGGAGGCTCTTATGATGCAAAGTGTATCTGCCGCACCGGGGCAGAGAGACCGCAAAAATAACCCGCTCCCGAAAGCAAGCCCCATGCTCCAGCGCCTCGATACCCACTTTCCCCTGCGATATTCCTTCATGGCCCTGTGCGTGTTTGGCGTGCTGGCCTGCCTGGTCAAGCTGCTGTTTTTTGCATTCTGGTGGTTTGTGCTGGTGCTGCTGGCGCTGTGTGTCGCGCTGGTCGTGCTCGGGGTGTATGACCTGCAGCAGGACCGTCACGCCATCCTGCGCAACTATCCCGTGATCGGCCACATGCGTTTCCTGCTGGAGTACATCCGGCCGGAAATGCGCCAGTACTTTATTGAAAGCGACAGCGAGGCCACGCCGTTTTCACGCGCCCAGCGTTCACTGGTCTACCAGCGCGCCAAGGGCGAGCCCGACAACCGGCCTTTTGGCACACAACTCGATGTGGGCAAACAGGGGTATGAATGGGTCAACCATTCGATGTCACCCACCAAACTGGCGACGCATGACTTTCGCATCTGGATAGGCGGTGCGCCTGACACGCCTTCCCAGTCGGTCCAGCCCTGCACACAGCCTTACAACGCCAGCGTGTTCAACATCTCGGCCATGAGTTTCGGATCGCTGTCTGCCAATGCCATCCTGGCGCTGAACAAGGGCGCCAAGATGGGCGGCTTTGCCCATGACACCGGCGAAGGCTCCATCTCGTCGCACCACCGCGTGCACGGCGGCGACCTGATTTGGGAAATCGGCTCGGGTTATTTTGGCTGCCGCAATGACGACGGCAGCTTCAGCGAGGATCGCTTCATCACCAACGCATGCGAGCCGCAGGTCAAGATGATTGAAGTCAAGATGAGCCAGGGCGCCAAGCCCGGCCATGGCGGCATCCTGCCCGGCCCCAAGGTGACGGCAGAGATAGCCGCCGCGCGGGGTGTACCCGCAGGCAAGGACTGCATTTCGCCAGCCAGCCACAGTGCGTTCACGACCCCGGTCGAGATGATGCATTTCATCGCAAAGCTGCGCAAGCTTTCAGGCGGCAAGCCTACCGGTTTCAAGTTCTGCCTGGGCCACCCCTGGGAGTGGTTTGCCATCGTCAAGGCCATGCTGGAGACAAACATCACGCCGGACTTCATCGTGGTGGACGGTGCCGAAGGCGGCACCGGCGCGGCACCCATAGAGTTTGTTGATCACGTAGGCGCCCCGCTGCAGGAAGGCCTGCTGCTGGTGCACAACACCCTCGTCGGCGTGAACCTGCGCAATCGCATCTCGATAGGCGCGGCTGGCAAGGTCATCACCGCTTTTGACATGGTGCGCCTGCTGGCGCTGGGCGCCGACTGGTGCAACGCGGGACGCGGCTTCATGATGGCGCTGGGCTGCATACAGGCACAGACCTGCCACACCGGCACCTGCCCGACCGGCGTGACCACACAGGACCCCTTGCGTCAGCAGGCGCTGGTTGTGCCCGACAAGGCCGACCGCGTGCGCAGCTTTCACCGCAGTACGCTGCATGCGCTGCAGGAACTGGTGCAGGCTGCCGGCCTGCAGCACCCGCAGGAGGTCAACGCACACCACATCGTGCGCCGCCTGA
>JAZKCB010000283.1:0-23245 GCA_040388335.1 Pseudomonadota bacterium | reverse complement strand
TCACCCCGCCCAGCCGGCTGTGGCCATGCCGCGCCAGCTGCGCCAGGCACCAGCCGGAAGTGAAGAGAAATACAAAAGCACTCGCCACACCCGCGAAAAAGCGGAGCAGCGGCCAGATGCCAGGCAGGTTGAGCGACATGCCAAATGTCAGCAAGGCCGTGGCCACCAGCCCGGCACGCACCCAGCTCGACGCCCCCACCTGCGGAAGCGCCGGAAAGCGCCGCCAGATGAAGGGCTGAAAGGTGCAGATCAGGGCACCCACCAGGTAGCCGATGTAATTGGCCGTCGCCAGCCAGCTCGCACCCAGCAGGTCAATCACCCCATCGTGCAGCATCATGGGCAAGAGCGGCGTAAAGGCAAAGCGGCCAATGCCCATGGCGGTGGCGAGGGCGATCATGCCGGCTAGGGCTATGGTGAGGGGGGAGATTTGGCGGAAGGACATCAAATTCTAAAAAATTTACGGTATCGAGAAGCAGCGCGAGGATGCTGAATTAACTTTGGCGCCAGGACCACGCCGCCGAGAAGAATATTAAAAGATCAATGACGAACACGACTCGAAAAGCGCGTGAACGCACAACGTTTACCCAAGGCACCATTAGCAAAGTCGCTCCGACTGCAACAAGAAAAGCGCCCATAAGCCGCGCAGTTAGTCCTGAATAGTGCGATGTAACAAGAGGGGCACCGCGAGCGCCAAAGCTTGTTATTTCTCCGGTCGCAACCGCAACAACACCGGGAATGATTGAGCCAGCTGCAAGCAGCAGAAGTACGAAGGTTCCGCCCCAACGTTCAAGACGCGATGAATTCCGTTCAACAGTCATCGTTACTGCCGCGTCAAGGTTTCACAACACCCGCTACAGGCTTCACCTCATTAGCCGTCAACGCCATCCGCCGCTTCAAACGCGCAGCCTCCGCCGCATCCCCGGCCTTCTCCGCGAGCGATGCCTGCACACCCAGCCAGGCCAGTAGCGGCCTGCGCCAGCCTTGGGCTGACGCGGTGTCCACCGCCTGCTGAATCAATGCCGGGCTGGCCGTACCTGCGCGGAACTGTGCGCCTGCGGCGACCAGCTTGGACAGCGGTTCGGCATCTGCGCCCGGTGAGCGTTGTGTGGCTGGCAGCAATGCGGCGTCTTGCGGGCTCAGCGTGCCCATCAGGTAGTCGGCATAGGCGCGCTCGGCGGGCGCGGCATCCTGCCTGAGCTTTTCAAAACCTGTGCACGGCTCAAACACCAGGCTGGCGACGCGGAGTGCGCAGCGCAGCAGTTCAACCTTGGCCATGAGGTCGACGTTGCCGGTGCTGGAGACCTCGCTGCGGGCGCGGGTGAACTCGACGGCTTCTACCCTTGTGTCGCCCTCAAGATAGGCGACAACGCCGCGGTCTGTCGAACCCTTGGCTTCAAGCTGCCAGTCGGGTTGTTTTGGGCCTGACGAACATGCTGCAAGGGCAACGCATGCCAACGCCATCAATGAGGTGAATAAATGTTTCATGGCAGCTTCACCTCGGTATCGCGCTTGAAGGGCCATTTGCGGTTGATCTCGTTGATCAGGCCATCGACCTTGCGCAGGCTGGCTTCGACCTCACCGCGCAGGCTTCCCAGATCGTTTGTCGCTTCACGCGCGTTACCGCTGATGGCCTGCGCATCGACCAGTACCGCATCGACCTTCTTCAGGCTGGTGCGGGCCTCGCCGAGCAGCGCATTGAGCTGGGCGACCGTGGCGCGGGTTTCAGGCATCACGCCCTTCTCGCCAAAGACCTGCACATCGGTCTTCGCGGCCAGCGTGTCGAGCTTGCTCAGCAAGGCGTTGCTGCGGTCCAGCGTGACCTGCAGCTTTTTGGCTTCTGCTTCACCCCCCAGCAGCACCGACATGGCGCCGCCGGTGCCATTCAGCCGCGTGGTCAGTACCTTCAGGTTGGCCAGGCTGGCACCCAGCGCGCCTTCACTGCCGACAAGACTGTTGACGTTTTCAATCAGGTCCTTGGCAGAGGCAATCAGTTTGGGCACTTCTGCCGCCGCATCGCCCTGCAGCACAGTGCGCACCGCGCCGTCTTCAAGCGGCGCATCGGTCAGCAGGCCGGTGTAGGCGCGGATATTGGTGCCGCCGACCAGGCCGCGCACCATGGTGAACACGCTGGACTTGCGCAGCCAGTGCGCATCCTTGCTGGCAACGTCGATGTTGATGCGGGCCTTGCCGTCGTCGGCCAGCTCGATATTGCGCACCCGGCCAATCGGGAAGCCCGAGAACGTCAGGTTCATGCCGGCCACCACACCTTCGGAATCCTCTGAAACCAGCACAAGGCGCTGCGTGCGCTCAAACACGCCGCGCGCATACATCACGTACAGGGCCGAGCAGGCAATGAGGGCGACCATGAAGATCAGCAGCAGCACGGCCTTGAACTCAAGATGTTCGTTGGGCGGCGCAGTGTCGCCCGGCTCGGGCGCCAGGTGTTTGTCGGGGGTTTCACTCATGGGTGGGGTCTTCTAATTGGTTCACGGTATAGCAAAGTTTTGAAGGAGACTTCCAGAAATTCAATTATCGGGATGCAGGGCAAGGCGCCCGGAGCGCAGGACACCGGAATGCACCCCGGTGCATGAGGATTCCGAGCACCGCGCAACGCAGTCATGCGCCCGATCATTGGATTTATGGTGGTCTCCTAGTAGTAGTTGCCGACGAGGGATAGAACCTCAATCAGCAAAATCACGGAAAACATGCGTACCAGCCCGCGCATCTCGGCGCTGGTGCGGGTATTGCTCTCGGCCAGGCCGTAGAGGGCTGAAGCCATCGGAATCAGCGAAACGGCCAGTGCAAAAAAAAGGGTTTTGAGCACAAAGATCAGCGTCACCGCGGGGTTGAAGACCTGGCCGAACAGCCGCGTGTAGCTGGCCCAGCCTGCCAGGTTCGACCCGTAAATGGTGATGTAGGCCACGATGAGCGCCACAACGCAGCTGAGCACCGCCAGCGTGACGGTTGAAAAAATGCCTGACACCACGCGCGGCAACACCTCACGGTGGATCGGGTCCACGCCCTTGCGGCGCAGCTTGTCGAGGTCGCCACGCGCCTTCATCTCGGCGAGCTCTGCCCCGTCGGGGATGGTGCAACGCAGCGCCACAAACAGGGCTGCAGTCAGCGGAATCAGCTCCAGCACCAGCACGCGTATGACCACCTGCAATGAATACTGCGTCAGGCCGTAAGTCAGTGCGGTGGTGGCGACGATGCGCGTCAGCACCAGGCTGAGCAGCGCGCAAAGCACGGTGAAGCCGGTCAATATGGGGGCGGTGTTGTCGTAAATGTGGCGCGCCATCACCACCCTGTCGCTGCGTTTATAGCTGGATGGCGACATCGCCAGCAACAGCAACAGTGCGCCCAGATGCGCCAGCCGCCACCACTCCGTCAGCCAGATCTTCGCTGTGCGGTTGCTGCGGGTGAGCAGTCCCCGCCATGAATGCATGGTCACCATCCGGCCATGATAACGAATGACCGCACCGGCACACCCCACATCCCGCGGGGCTCCGACGCACTGGCGAAGTCCTGCGCCCGTGTCCCCTGTAGGCCAAGCGCCCGACCATCAAAAACAGGTCAACACCGGCCAACATGGCGCGTTGGGAAGTGACCGGCATTGCGTCGCCAACATCAACTCAAGGAGACAGTCCCATGACCCTGCGCCACAAATTTCTCAATATGCTGTTCGCGGCACTGGCTTTCAGCCAGCTCGCGTTCGTTCCGGGGATCGCGGCCGCGCAGCCATACGCTGCGCCCGTGATCACAGGCTTTGACGTCAAACAGGTGGAGCGGCTGAGCCCGGGCACCGAGATGGTTTTTACGCTTTATGGAACGCCCGGCGCGGACACACGCATCAGCATCGAAGGCATCAACGCCCAGTACCTGCTGCCTGAAATCGAACCCGGCGTTTATGTGGGCTCTTACACGATTCGCACATCAGACCGCTTGTCCCCACTGAGCCAGGTCACCGCCAACGTGCGCCTGGGCAACCAGGTCGCCAGCACCGTGCTGGATGAGTCGCTGCTGGCCGGCGCTCCGTGGCGCTCGCGCACGGGCAGCGTGCCTACGGGGATTGCACCACGTATCCAGAGCTTCACCGTCTCGCCTGCCAGCCGGATCGAGCCGGGTTCGGAGCTGTTTTTCACGCTCATGGGTACACCCGGCGGCAAGGCCAGTGCACGGCTCAACGGCATGGAAGGCAAGATCTTCCTCAACGAGACGACCCCGGGCAAATACGAAGGCAGTTACACCATCAAATCGCGTGACCGCATCACCGCCGCCTCGCGTGTGACGGCAAACCTGCGCGTTGACAACCGCCAGGCGGATGCCGTCCTGCGTGAATCGCTGGTGGCCAGCGGTGCCGTTCGCCCGGCCAATGTGCCGGTCAGAATCTGCCCGAACTGCGGCACGGTGGAAGCCATTAACGCGATCGAAGTCAAGGGTGACGGCAGTTATGTGGGCCTGATCGGCGGTGGCCTGGCCGGTGCGGTTCTGGGCAGCCAGGTCGGTAACGGCAATGGCCGGACCGCTGCGCAGGTGCTGGGCGCCGTGGGCGGTGCGCTGGCTGGCCGCGAGATTGAAAAGAACGTGCGCAAGAACACCCACTACGAAGTGGTAACCCGGCTGGAAAGCGGCGGTACGCAGACTGTGACCTACGCCACACCACCGGCATTCCGGGTCGGTGACCGGGTGCGCATCGAAAACAACCTGCTGGTCGCCAACCAGTAAGACCCGGGCGTGCGCAAATGCACGCTCTGGACGCGCTTTCGTACTTGCAACACAATACGGGACGCGGCTGCGCCCGAAAGGCCACGGTCGTCCTCACCACAACGACCGTCTGGAAGGCGCGCAGTTTGAAGATGCTTCAGGCTGCTGCGACATCAAATATTGATGCCTGATTTTCCCGATTTCTGGATTTATACAAGCGGCGCCTTTGGCGGCATTTGCATGCTGGTCCTGGTATTGGGCCTGATCATTGGGCACGCTTACGACGAGCACATGCTGTGGTGGCATTCGGCAGCGCTCGGCATTGCGTTGCTTGCCCATGCGCTGGGCCAGGCTTATCCGGCATCGGCATCTGCCCTCTGGCCGATACAACTGGCGCTTGCCACATTGGCACTGTGTTCGGCCACAGGGTCGTCAGGCTCCATCGCACGGCCGGCCAAAGCAATTCAATACCTTTCAATGGCGCTGGTTGGCGTGATGGTGCCGGCATTGGCGCTGGGACTGGTGACACACCGGCAAATGGGCCTGCTGGTCATTCCGTGGGCGTTGCTGGCCAGCTGGTACATGATTCGCGCCTGGAGCCAGAGCGGCCCCTGGATGGTCTGGATTGCGGCCGGGCAAACCGCGCTTGTCCTGCAGCACCTGCTGCGCACGGCCGACCTGAACTCACCATGGAACGAGCGGCTGCAGGCTGAAAGTCTGGCTGCGCTGGCTGTCTATGCCTGCGCGACCTACCTCGGCATGGTCTGGCTGAGTCGTCTCAGCGCCGAAAACGCCTTGCGTGTGGAAGCGCGCGAGCGCACGGACCCGCTGACCGGCCTGGCCATGCCACGCGTCTTTTTTGACCGCATGGATGGCGCGCTCATCCGCTCGCGCTCCATGGGCTACACCTGCGCCGTGCTGCTGGTGCGTGCCGAAAATATCGACCAGATCGTGCGCGATCAGGGCATGGACAACAACGAGCGGGTCCTGCTGACCGCATCGCGCGCGATTGCCGGCGCCTTGCGCTCACAGGACTCGGCAGCGCGTCTATCCGGCAATCGGTTTGCGATCATGGCCGAAGGCATTGCAGAAGGCACAGCCAACCAGATCGCAACACGCATACTGGCCAACGGCCTGCGGGCCGGGGAATGGGGGCTGAAAGGCTCTGACCTGCAGTTCCAGATTGCGATTGTGGAGATCGACCCCTCGGGTGTCGGCTCGGCCACCATACTGGCGCTGCTGGAAGACACACTGCGCGGGATGACAAGTAAAGCCGCCAGCAGCCGCATCAAGGCTTTGCCCCGCATCACGGACCGGCAGACGCCACTGCATACGCCTGCCGCAGGTGCCGAGCCTGACCTGGTTTGAGCGCTTGGCGGCTTGCGCCTTTCGCGGCGGCATTCCCTGTTGTTTTAAGGGAGGGTGCTGGAACACAAGGACTGGCGGGGCGGAATAAACAGGCGTAAGGTGTACCCATATAAAAAGAGAGATGGGAGCACCACGTGAACCTGGCTATGGCTAACACACCTGAGCGTGACCGGAGCGGCTGATGCTGCCTGTGACGGACTTTCCGGTCTTTCTGGGTGGAGCCCTTGCGGGGATCTGCGGTCTTGTGCTGCTGCTCGGGCTCATCATCGGGCAGGCCTACGACGAGCGCATGTTGTGGTGGCATTCCGCGTCCATTGCCGCAGCGCTGGCAGCACTCGCTGTTCCCGATGTCAGTCCGATGGCGCTGACGGTCATGTGGAGCCTTCAACTCGCGCTGACCGCACAAACCATGCTGGCAGCAGCCGGCTCGACCGGCGCCATGCACCAGCCCGCAAAAATAATCCGGTATCTGGGGCTCGCGATCCTGGGGCCCATACTGATGGCGGCGAGCCTGGGCATGCTCAGGTCAAGCCATCCAGGCTTGCTCGCCCTGCCCTGGGCCGGCTTGACAGCCTGGTACCTGGTCCGCGCCTGGGCACAAAACCGGCCATGGATTTTCTGGGTTGCAGGCGGTTACGCCGCATTGATTGCGCACTACCTGTTGCTGGAACTGGCACTGACATCAGTCGCCCATACAAGCGCCCTTCGCCTGGCCAGCCTGGCCGCACTGGCGACTTACGCGGTGGCGGGTTACCTCGGGATGGTCTGGGCCAGCCGGCTGCGATCAGAAAATACCTTGCGCGTTGAGGCCAGGGAGCGCACCGACCCGCTCACAGGACTGGCCACGCCGGTGGTTTTTTTCGACAGGTCGGACGGCGCGCTGATGCGTTCAAGGCAGCTTGGCTATACCTGCACGCTGTTTCTGATACGGGTGGAAAACCTCGACAAAATCATTGCTGAAAGGCATCTGGACAACAGCGAGAGTGTCATCCTCGCCGCTGCCCGGGCAATTGCCGGAACACTGAGTGCGCAGGACACTGCTGCACGACTGGGGCACAACCGGTTTGCCGTGATCGCAGAGGCCATTGCCGAGGGCACATCACGACTCATGGCCACACAAATACTGGCGCACGGACTGCGCGCTGAAGAATGCGGGCTTCAGGGGTCAGAGCTGCATTTCCAGATTGCGCTGGTTGAAATCGATCCGTCCGATGCCACAACGTCCGATGTGCTCTCCCGGCTTGACCAGGCGCTTCAGGACATGGCAGGTCACACAGGTGCAAGTCATATCAGGCCGTTACCGCGCATCAGGCGTGGCGAGCATTCCCGCCAGATCGCAAACATGGCTTTGTAGGGTCGATCAGGTCCCGGCAGCGACGATATCGGCCAGCTTGCGCAGGCCATCGTCAATCTGGTTTGAGAACGGAAAGCCGCAGCTGATGCGCAGGTAGTGGTCAAACCTGCTGGAGTTTGAAAACATGGCGCCCGGCGCCACGCGTATGCCCTGCAGCAACGCGGCATCAAACACCGCCTGCGCAGAAGTCCCCTCCGGCATCTCCACCCAAAGCAGCATGCTGCCGCTGGGCACATTCAAGCGGGTACCGGCCGGGAAATATCTGGCAATCGCCTCGGCCATCTGCTCGCGCTGGACATTGAGCATGCGGCGCAACCTGGCCATGTGCCTGTCATAGGCGCTTGACGCCATGAACTGCGACACCGCCATCTGCGCCAGCGCCTCGTTGGAGCGGCTCTGCGCGTACTTGAGCATCTGTATGCGCGCCTGCCAGCGTCCACCAGTCATCCACCCCAGACGAAGGCCGGGCGCGAGTATTTTGCGCAGCGACGAGCAATAAATGACGTTACCGGTTTTATCCCAGGCTTTGGCGGCCCTGAGCGGCACGTCGTCATGCCCAAGCGCGCCGTAAGTGTCGTCCTCAATCAGCGCGACCTGCTGGCGCTCACATAGCGCAACCAGCCTTTCTTTCTCCAGATCGGGCATGACGCTGCCCAGCGGGTTGTGAAAGTTGGGCATCACCACCACGGCCTTGATGCTCTCCTGTGTCTGGAAGGCGAGATCCAGCGCCTCGACGGAAATGCCCGTGGTGGGACTGGTCGGGATCTCCAGCGCGCGCAGGCCCAGGCTTTCAAGAATCTGCAGCAGGCCGTAATAGGTAGGTGATTCAACGGCGATGGTGTCACCCGGCTGGGACACGGCGCGCAGTGCGACATTGAGTGCTTCTATGCAGCCGTGTGTGACGACGATGTCTTCGGGGGCGAGTTGCATGCCCGCTTCGAGCGCGCGCCTGGCAAGGACTGCCCGCAGCGGCGAATCACGCGGCGAATCCACAGCACTCACCAGCAACTGCGGGTGCTGACGCAAGGCGCGCGTTGAAGCATTCTTCAACGCTTCCGACGGGTACATCTCCGGTGAGCCATAGGCCGCAGCCAGATTGACCACCAGTGGGTGGCTGTCGCATTTGGCAACGTAGTCAGAGACCCGGTTGTGAATGCCGACATATTGCGCCGGGTCGAGCTTGCGGCCTGGATCGGGCTCGCTCAGGCGCTGCAGGTCGGCGCGCCGCCTTCGCAAGACAAAGTAGCCGGACCGCGGACGCGATTCCAGCAGGCCTTCATCTTCCAGCGTGTGGCAGGCCAGCGCAGCGGTCGACAGGCTGACCTGGTGCAGGCGCGTGAGGTCTCGCACCGAGGGCATGCGCTGGCCCGGCGTCAGCGCGCCGGACTGGATCGCCTGCCTGTAGTGGCTCGAGACTTTGAGGTAAAGCGGTTGTTCCATGGCTTGCATCGCCTGAATATTCAACGATCCCGGCGGAGACGGACAGGCACAGATGGGCCTGGATCAGACCATAACAGATAGATTAATTCGTGTCTGTACCGGTACAGACAGCTGGCGGGTGTGTCTGTTTTGAAAGTGCAATCATTTTTAAGCTGGAAGCCTTTCAACCCCAAAGGAGTTCCGCCATGCAGGCCAGACCAGATCGTGAAGCTGTCATCCAGATCAGTGCCGATGAGTCATTGTCTGTTTACCTCAAGGCTGGCACCACCATTGTCAGCACCGCAGGCCAGTTGCACCTGACGGGTACACCGCAGTTGCTGGGCGGACAGGTCTTTCGCAGCCAGACCCGTCTTGCCGAGGGCGAGGCACTGCAGCTTGAGTGCAGCGGCTGGGTCACGCTGACGGCAGCGCGCGGCGGCAGCACATTGACCATCTGCCATGCAGAAGCGCCATCGCAACTGAGGGACTTGCTGCACAAAGCCGCGAGCCTGTTTGCACCGGGCCGGACAGCGAGAACCTGCGCTTGAGCAGTCTGCTTACTGCGGCAGCAAACAGATCAGCTTTCCGTTGCTGTGTCGGTCAGCACATAGAGCAGGCCGTCCGGGCCCTGGCGAACGTCGCGAATGCGCTCGCCGACCTCGCTGATGAGTTTGCTTTCACGCACCGCCTTGCCGCTGTACGGCGCCGCCAGTTCGATGCGGTCAAGATAGGCGAACTTGAGCGAGCCGATAAACAGGTTGCCCTGCCAGGCCCTGGTCGCTGGTCGCTGGTCAAAAAAGCCATGCCTGAAGGTGCAACCGATGGTGTCCAGTAACGCAGCGGCTGCTCCATGCCGGTCTTGGTAGTCAGGCCCTCGCCTATCTTGCTGCCGCACGCGAGCGGCCTGCGCGCTCGGTCACCAGAAACCTGCCATCCGGCAGGAAAGCACCAGCCCACGGGTTTTGAAGGCCGGTCGCGACCGTTTCGGGTTTGATGCCCTGCGCCTTGGCCAAGGGCGAAACCAGCATCAAAAGCGCTAGCAAAATAATAGCTGGCTGCGCTTTGCCGGATTGACCGGTAGACCTGTTTGATGAAACAAAAAAGGCTGAAAAACGCTGCATGAGGTCAACCCCTTCAATAGATGAATACTTTAGAACTCGTTTTAAAAGTATTTGGAGGCTAATTAAAGTGCAGCAAAACGAATCAAGCGATATATCGTTACAAATCAATGGCTTGGCAGAGCTATCAAGAATCAACTTAAGGTTGACGTAGGACCATTCCTTCAAGTATCCTGCCTGCCATGCGTATCACAGCTCCCTTACTGGCCTTTCTGCTTTTCGCATCCGCCATGCTGTTCGCAGTCAGAGCCCATGCCGCCCCAGGGAGTTCTGCCGACGACATGGACAAATTACTGGCCGACAAGGGCCTGATGGCGCATATCGAGCGTGCCAGCCAGACGGTCAGCAACAAGGCCTCGGAGCTGGTCGTCAATGCCATGGGTTTTCTGGGCGTGCCCTACCGCCGCGGCGGCAACTCCGCCGACACCGGTTTTGACTGCAGCGGTTTTGTCCGGGCCATTTACGAACAAAGCGTTGGCCTGATCCTGCCGCGCAAGGCCGAGCAGCAGGCAGCCGCCACCCAGAACATTGCCAGGGACGACCTGCAACCCGGCGACCTGGTGTTCTTCAACACCATGCGCCGCGCCTTCAGCCACGTCGGTATTTATGTCGGCGAAGGCAAGTTCATCCATTCCCCAAAGCCCGGCGCTGAAGTCCGTGTCGAAAGCATGGCGGTGGCCTACTGGAATCGCCGCTTTGATGGCGCCCGCCGCGTGGCAGGCCAAGGTGGTCAGCCAGCCAGCGAAGCACGTGAATCCCGCACGGCAGTCGCAGTGCAGGCGCAAGCCCAGGTCCCGGCTCAGCCTCGTACCACGCAGGCACCCTTGCTGCAGGCCACTGCGCCAGCCGCACAACTCAATCAGTACCTGATTCAGGCGCAATAAGCGCACCCTTTCGCGGTGGCCCCTGATAACGTTCATCAGGAATGCCAAAGCAACTGCGGGCCGTGGCAACAGACAGAGACTGAAGCTCGCAGCCCTTGAAAATCCATATCTACACAGACATCGACACACTGTTCGGCAGGGCCTGCCGGATCTGGATGGATGTGCTACTGGATGCCGGGCATGAGGTCGAATACATAGACCTGGGCACTGAAAAGGAAGGTGCCCTGCCCGACGTCGGCGCAGCCGATGTCAACCTGCTGGTCGTAGGCATCTACGCCTTTGAACGCTTTGGAAAACACGGCCTGCCGCGCGGCAAAAACCTGCTCTGGATGCTGGACCCGCTGACGCGCAACCCTGACGCCGCAGTGCACGGCTACAAGGCGACACTGTTTGATGCCTTTGCGCCGCAGCTCGATGCCGTGCTCGCCATGGACCAGCCGATTGAACACTATCTGCGCCAGCACTACCCTTTCCTGGCCGTCTCCCAACTGCCTTACATGGTTGCCGAAAAACACATTCGCATGCCCGATCCGGAATCCGCCAGAACCACCGATGTGCTTTTCATGGGGCACCCGTCACCCTCCCGCGAACAGGCCGCGATGCTTTTTAATGCGGCAAAGGTCCCGGCAGAGTTTGTCTGGGCCGGCCTGTGGGGCAAATCGCGCGAAGAACGGCTGCGTCATGCCCGCATCTCGCTCACCCTTCACGCCGACCCGCAGCACACCTATTTCGACCAGTTCCGTACGCTGGAAGCATGGGCAGCCGGCACCGCGATGGTGAGCGAAGCCACGGATGGCCTTGCGGCGCATGGCATCCGGCCCGGTGAGCACCTGGTGATGGGGGCGCTGGACGACCTGCCGGCGCTTTGCCAGTCGCTCCTCCACGACCCTGCCAGACGGCAAGCCATCACAGCAGCCTCGCAGACATTGCTGAGGCAGCAATTTTCAGTACGGCGCTGGCAACCACAGATGCTGGCTGTCATTCAGAGCCTGTCTTGACTTCTTCGCAACACGGCTGCCTGATACCTGCTCTGATATCCTGATACCCACTTCAATGCCGAGGGTTAATCCCGCCCCGTCTTTGGAGCTCCGCGACTACCATGTCCGGTGGTATCCCCCCACTTTGAAAATTCCCACAAGAGGAGCCCAGCAATGGCACAACTGAATGTCAACGGAAAAGTACGCCAGTACGAAGCAGAAGAAGACACCCCGCTACTTTGGGTCATACGTGAACAGCTGGGTCTGACCGGCACCAAATATGGTTGCGGCATCGCGCAATGCGGCGCCTGCACCGTGCACATCAATGGCGTACCCACCCGGAGCTGCGTGCGCCCCGCATCGACGGTTGATGCCAAGGACAAGGTCGTCACCATTGAGGGCCTCTCGCCCAATGGTTCGCACCCGGTTCAAAAAGCCTGGGTCGCCCTCGACGTGCCGCAATGCGGTTTCTGCCAGTGCGGCATGGTGATGGCAGCTGCTGCGCTGCTCAAGACAACCCCGCGCCCGACCGATGAGCAGATCGACCAGAGCATTACCAACATCTGCCGCTGCGGCACCTACAACCGCATTCGCGCGGCCATCAAGTCCGTCGCGCAGGGCGGCAGCACCAAGAGTGCGGGCCTGGCGATTACCCATACCGACGGGAGCGTGTCATGAGCGCCGTCATGTCCACCCCCAAAGCCACGGCCAAGGTTTCTCGCCGCGGCTTCCTCGGCAGCACGGCAGGCGCCGGCCTCGTTGTGGCCCTCCACATCCCGTTTGCCACGTCGGCAAATGCGCAGGACGCGGCCATGCCGGAAGAGGTCAATGCCTGGGTCGTTGTCAAACCCGATGAGACCGTCATCATCCGTATCGGCCGCGTTGAAATGGGCCAGGGCACGCTGACCGGCCTGGCACAACTGGTGGCTGAAGAGCTCGACTGCAACTGGGCCAAAGTCAAGACCGAATACCCCACCCCGGGCCAGAGCCTGGCGCGCAAACGCGTCTGGGGCGACTTCGGCACCGTCGGCAGCCGTGGTGTGCGGCAGTCGCAGGACTACATGCGCAAGGGCGGCGCTGCCGCAAAGATGATGCTGGTGCAGGCCGCAGCCGATGGCTGGAAGGTCTCGCCCGCTGACTGCAGCGTCGCCAACGGCGTCATCACCCACAGCGCCAGCGGCCGCAAGACGACCTACGGCAAGGTGGCTGTTGCTGCAGGCAAGCTGACGGCGCCCGACGTGGCCACGGTCAAACTGAAGGATTCCAAAGACTGGAAGCTGGCCGGCAAACGCCTGGCGCGGCTGGACACAGCCGACAAGGTCACGGGCAAGCAGATCTACGGCATGGACGTCGTGCTGCCAGGCATGCTCAACGCCGCGATCAAGGAATGCCCGGTGTTTGGTGGCAAGCTCAAAAGTTTTGATGCGTCAGCCATTGAAAAACGCCCCGGCGTCAAGAAAGTCGTGCGTGTGGGTGACAGTGCCGTCGCCGTGGTGGCAGACACCTGGTGGCGCGCGAAAAGCGCACTGGCCGCCATGCCCATCGTCTGGGACAACGGTCCGAACGAAAAAGTCTCGAGCGAAAGCATCGCAGCCATTCTTAAAGCCGGCCTGGATGCACCTGAAGCAGCGGTCGGCAACGCCAGCGGCGACGCACGCACCGCGATTGCCGGCAGCGCACGCAAGATCGAGGCTGTGTACTCCTACCCCTTCCAGAACCACGCCACCATGGAGCCGATGAACGCCACGGCCAAATGGACGCCGACGCGCTGCGAAGTCTGGGCACCGACACAAAATGCCGAAGCGGCACTGGCCGCCTGCTCGGAAGCAGCAGACCTGAAGCAAAACCAGTGCGACGTCTACCGCATGCATCTGGGGGGTGGTTTTGGCCGGCGCAGCATGACCGACTACGTCACGCAGGCCGTGCGCATCGCCAAAGAAATGCCGGGCACCCCCATCAAGCTGATCTGGTCACGTGAAGAAGACATGACCCAGGGCCGCTACCACCCGGTCACACAGTGCAAGATGACTGCCGGACTCGACGCACAGGGCAACATCACCGGCCTGCACATGCGCATCTCGGGCCAGTCGATCCTTGCCACGGCCATTCCACAGGCCGTTGTCAACGGCAAGGACCCTGCCGTCTTCATGGGCCTGAACGCGCCCGGCCCCGAGGGCTCGATCGGCTATACCTTTCCCAACCTGCTGATTGACCATGCCATGCGCAACCCGCATGTGCCGCCGGGCTTCTGGCGCGGCGTGAACCTGAACCAGAATGCGGTTTACCTCGAGTCCTTCATTGACGAGATCGCGGTCGCCACAAAGCAGGATCCGCTGGCGCTGCGCCGCAAGCTGATGGCCAACCATCCCAAGCACCTGGCCGTGCTCAATGCTGCGGCCGAACGTGCCGGTTGGGGCAAACCGCTTCCCAAAGGCCACTACCACGGCATCGCGCAGATCATGGGCTTTGGCAGTTATGTGGCGGCGGTGGCAGAGGTGTCGGTCAGCGACGAAGGCAAGCTCAAGGTGCACCGCATCGTGGCCTCTACAGATTGCGGTTACGCCGTCAACCCGCAGCAGATCGAAGCACAGGTAGAAGGCTCCTTTGTCTACGGCCTGTCAGCCGCGCTGTACGGTGAATGCACGGTCAAGGATGGCCGCATTGAGCAGGAGAACTTCAACACCTACCAGATGCTGAAAATGGACGAGATGCCCAAGGTCGAGACCGTCATTGCAGCATCGGGCGGCTTCTGGGGCGGTGTGGGCGAACCCACCATCGCCGTGGCGGCGCCGGCGGTGCTCAATGCGATTTATGCGGCAACCGGCAAGCGTGTGCGCGACCTGCCGCTTAAAAACACCAGCCTTAAAAAGGCATGAGACCGAGGCGGCGTCTGGCCCTCGTCATCGGAGCCTTCTGGCTCCCGTTGATAACGGCCACGGCGCAGCCCTCCGCTATTGCGCCGGGCGCGCCCTTCACCATTGCTGGCGACGCCATCCCCGCACCGCTCACCGCTACGCCCGGCGATGCGGCGCGTGGCCGGGCCATCGTCGCCAACCGGCAGGTCGGGCTTTGCCTGCTTTGCCACACCGGGCCTTTTCCTGAAGAACGGTTCCAGGGCAACCTGGCGCCGGATCTTTCAGGTGCGGGTTCGCGCTGGTCTGAAGGCCAGTTGCGGCTGCGGCTGGTGGATGCCACCCGCTTCAATGCACAAACCATCATGCCGGCGTACTATCGTACTGAAGGCCTGAGCCGTGTCGCGACAGCGTGGCAAGGGCGAACCCTGCTGGACGCGCAACAGATTGAAGACGTGCTGGCGTTTTTACAAACACTGAAGAAATAACATGCTGAAGAACTCTCCGCCGCATGCAGGCACGAAGGCCTCACGCCGCACGGTGCTGGCGACAGCGGCAGCGCTGGGCGCCAGCGTTGTGCTGCGCCCCGCCCTCGCAGCCGCAGGCGACCTTGAGGTGGCGATTGCCACCTACACGTCGCGAGCGCCGGTCACGGCAGGCAAGGTTCACATCGACATTGCCGAACTGGTCGACAACGGCAACGTCGTGCCCATCACCGTCACGGTGGCCAGCCCCATGACGGCGGCCGACCATGTCAAAAGCATCGCCATCTTCAATGAGAAGAACCCGCAGCGCGACGTGGCGAGGTTCACGCTGGGTCCACGCGCAGGTAAGGCCAGTGTGACCACACGCATGCGGCTGGCCGCGACGCAAAAACTGGTGGCTGTCGCGCAGATGAGCGATGGCAGCTACTGGTCGCACAGTGTCGATGTCGTCGTCACCGTAGTGGCTTGCGTCGAGGGAGAAGCATAAATATGAACCCCCACGTTCACTCACTGCGTGTAGCTCTCTGCCCCCCAGGGGGGCCGTTGCTTGCTCGGGGCGGCCCGTCACTGCGCGAAAATTTTTACCCCCACGTTCACTCACTGCGTGTAGCTCTCTGCCCCCCAGGGGGGCCGTTGCTTGCTCGGGGCGGCTCGTCGCTGCGCGCATTCCTTTGGAGTTGACATGGCCCGCACCCTCATCAACATCCCGGCAACAGCCAAACGCGGCGAGATCATAGAGATTCGCGCCACCATAGGCCACCCGATGGAAACCGGCTTCAGGCCCGGCGACGACGGCAAAATCCTGCCGCGCAACATCATCCAGACCTTCACCTGCCAGTACAACGGCGAGCAGATTTTCAGCGCCGACATGTACTCGGCCATCTCGGCCAACCCTTACCTGGCGTTTTTCACCACGGCAACAGACAGCGGCAGCTTTGTCTTGCACTGGGAAGGCGACAACGGCTTCACCCAGACCGAGACCGTGGCCATCACTGTGACGGCATGAGTGCTCGGGTCCGGCATCTGTTGCTGGTGTTGCTGTCTGCTTGCGCCTTCACTGGCACAGCCCTTCATGCGCAAGACAAAAAATCAGCCGACACCCGCCGCCCGGGTTCCGACTTCATGGGCGCTTCAACCCAGGCCATGCAGAAAGACGACGCGCTCAACCCCGGCATGCTGTGGGTGAAAGACGGCGAAGCACTGTGGCAGAAAACAGCGGGCCTGAGCGGCAAGGCCTGCGTGACCTGCCACGCCGCCGCATCCAGCTCGATGAAGGGTGTGGCAGCACGCTACCCGGCGTTTGATGAGGCGCTCAAACGGCCCGTCACCCTCAGCCAGCGCATCAACATCTGCCGCCAGCAACACCAGCAGGCCGACCCGCTGCGTTACGAATCGCAGGAGCTGCTCAGTCTTGAAAGCTACGTCGCGCTGCAGTCACGCGGCCTGCCCCTGACGCCGCCCGCCGACAAACGGCTGGAGCCCTTCAGGCAACTGGGTGAGCAGCGCTTCTTTCAGCGCATGGGCCAGCTCAACCTGTCGTGTGCCCAATGCCATGACAGCAACGCCGGCAACAAACTGGGCAGCAGCCTGATCCCGCAGGCGCACGCCACCGGGTACCCGGTCTACCGGCTGGAGTGGCAGGCCATGGGCTCGCTGCAGCGCCGCCTGCGCAACTGCATGAGCGGCGTTCGTGCAGAGCTCTTTCCCTACGGCTCGACTGAACTGGTCGAGCTGGAGGTCTACCTCGCAGCACGCGCCACGGGCATGGCCATGGAAGCGCCAGGCGTGCGGCCCTGAGCGGTTTTCTGATTTTTTAACGCAGATGTTAAAAATTTAGCGTGTACGTTAAAAAATCACCTTCTGTACTGTCCAGATGCTCTCCGACTGCCTAAAAACAGCCAAAAACAGCTAAAAAGGCCTGTTTTCAGGCATCAAATCAGCCTGCAGACCAATAGATACGCGCGTGAGCAGCTATTGATTCAGTAGCATTTTTTGGCCGATACCCACGATTTAGCCAGGATTTAGAAAGGATTTAGAAAGGATTTGAGCGCCTCTCGTCAGGCATATCCGGGTCTTCAGGTCCCCCATGCCCCAGCCGCGTTCCCATTGACCGCCCGACCCGCAGCATTGCACGGTAAAGCCTCACGTTGATTCAAGGTTCAAGATTGATTCCCGGGGTCACCTTGACTAGGATGAATCTCACCTCAAAAAACATCAAGAACAAGAGACAAAATGGATTCCTCTCTCGCCACGCGCGAAAAACTCGCCCTCGCCTGCAAGCTGCTTTACATGGAAGGCCTGATCGACCATGGCGGCCTGGTCGGTGCCCGCGTGCCCGGTACAGCCCCCAATGGAGGCGGCCTGGTGCTCAACCCGCGTGAGATGCGCGGTACCGAAGGCCGGCACCCCGGCCTGATGGAAGCCGACGACATGGTCATCGTCGATGCGGCCGGCAAACGCAAATCAGGCACCAACAACCCACCCAGTGAGACGCCGATCTTCACCGGCGTCTTCGGCGCACGGCCCGAAGTCATGGCCGTCTTTCACCTGCACCTGCAATACGCCACCCTTTTCAGCGTGGTCGGCAAGCCGCTCCAGCCCGTCGGCGTAACGGGCGCACCCTTCGGTGAAGAAGTGCCGGTGCACCCCGACCCGACGCTGATCCAGAAACCCGAACAGGGCGTGGCGCTGGCAAAAACACTGGGCAACGAGCAGGCCGTGATTCTGCGCGGCCACGGCGCCGTCATCGTCGGCCGCAGCATTGAAGAAGCCTTCGGCGCATCCGTCATGTTTGAAGACAATGCGCTCAGGCAGTTCCGCGCCTGCCAGATCGGCACACCGCAGGCACTCACCGGTGAGGAACTGGCCGATGCCAAGAGCCAGATCTGGCACCCCAAGGTGATTGCCAAGATGTGGACCTTCTACAACATGAAAGCCAAAGACATGGGTGTCATCTGATCGCCTGAACCCCGCCTTGAGATGCAACGGAGACAAGACATGACCACAAAAAAGACAGCCCTCAAATTCGTCAGCGCCATGAGCGCCGTGGCACTGATGCTTTCAGGCCCGGCCGCACTCGCCCAGACCTATCCCTCCAAACCGATACGCATCCTGGTGCACGTGCCGCCCGGCAGCGCGCCTGACATCACGGCACGCGTGGTCGGTGACAAACTTGCCGAGTCCATGGGCCAGGCGGTGGTCATCGACAACCACCCCGGCGCTGGCGGCAACATTGCCTCTGACATCGTGGCCAAGGCACCGCCCGACGGCTACACGCTGGCGCTCTGCGTCGACAGCCAGCTGGTCATCAACCCGCACGTGTACAACAAGATGCCGTTTGATGCGCTCAAGGACCTGGTGCCCGTCGCCACGCTGGCATCCAACGAATTCTTTTTGCTGGCCAACCCCGACGCGCCCTTCAAGACCTTCAGGGAGTTCATCGACTACGCGAAGAAAGCCAACCCGCCGCTCAACTACGCATCAGGGGGCAACGGCAGCCAGCACCAGCTGACGATGGAAATGCTCAAGGCTAGAGCCGGCATCAAGATGGTCCACGTGCCCTACAAGGGCGCGGGCCCGGCCACGCTGGCAACGATTGCCGGTGAAGTGCCTATTGAGTTTGCCGGCTCGTCTGCCAGCCCGCAGGTCAAGGCAGGCAAGCTGCGTGCGCTCGCCACCGCCGGCAAAAAACGCAGCCCCGCCATGCCCGATGTGCCTACCATTGCCGAGTTCTACCCCGGCTTCAACAACAGCATCTGGCTGGGCCTGTGCGCACCCAAGGGCACACCGGACGCCGTGCTCGGCAAGCTGCGTACCGAGATCAACAAGGCCCTCGCCTCGAACGATGTGAAAGACAGGTTCTCCAAAGGCGGTGCACTTGAGCCCATGATCACCACGCCCGAAGAGTTCTCGGCCATGATCAAGGCTGACTACGATAAATACGGCAAGGTGGTCAAGGACATCGGGGTGAAGCTGGATTGAGCACCCGCGCTGCCCTGTAGCCACCGCTAGCGCAAGTTAAAGCGCTGCAAAAAGAATGGCCCTGCGATTGTCCGGGAGCCCGGGCTACAAGGCGGCCTTTAAACTAGCCGACTCCCCCATCACCGCGCTTTCCCAGCGCTTCCAGCATGCTCGATGCCTTTTTCGATTTACCCGCCCTGTTTCAGTTGCTGGTCCTTGCACTGATGGCGGTTGTGATGCTTTTTGCAAGCTTTTTATGGCTGGACCTGCTGCACAAACGCTTTGGCAACGCGCCCAAACTGCTTCCGGTCGCACCTGCACTGGTGCCAGCCACCACAGTGTTTGCATTGTTTTTGAGCTTCCTCGCTGTCGATGTCTGGAATCAGGAAAGAACAGCCACCGACTCTGCAAGCCGGGAGGTCACGGCCATGATGCGGCTGTATGAGCTGGCGGAACCGGCTGCGCTGAATTCAGCGGAAGCCTTGCCTTTGCTGGCGGCCTACCGCCATGCCGTCTCAACCGATGAATGGGGCGTGCACTTCAACAACCGGACCAGCCCGGCCGCGTCGCTGGCCCTGCGTGAATTGCGCCTTCACGGCGCGCGCCTGGCCAGATCCGGTGCATCGCCGGCCTTGCTGGCGCAATGGTTCAAATCCATGGATGACCTTCAGGATGCACGATCGAAACGCCTGTTCATCGGAACCGACATCACGGACAACCACCAGTGGTGGGTGGTCATCGCGCTGGTGTTCTTTGCCTATCTCTCCATAGCGGCCGTGCATCTGGACAGGCCATTGGCCGGACGGCTGATTCTGACGCTGTTCGGTATCGCCACCACCATCGCCCTGTGGCAACTCGCCATGCACACCAACCCGTACAACGGCGGCTACACCCGGGTCACCATGCCGGCTTACTTCAAAGTCGGTCCGACCTGAGCCGCACGAAGGCAACACTCCAAGGAATCTGCTTCAGCCAGCAAAAAGCCCGCACCCTTGAGGACGCGGGCTTTGCAGGACAAACGGTATCGCGGAAAGTTACTTGCGCGCAGGCGGCAGGTCAGTACAGGAACCGTGCGCTACTTCCGCAGCCATGCCAATGCTTTCGCCCAGCGTGGGGTGCGGGTGAATGGTCTTGCCGATATCAACAGCATCGGCGCCCATTTCAATCGCCAGGGCGATCTCGCCGATCATGTCGCCGGCATGGGTACCGACAATGCCGCCGCCGAGAATCTTGCCGTGGCCGTGGGCTTCCTCGCTGTCGTCGAACAGCAGCTTGGTGAAACCTTCGTCGCGGCCATTGGCGATGGCACGGCCTGATGCATTCCAGGGGAACAAACCTTTTTTGACCTTGATGCCTTGTGCCCTGGCCTGGTCTTCGGTGAGGCCCACCCATGCCACTTCAGGGTCGGTGTAGGCGACACTGGGGATCACACGGGCATTGAATGCGGCGCTCGCGAGTTCCTTGTTGCCCAGCAACTCACCGGCAATCACTTCAGCAGCAACATGTGCCTCATGCACGGCCTTGTGCGCCAGCATGGGCTGGCCAACGATGTCGCCGATGGCAAAGATGTGCGACACGTTGGTGCGCATCTGGATATCGACGGGGATAAAGCCACGGTCGCTGACCGTGATGCCGGCCTTGTCGGCGGCGAGCTTTTTGCCGTTGGGCGTGCGGCCTACGGCCTGCAACACCAGGTCGTAGGTCTGCGGCGCGGGCGCGGTACCGCCCGGCTCGGCGCTTTCAAACGTGACCTCAATGCCGTCCTTCGTCGCCCTGGCGCCCACGGTTTTGGTCTTGAGCATGATGTTGTCAAAACGCGGGGCGTTCATCTTCTGCCAGACCTTGACGAGGTCGCGGTCGGCGCCCTGCATCAGGCCATCCATCATTTCGACCACGTCAAGTCGCGCGCCCAGGGTGGAATACACCGTGCCCATCTCCAGGCCGATGATGCCGCCGCCCAGAATCAGCATGCGCCTGGGGACTTCTTTCAGCGCGAGCGCACCCGTGGAGTCGACCACGCGGGGATCGTCCGGCATGAAAGGCAGGCGGACGGCCTGCGAGCCTGCGGCGATGATGCAGTTCCTGAAAGCGATGGTTTGTTTTTTGCCGGATTTTTCCTGCGCGTCGCCGGAGGTTTCTTCAACCTGCAGGTGATGCGCACCGACAAACTGGCCAAGGCCGCGCACCACGGTGACCTTGCGCATCCTGGCCATCGCCGTCAGGCCGCCGGTCAGCTTGCCGACGACTTTTTCCTTGTGGGTACGCAGCTTGTTGATGTCCACCGTGGGCTCGGCAAAGGTGACGCCCAGGCTTTCGAAATGCTTGACCTCGTCCATCACGGCTGCCACATGCAGCAGGGCCTTGGACGGAATGCAGCCGACATTCAGGCAGACGCCGCCCAGCGTGGCATAACGCTCGACCAGCACCACCTTGAGGCCGAGGTCGGCTGCACGGAAGGCGGCCGAATAGCCGCCGGGCCCTGCGCCCAGGACGAGCACATCGCATTCGAGATCGGCGGTGCCAGCGAAGCTTGAGGCAACTGGAGCGGGAGCAGGCGGTGCGGCAGCTGGAGCAGGCGCAGATGCCGCAGGTGCTGGCGCGGGGGTTGCTGCGGCTGCTGGAGCTGCCACAGCCGCGCCGCCAGATGCCTCGATGGACAATACGACAGACCCCTGTTTCACTTTGTCGCCAAGCTTGACCTTGATCTCTTTGACCACGCCGGCAGAAGACGATGGAATCTCCATGGACGCCTTGTCGCTTTCCACGGTGATCAGGCTCTGGTCGGCCTTGATGCTGTCGCCGGGCTTGACCAGCAACTCGATGACGGTGACTTCGTCGAAGTCGCCGATGTCGGGCACCTTGATGTCGATTAGGGATGCGCTCATTTGGAGGCTTTCAATTTGAGGGTGAACACTTCCACCGGTCCGGCGGAGTTTTTGTCGAATTCGCAGCCGGCGTTCATGCCGGCGATGGCGACTTCGCGTGCTGTTTTGGATTTATCCCAGGCGGCGTGCATGGCCCCCAGCGCGAAGCTGCGGCCCGAGCCTATGCCCCAGAACTCCTTGAACTCAAAGACTTCACGGTAGCTGTAGAGGCCGTAAATTCCGCTGGCGTTGGCAATCACCGCCGTGAACTGGCTGGACTCATACGGGTCGTTGTCGTCTTCCTTGGTCTGCAGGAAGAAAGTGTCCTTGAGCAGCGGATGCAGCTTGATGAAGGTGTCAAACACTTCGTCGCGAGAGCCCAGCTTGAGCTGGTCCTTCGGCAATGCGCTCATGGCCTTGCGCAGCGCCGGGAAGTGCGCCACGGTACCGGCCATACCCACATAGCTGATGCCTGCCGGCGTGTCGACCTTGAAGATCTTGCTGTTGGATTCAAAGCGGTGGCTCAGGCTGGTATCGCCAAAGGTCACCAGCGTGTCCGCCGCAATCGCGACCTGCCCTGCTTTTTTGACTACTACGAGCGTTGTCATGACGCGGCCCTAGAGCAATACCCGGCGGAAGTCTCCGAGGATCTGTCCGAGGTAGGCGTTGAAGCGCGCAGCGGAAGCACCATCAATCACGCGGTGGTCCCAGCTCAGCGACATCGGCAGCATCAGGCGCGGCTGGAAGGCCTTGCCATCCCACACCGGCTCCATCTGGCTCTTGCAGACGCCAAGGATGGCGACTTCGGGTGCGTTGATGATGGGCGAGAAATAACGCCCGCCAATACCGCCCAGCGAGGAGATGGTGAAGCAGGCGCCCTGCATGTCGCCCGGGCTCAGTTTGCCGTCGCGTGCCTTTTTGGCGAGTTCGCCCATCTCCTGCGAGATCTGGACGATGCCCTTCTTGTCGGCGTCCTTGATGACAGGCACGACCAGGCCGTTCGGGGTGTCTGCGGCAAACGCGATGTTGTAGTACTGCTTGAGCACCAGCTGGTCGCCATCCAAGGAGGCGTTGAAGTCCGGGAACTTCTTCAGCGCAGCAACGGAAGCCTTGATGAGGAAGGCGAGCATGGTGATCTTAATGCCGGCTTTTTCATTCTCCCTGTTCATCAGGACGCGGAAGTTTTCGAGCTCGGTGATGTCTGCGTCATCGTGGTTGACGACGTGCGGAATCATCACCCAGTTGCGGTGCAGGTTGGCG
>JAZKCB010000282.1:0-6559 GCA_040388335.1 Pseudomonadota bacterium | reverse complement strand
CGATTGCCGAAGGCCTGAAGAGCGGGCGCCTGCAGGCCTCACGCATCGTCGAGCCCGACATGACCCGCTACATCGCCCTCACGCAGTCGCGCCATGCGGCCAGCACGCTGGCCTTGCGTTCGGTGAAGCAGCTGATTCTGGATATTGTGAAAGACCTGCAGGCGGGTAACGCACTGGCGGATTGATGGTCAACGAGTCCGGGCTACTCGTCGGCAACGACGTTGCGCAGTATGCCCACATGCGCCACCTCTATCTCCACCACATCGCCTGGGGCCATCCACACCGGCGGCTGGCGCCGCGCCCCCACCCCGCCCGGTGTACCGGTCACGATCACATCACCGGGCGCGAGGGGCACCACCGTTGACACATAGGCAATCTGCCGCGCAATGCCGTGTATCAGCATGTCCGTGGTGGCGTGTTGCATGACCTGGCCATTGAGCCTTGTGGTGAGAGACATGACCGTGCCAAAAGGAATCTCATCCGAAGTCACCAGCCACGGACCGAAGCCGCCGGTGCGCCAGAAGTTCTTACCCGGGCCCCACTGCGAGGTGTGGCGTTGCCAGTCCCGGACGGTTGCGTCGTTGTAGCAGGCATACCCGGCCACGTGCATCCCGGCATCTGCTTCTGAAATATGTCGGCCACCACGGCCGATGACGACCGCGATTTCGCCCTCGTAATCCAGTTGTGTGGAGACGCCCGGGCGCACGATGGGCTGGCCGTGTGCGACCTGGGAATCGGCCACCCGCAGAAAGAAGGTCGGTTGCTCGGTCACCTCGCGCTGGGTTTCCTGCACATGCTCGTGATAGTTCAGTCCGCAGCACCAGATCTTGCCCGGGTCCGGGATCACGGGAAGAAGCGTGGCTTCTTCCAGCGAAATCGTCGGCTTGCGCCCCTTGATCAGGGCGCCGACTGCTGCCAGTTGGTCGGGCTCCAGAATGCTCCTGATCCTGGTATAGAGGCCGCCAGAAGCGTTCACGATATCGACAATGCCACCATCCACCACGGCACCGAACGACACGCGGCCGTTGTTCAAATAGCTCACCAGTTTCATTTTTTCCTCATTAATGGGTGCAACGTCGATGCATGACGTCAATGCAATAGATCTAGGCCGCCTCGCCCGACAGTACCTGCGCCAGCCAGTCTGCAACGATGCTGTTGCGCTCTGCTGCGTGGTTGTACACGCAGTGCACACCATCCGGCCAATAGGCCAGGGATGACGCATCCGCGCCGCGGAACCCCGTGATCTGCTGCGCCTGCTCATTCGACACCAGAAGGTCCTTGCCGCCCTGTACGCACAGCAGCTGTGCCGGCATGGCGCGGATAGCTCGGGGGAAATCAAGGGATTCATAGAACGAAGCCACGTCAATCTCAGGCCCGAGCATCCGGCCGACCCGCTGCGTGACGCGCGGGTATTTGTCATCTGCACTTCGCTGCCACACGCCACCGTTGCTCACACACGCCTTGATGCGTGCATCGGCGGCAGCGGCAGACATCGCCAGGGTGCCGCCCATGCTGTGGCCAAACACACCGAACCGGCCAGGGTGCGCGCCTCGCGCCGCAAGTTCATCCATCACAGACGACACCATCTGCGTGAAATTCGTGCGCAGACGGGATCCGTCCCGGAGACGGGCCAGGCCCTGCCCCGGCAGTTCCAGCAAACACACCGACAGGTTGCAGGCCAGAAAGGACGGCACGCTGCGCCAGAAGGCTTCACACCATCCGTCTGCGCCGCCCCACACCAGCACGCAAGGTGTCGGCGAATCCGTGTTGTCAGGCCGGACAAACCAGCCCTGATGGCGCGCATCCTGAAACCTGAATTCGAGTGACTGCGCATCGAGACCGGAGGATTTCACCCCCTTGCCGAACGCGTCTGCCTGGCGCTCATAGAGGGCCAGCCTTTGGGCCGGCGCCTCTTCGGCACCGGCCTGCGCCAGGCGGAAACACGCAGCGGCCAGAAGATGGAAACCGGACGCCGGGGTGGCGCGATGGCGCTGCTCCTCAAGCCGGGCACGCTCGAGGTTGTCCGCCCCCAGGCGCTCCAGGACTTCAACCCAGTCTGCGCCTTCGCGCACACGGGTTTCCAGCCGCAGGAAGTCGTCGATGGCCATGCCATATTCGAGGGCACGCGCCACCGTGTAGGAGCGCAGCATGGCCTCGCCGTGTGGCGAAGGGCCCTTCACGCCGCCATCGGCCTCGGCAGCCTGCGGCCATGTGTCCAGGGGAGACATGCACCTCACGGGCACGCTCATCGCAGCAAGCCGCCGAGTCCGGCCAGCGCTTTTTCAAGCGATGACACATCGGCCGCAGAGGCATGCACATAACGGTCCGGACGCAATATGACAGCCCCGGCCCCATAGGGCGCCAGTGCCGACGACTGGTCCGCTGGCAGCTCCACCACCTTCAGCCCCGGCCATTGCCCTGCCAGTGCTGCGGGACTGGCATCACCGGTGAGGAAGCCAGCGCGCGCCACCAGGGCGAAATGATGGCCCACCCGGTCGTCGAGACGCTGGCCGTCGACCACCGGCTGAATGAATTGCCGGCCTATGCCGTTGTTGCCGTTCACCTCGCTCAAGCCCGACCCCAGATGCGGATTCGGCGGTGCAAACGATTTTGGGTTGTCCTGCATGTCCTTCATGCGCGCAGCGATTTCAACCGGGTCGCTCATCTGCACAAACTTGCCGGCTTCGATGGCGCCACGCGTGAAGGCCGTGACATGCGGCGCCCGTTCGGTTTCATAGGTATCCAGCAGGCCATCGTCGGCGCGCCCCTGCAGCACGGCGGCGAGCTTCCACGCCAGGTTCGAGGCATCGCGAACACCCGCACACATGCCTTGCCCCAAAAAGGGCGGCATACGGTGCGCGGCGTCCCCTGCAATCAGCAGCCGCCCCGACCGCCAGCGTCTGGCAATCAGTGACTCAAAGGTATAGACCGCCGAACGGATGATCTCCCCCTGCTCCCGTTTGATCGGGCGAACCGAGTTCTCGATCAGGCTCCAGATGTGTTCATGGCGCAGCATCTCGCGGGATGACTCGTCGTCATGGACCATGAACTCCCATCGCAGCCTCTGGCCGGACGCGCCCGCATACGCGGGTCGGGCCGGGTCGCAAATCTGCGTACTCACCGGCTCGAAACCCATGTCGGCATGGGTGTTGACGTTCACCACAAGCCAGCGCTGCTTGAAGCCGAGGTCTTCATGCGTCGCGCCGATCAACCTGCGCACCAATGACCTTGCACCATCGCAGCCCACCACGTAACGCGCCCTGAGACTGACCAGCCTGTTGGACACCACGTCCTCAGCCCTGACCGTCACGCCAGTGGCGTCGGATTCGATTTCATACACGTCATGCATCAGGAACTGCCTGAACCCGGGCGCACCAGCCAGCCGCTTGCGCATGTGGCCTTCCAGCGTGGGCTGGTAGAACATGTAATCACTGACCCAGCCGTTCGGACCGCGCTCGCCGCCCCGCTTCCATTCCATCAGGACCTTGCCATCGGCATTGACAAAGCGCATGGCTTTGGTCTGCCCGGTGTCAGGTTCGAACCCGTCAGCGACGCCGATGCTTTGCAGCACGCGCATGACTTCTGCGTCGAGGTGGCCTGCGCGGGCCAGGTGGTAGACGTCTCCCTCTCGCTCAAGAACGGCCACGCGCAACCCCTGCTGCACGAGGAGGTTGGCAAGCGTTGCACCTACCGGGCCATAGCCCACGATGGCAACATCAAATTCATCGGTCATCAAACGGTTTCCTTGGGTTGCGGTACTAAAGGCTCTTATTGAATCTTCAGGTCGAGGCTGGTGATCAGCTGTTTGTAGAACTCCTGCTCGGCGCGGATTTGCTTTGCAAAGTCACTGCTGGAGCTGTAGGCAGCCTGAATTCCAGTTGGCAAACGCGAAGCGAAATCCGGGCTGGCTACGGCCCTCTGGAACGCGGCCGAGAGCTGCCTCTTCAGGTCCGCAGGTGCAGCCTTGGGAGCCAGTATTCCGATCCACGGGGTTGAAGCGGCCTTGATCCCGGCCTCTTCGTATGTCGGCACATCCGGCAGTTCTGCCAGCCGCGTCTGGCTGGCGACAGCAAGCGCACGGACGGCACCGGACTTGACATGCGGCACAACGGCCGGCTCTGTGTACAGGTCCAGGCGACCACCGATGAAATCCTGCAGCGCAGGACCCATGCCCTTGTAGGGCACGGCCTGCATCTGGATGCCGGCATTGCGGGTGATGGCAGCCACGGCCAGATGGGTCAGTGTTCCATCACCAGGTGTTGCATACGTGTACTTGCCTGGCGCGGCTTTCGCCAGGGCCACAAACTCAACCCAGTTTTTTGCCGGGATGTCATTGCGGATCGCCATGACCGCCGAAATGTGCGCGAACTTGGCAACAGGATCGAAATCCGCAGGGGCGTAGGGCACGGCGCGAAGGAAGGGCGTGATTCCCATGATGGCGGTGGTGCCGACCAGAAAAGTTCTTCCGTCGGTGGATTTCGCGACCGCCTCTGCCGCAATCACACCCGAGCCGCCGGGGCGATTCTCGATGATGACGGGAATCTTCAGGTCTTTGGACACCAGGTCACCCAGAACGCGCGCGGCGTTCTCGAGCCCATCGCCCGGCGGAAAAGGCACGACCAGCTTCAAGGGGGCAGCGCCGCCCCCGATTTGTGCGTGCGCTGCGAACGCGACGGCGGCCAAGCTGGCGGAAAAAGTTCTACGTAACATTTGTTGTCTCCTTGTTTAAGTTTTCACGGGGTTGCCGCCTGAAGTCAGGTCCCGCGTCCCATGCGGATAGCCATCTCGGCTCTCCATTCCTCCCGGGGCTTGAATCCAGGGAGTGCACGCGCATGCTTTTCTACCCAGGCGAGCAGTTCACGCATCGGCAACTCGATGGGCACCTCGACGCGGCACGGCTGGGACACATACCAGGCTGTATCGACATAAAGCTCCAGCCGGTTCCCCTCCGGATCACGGCAGTACAACGAAACCGCATTGCCGTGGGTAACGGCCACGAGCTCATCGACGTTTTTCACCTTGAGCTGCCTGTACAGCTCCTGCAGGGCCTCGAGCGAGTCGGCCTTCAATGAAATCTGGTTGATGACATTGAAATGCGCTTCAGGCGGGCGCCCCGATACCAGAACGATCTGGTGGTGCTCATCGGGATCCCTGCTGAGGAAGACGAGGCGCGCGATCCCGTCCTTCACCTGCAGTGTTCCCCGGTCTGTCTCCGTGAAGCCGAGCACCGACTTGTAGAAACTCGCCTGCGCGTCGATATCTCTCGCGAAAAGCCCGACATGCGAGAACCTCAGGGCAGGCACGGTGTGTTCGTTTGATTTCATAATTATCGTATTGTGACAATAACTAAAATATTGTCCATTTAATATCCCAAGTAAAAACCCCAGTTATCGATATAAAGAAATTATGAGGAGCACGCATAACATCTGCCAACCGTCGGTTTGACAAGTCCTAAAATCAGCCGTCATATGCGATGCACCCTCCCATGACCGACGAATCGGGATCCAGCCTCAACCGGATGCTCGCCATCCTGGACTTCTTCACGCTGGAGCGGTTCGAGTGGACGGTGGAGGAGTTGTCGGAGGTCACGGGCTACACCAGTTCCTCGACCTATCGTTATGTCCGGGCCTTGGGGCGCGCCGGATTGCTGGCACGCATGCCGGGCGGCACCTACGTCGTGGGAGCCAAGATCATCGAGCTGGAAACGCTGGTCAAGCGCGTCGACCCGGTCGTCACGGCAGCCCTGCCTGAACTGGAGGCCCTGTCACGGCAGACAGGATGCAGTTGTCTGCTCTCCAGTGTCTATGGGGACCACCTCATCAACGTCGCGCATGTGCAGGGCGCGGAACCCGTAGACATCACCTACGCACGGGGAGAGCCGCTGCCCTGGTTCCGCGGCGCTCCGGGCATTGCCGTGCTGGCCTTCATGCCGGCCTCCCGCGTGCGCAAGCTCTTTGACAAGTTCGGCCCGGCAGGCACGGATGCGCATCAAAACGCCTGGGCGGACAGCCGTAACAAGCTGAAGGAAGCACGTCTTACCGGTTTTTGTGTGAGCCAGGGAGAACTGCAAACCGATCTGGTCGGCTTCGGCGTCCCCGTGATGCCGGAAGGCGAGCCCATCGGCAGCATTTCACTGGTCTGCACGCGTGCACGCGCAGAACTTCTCGACAAGCGGGCGATTGGCCAGCTGATGGTGAAACACGCGACAGCCTTGGGGAAGAAGATTTCCGGGCATCGCTCCGCAACACGCTGAGCGGCTGGATTTGTAAACGTGTTAGCGTTAACTCGCTATTAATTCAGTAGCTACTCACGCCCGTATCCAAAAGGCTACCGCCTGATTTGGTACTTAAAAATAGCCTTTTCAGGCAGTTTTTTGCCTTCTGCAAGCTTCAAAATCCCCTTTGAGTATCAAAAGTTAACCTCCAGCTTAACATTTACGCAAGATGTCAAGTTGCAAGTTAACTTTTACCGTTTGGTGCTCAGCCCGCCAGCACCTGCCCGTAGCCCGGAATATGCGCCTTGAGCTTGAGCAGGTCGAGCATGTTTCGGGTCGTGCAGG
>JAZKCB010000281.1:0-5513 GCA_040388335.1 Pseudomonadota bacterium | reverse complement strand
TTGTGGCAGCGCAGCAGATAGCGCGGATGGCTAATGTCGTTCAAGCCGTTGAATCGGTGGTGGCCACGCCGGCATACCGGGAACTTGTCTTGGCGCGAGCGCCTGCAGTTGCGCAATTGGCTTCCACAGGTCCGCTGAGCGCTTTTTTTGGATATGACTTTCATCTTACCGATGGGCATTTGGGACTCATCGAGATCAATACTAATGCCGGTGGCGCAATGCTGAATGCCGTGATGGCCAGGGCGCACAGGGCCTGCTGTGCTGATCTGGGTGCGATGGCGCCCACTCTGGCTCAGATTGAAGACTTTGAAACTGCGATAGTGGAGATGTTCCGTCACGAGTGGTTGCTTGCCGGGCGTACCGCACCCTTGAAAAGCATTGCCATCGTTGACGCAGCACCGATAAATCAGTACTTGTATCCGGAGTTTCTGCTTTTTCAGCAGTTATTCGAGCGGCATGGCATACATGCTGTTATCGCTGATCCGTCTGAATTCGAATGGCGTGACGGAGTCCTGCATCATGGGAGTCTGGTCGTCGACTTGGTTTACAACCGACTGACGGACTTTTACCTAGAACAGCCTGACAGTGAGGTCTTGCGCGAGGCCTACCTTCATGAGGGTGTTGTCCTGACCCCGCATCCTCAGGCCCATGCGCTCTATGCCGACAAGCGGCGTCTGGCGCTTTTAAGTGATGCAAAGCAGCTAGAGTCCCTTCGCGTGCCGCGCGACATCCAAAAGGTCTTGTTAGAGCACATCCCACATACCGAAATAGTTAGTGCCGCCGACGAGCAGCGCTTGTGGGCGGCACGTCGAAGTCTTTTCTTTAAACCAGTTGCTGGATTCGGCAGTCGAGCTGCGTATCGGGGCGACAAGCTCACCAAAGGGGTTTGGCTGGATATTTTGGCTGGGGACTATGTGGCCCAAGCGATTGTCAAACCAGGCGAAAGATCAACTGGAGATGTCAGCCTGCCAGTATCCATGAAGTTTGACCTGCGTGCCTATACATACAACGCCAAGGTTCAGTGGCTCAGTGCTCGTGTGTACCGGGGACAAACCACCAACTTTCGGACTTCTGGTGGTGGGTTCGCACCTGTCTACACAACTCCCGACTTGCCCGCGTCAAACAATTCGCCTGTGTAGTACCGGCGCCCGCTGCCCTGGCCAGCCGGCTATTTGCTCATCTTGTCAGTTGGGTGACCGTGCTTGGTCAGAAATCGGTCGAACTGCGCGATTTCTTTTTTCTGGGCGGCAATGATGTTTTGAGCCATCTTGCGCATTTGAGGTTCTTTGCCATTCTTGAGTTCGGCTTGAGCCATGTCAATGGCTCCCTGATGGTGGATTCGCATCATCATCGCAAAGTCAACATCTGCGTTACCTGTCATGGTCATCGACGACATTTTGTCGTTGTTGTCTTTCATCATCGTCTTCATGTCCATGCCGCCCGCCATGGGCATGTTTCCAGTCATCGGAGTTTGTGCATTGGCCAATGGCATGAACATGGCAGCAGCAACCGCTATAGCGGAAAAGAATACGGCTTTGCCGTTCTGAGCGGAATTCATTTGATATCTCCTGGTGGACATTGAAGTTCCTCATTGACGCCGTCAGGGTACGCCGACCACGGCTTATAAGGTGTTGTCGCTGGCAATTTACCCAGTCCGTTCGATCCTATGGATGGCGGTCTCAAAGGTGAAGTGCAACACTGCTCAACCGCAGAGACAGGAGCAGCATGAAGAGCCACTACAGACACCTGAGCGCCGAAGACCGTGGAGCCATCATGGCGATGAGTCTTCAGGGCTGCAGCGCCAGATTGATTGGGCGCACGTTGTGCCGAGCACCCAGCAGCATCAGCCGTGAGCTCAATCGCAACGGTTACCTGCCCGATGCCCATCACGCGCACTTGGGCAGACCCCGCATCGCAGGAGGCTATGACGCCGTCAGGGCTGGCGCGCGCGCCCGGCGTGTGCGTCGGCTTGCCCGCAGGCCCCGCAAGCTTTGCCAGGGCAGCGTCCTGTGGGGCCGGGTCCGCAGCCTTCTGCAGCAGTTCTGGTCACCCCAGCAGATCGCCGGTATCCTCAGGCGAGACCATCCACAACAAGCCGCCTTGCAAGCCTCTCACGAAACCATCTATACCGCCATCTATGCCAGGCCCAAAGGAGAGCTGCGCAAGGAGCTGACCTCGCTGCTGCGGCAAAGCCGGGGGGCGCGCAGGCCGCGAAGTCGCAGCGCCGTCGCAAATGGACGGGGCGTGTTGCAGGACATGCTGAGCATCCACGTGCGGCCACCGGAGGCCAGTGACAGGCTGGTGCCGGGCCACTGGGAGGGCGATCTGATCAAGGGTGCCAGGAACCAGTCTTCTGTGGGCACGCTGGTATGCAGAAGAACCTGCTTTGTGATGATCGTCAAGGTCGACGGCGCGACGGCGCTGGACGTGTTCAGGGGCTTTGAAGGCGCGTTTGGGCCTCTGGACGAGGCCTTGCGCAAGACACTGACGTACGACCAGGGCAAGGAAATGGCGCTACACAAGAAGCTGGCTGAAAGCACGGGGCTGAAGATTTACTTTGCGGACCCGCACAGCCCATGGCAACGCGGGCGCAATGAGAACATCAATGGCCTGATCAGGCAGTACCTGCCGAAGGGCACTGACCTGAGTGTGCACAGCCAGCGTCAGCTTGACCAGATCGCCTGGAGTCTCAATACCCGACCCAGGGCTACGCTGAACTGGAAAACACCGGCAGAAGCTTTCTTTGAAGACTGCATCAAGCACAATGCCCAGATCCCCCCAGGTGTTGCACTTGGTCCTTGAGACCGCCGATTTAAATATTTTTTGTTGTCCAGAAAATCGCGTCAGCGTGTAAGCCATCATCGCGAGAATTTTGTAATTGTGGAGTGCTGACGCGGAGTTTGGCGGCGAGAGCCTGAGCTGAGATGCAAAAGAGCTGCTACCTAGGTTTTACGTCTTTTTGGAAGCCCACCTTCGGACAAAGAAAGTTTCTCCGTGTCGAATGATCGCCAAACATATGGATATGGCGTCACCAACAAGCCTAGCCTGCAAGCCTGAGCTAAGCACTCAATAGTTATGCGATACGAGCACGCTTTAAAACACTCGCACCAAGTATCAAAACGAGTCCCGCCGCAAAACTCGCGCCCGGCAAGGCCACGCTTAATGGACGAGGCGTGTAGATTGCCCACCAACCGCCTACCCAAATCAGCAATCCGCTGGCCAGCCAAATATCTTCAACAAATAAACCGAAAATTTCAGACGCTGCGTTGGACAGGACACTTCGACCAGGGTGTGCTGCGCCGGGTATCACCTTGGAAGCAGCTTTACCCTTGTGCCTACGAGCAATCACCACAAACACAGCAGCAGCGCCTGAGAATGCGGCTACAAGCGCCAGGAGGATCAAATCCTGACCGGGCCAGTGCAGTCCGACCCCTTCTCCAGTCCAGTAGGTTCCAAAAGAAGTCAGCAACACTCCGACGCAAAATTTAAGAGTGTTTTCTGGCACGGTTGAAAGTGGTCGATGCAAAACGCCGCCCAGAGCCACGACCAACAGCAGTGCCAATCCGGCACCTACCATCGCAGGAGCCAAAAGTGTGCCGTTAGCGCCAAGAGCGATGACAATAAAAACGACTTCCAGGCCTTCGAGCACAACAGCCTTGAAAGTGGTGATGAATGCCACCTTGTCCAGCTTGTGTTTATTCCCGCCCAACTGGCTCAAAGCCAGAGTTTGCTCGGCGAAAATTTTGCTTTCATCATGCAGTGCAAGTATTCCTGCTGATCGCAAAATTGCTTTGCGGAGCCAACGCAATCCAAACATTAAAAGCAAGACTCCGACGACGAATTGCAGAACAGGTAGCGGAATGACCGACAGGGAGGGTCCTGCAATCAAAATCAAGGTGATCAGGAAAAACAGGCCGGCCACGGTCCCCATCAAGGCTGAGCGCCAGCCTCTGACCACACCGACAGCCAGCACGATGGTCAACGCTTCCACGAACTCGACCATGGAAGCCATGAAGGAGGCCAGAACTGAAGGACCTGCAGAGGCAAGATTAATCATGTATCTTCATCCGTCGATGTAAAAAGGTCGGGCGACGTTAAGCGAATTCATGCTGGCAAATTTGTTCTTTTCGCAGAGCTGGCAATGACAGTCACTCGGAGTCCGGAGGCGGCGACTTCATCGGCGAATGCAAATGACAATTCCCATTCCATGCGGATGACGATGGCTTGAACAATAGATAGTCCCAAGCCCGAGCCTATCTCGCCACTTCCGACGACGCGATAGAACGGATCAAGAACCCGCTGCCGCTCGTTCAAGGGGATTCCAGGCCCTGTGTCTGTGACCTGCATCCGGACCTGGTCTTCAACAGTGTCGAGTGATAGATCCACCCTTCCACCTCGGGGCGTGTAACGGACTGCGTTGTCGACCAGATTACGGATCAAGGTGATGAGTTCGATTTCGCTGCACACAACACTGGCATCGCTGCTGGCCGTCATGCCGATGTCAATATTTTTTGCTTCTGCAAGCGGGATAGCGTCTTCGAGTACCTGCCTGAAGACACCCTGAATGGACACCTCTGTTTTGGACTCCATGGAGCCGGACTGGATACGGTTGAACGCCAGTAACTGGTCCAGCAAGTTGCGGTTTCGCGACAACCCCTTTTGCAGCATCTCAAGCCGGTTTCTTGCGGTCACAGACATCTCGGCGTTACCCAACCGTTCAGCCTGAAGGGAGAGTGCTGTTAACGGTGAGCGCAGTTCATGCGCGGCGTCGGCCACAAATCGGCTCTGCGCATCCATCGACTGGGACACGCGCGCCAGCAGGCGGTTGATCGCCTGGACAAATGGTCGAATTTCTTTGGGTAACTCATCTGAAGAAAATGAATGCAAAGACTGTTCGCTCCGGCTGTCAATCTCCGTTGAAAGCACCGCAATGGGCCTGAAAATTCTTCTAACCACGTCTGCCAGAAGCAAAAGAAGAATCGGGACCAAAATAATAAAAGGCATAAGTGTCCTGAGGGCACTGTTGCGGGCGATTTCATCCCTGACGCCCGTCTCCTGCGCAACTACCAGGCGCTGACCCGATGCCAAGGTTTTAATCAATACGCGGTAATCCTCATCATGGGCCACGATGGTTTGTAGGCCGTCATGAAGATTCGGATCAAGTATCAGCGGCTGAACTGTGCTGGTAGTGATTACGCTGGTCGCAGAGCCTGGAGCAGGAAGAAACTGAATGGTGACTCTGGACTCTTCATCGCTATCAGCCAGGACACCATGGCTTTCAAGCTGCGGTGTTGGCGAAAACTGCCTGTCGAATAGCGCAGCGATCTGTTGAAGGACGTCATCCTGCAGCTCGTTAGCCTCATTGAACGCGGCCAGAAAAGAAAAGGTGCCGGCTGCCAAGGCAACCGCCAGGATGGCGACAGTGAGCCAGAAAGAGAGCTGCATCTGCAGCGACTCCTTCAAACGCCTTTTGAAACCATCCATCCGGCCCCCCTGATGTTCTTGATGACATC
>JAZKCB010000280.1:0-1910 GCA_040388335.1 Pseudomonadota bacterium | reverse complement strand
TTGAAACCACCATCTACAACACCCTGCCCGACAACCTGGAGCAGATGCTCAAACGCCACCCGCTCAAATGCCCGGCCGCGTTCATCGGCGGGCTGCAATCGGCAGAGATCAAACAGGTCGGCATGGCGCTGACGCAAAAAGTCACCCAGGGCCGCATCACCATGGTCGATGGCGGCCATCTTTTCCCGATGGAAAACCCGGTTGCCACTGCAGCGGCGATTGAAGCGGCGCTGCTGAATCTCGCCGCCCAAAGCCGTCGCTAATTCCCGCGCGTTGCGTGGCTGGCTGGCGCTACGGACTGCCGCACGCCAAAAAGGCACGCCAATTTGCTATTGAATTCGTAGCTACCCACGCGCGTATCTATTGGTCTGGAAGCATTTTTGATCAACAAAAAGGCCTTTTTCGGGCCTTTTTTGGTGCTTTCCAAGCAGACTGGAGTGCTCAAAACGGCTTCTCAAGCCAAGTTTTAACGTACACGTTAATTTTTTAATGTATACGTCAATTTTTTAACATCTACGGCAAAACTGCCACAGACGCGCTGCGGAATCAGTCCTTCAGGTCTGCGGGCACCTTGCCGCCGTTGGCAGCCAGCTTGTTCATCACCTGCCTGTGCAGCCAGATGTTCATGGAAGCGCTGTCGGCCGTATCGCCGGTGTAGCCGAGCTCTTTGGCAAGCGCCTTGCGTTCGCCGATGCTGCTGTCCAGGTCCAGCAGTTTCATCAGGTCGACGATGGAGGTCTTCCAGTTGAGCTTTTGCGGGTTCTTGCTGGCCATGCCGTCGAGCAGTGCTTCGACATCAACTTCCTGCATGGGCGCGGGCGCGGCGGCCGTAGCCTGAACGTTCGCGGGAATGGAGGACGGCTCGGTTGCGGCGCGGGCTGCCTCTTCCGCCCTGGCGTTGATGGCGGCGCCGGGGAAAATTTTCGCGAAGATGTTGCTCAGAATGCCCATGGAATGTTCCCTGTCTTTGAAGAGTTGAAAACATTCATCCTAGGCAACATTCATGACAGGCAGGTCGGCGGACGGCTTGTCCGCGTGAAGGAGTGCACGTGCAGCACCACACTTGCTACAGATCAGGCTGCCCAGTTCACCAGCCCGCTCCAGGCGGTCGCCAGCACCACGATGCCGAAGGCGATGCGGTACCAGGCAAAGGGCACGAAGTCATGCGTGCTGATGTAGCGCAGCAGCCAGCGCACGCACAGCCAGGCGCTGATGAACGAGAACACCAGGCCGACGGCAAACAGGGGCACGTCATGCAGGCTCAGCAGCGCACGCTCCTTGTAGAGGCTGTAGACGCCCGCGCCAATCAGCGTGGGGATGGCGAGAAAGAAAGAGAAGTCCGTCGCCGCCTGACGCGACAGGCCGAACAGCATGCCGCCGATGATGGTGGCGCCGCTGCGGCTGGTGCCCGGCACCATGGCCAGGCACTGGGCCAGGCCGACCTTGAGCGCATCGAGCGGCGTCATGTCGTCGACATGCATCACGCGTACTGAACCCGGCGGCCGTTTTTCTGCCCACAAGATGATGAAGCCGCCAATGATGAAAGTGCTGGCCACCACGGTCGGGATGAACAGGTGCGCCTTGATGAACTTGCCGAACAGCAGGCCCAGCACCACAGCGGGCAGAAAACCGATGAAGATGTTCAGCGCCAGACGCTGCGCCTTGGGCTGGCGCGGCAGTGCGACGATGGTCGAATGGATTTTTTGCCAGTAAACCAGGATGACGGCAAAGATGGCGCCGGTCTGGATGGCAATGTCAAAGACCTTGGCCTTGTCATCATCAAAGCCCAGCAGCGAGCCCGCAAGAATCAGGTGGCCGGTGGATGAAATGGGCAAAAACTCCGTCAAACCCTCGACGATGCCCATGATGGCGGCTTTGATTAGCAGTGCAATGTCCACGCTGGCTCCTCT
>JAZKCB010000279.1:0-3587 GCA_040388335.1 Pseudomonadota bacterium | reverse complement strand
TGTGCCATGGGCCAACGGCAAGCAGGACTACCTCAAGCTGATCAATGCACGCGACGGCGGTATCAACGGCGTCAAGCTGACCTACGAGGAATGCGAAACCGGCTATGCCACCGATCGTGGCGTGGAATGTTATGAACGCCTCAAGGGCCGCCCGGGCGTTGCGATTTTTGACCCGCAGGCCACCGGCATCACTTTTGCACTGACCGAAAAAGTGCCGACCGACAAGGTGCCGCTGATCACGCTGGGCTATGGTTTGTCGGTCGCGCAGGACGGCCAGGCCTTCAAGTGGAACTTCCCGCTGATGGGCAGCTACTGGACCGCAGCCGACATCCTGATCCAGCACATCGGCAAAAAAGAGGGCGGCATGGACAAGCTCAAGGGCAAGAAGATCGCCCTGGTCTATCACGACTCGCCCTTCGGCAAGGAACCCATCCCGCTGCTGCAGGAGCGCGCCAAGATGCAGGGCTTTGAGTTGTCGCTGATTCCCGTCACCGCACCCGGTGTTGAGCAAAAATCGGCCTGGCTGCAGGTTCGCCAGTCTCGTCCTGACTACGTGCTGCTCTGGGGCTGGGGCGTGATGAACTCCACTGCACTGAAGGAAGCGCAGGCCACCGGCTATCCGCGCGACAAGATGTATGGCGTGTGGTGGGCCGGCGCAGAGCCTGACGTGAAAGACGTCGGCGAGGGCGCCAAGGGCTACAACGCCCTGACGCTCAACACCTCCGGCACGCAGCCCAAGGTGATCCAGGACATTCTGAAGATGGTGCACGACAAGGGCCAGGGCACGGGTCCGAAAGACGAAGTCGGCTCGGTGCTGTACACGCGCGGCGTGATCATCCAGATGCTGAGCATTGAAGCCGTACGCCGTGCACAGGAGCGTTTTGGCAAAGGCAAGGTCATGACCGGCGAGCAGGTTCGCTGGGGCATGGAAAACCTGGCACTCGACCAGAAGCGCCTGGACGCACTCGGCTTTACCAATGTGATGCAGCCGCTGTCCACTTCATGCTCTGACCACATGGGTTCGACCGCAGCACGTGTGCAGACATGGAACGGCAGCAAGTGGGAGTTCTCGTCCGGCTTCATCGCGGCTGACGAGCAGATCATCAAGCCCATGATCAAGGCCGGTGCGGACAAGTACCTGGCCGACAAGAAGATGACGCGCCGTACCTCGGCTGACTGTCAGTCGTAATCCCCTCGCGCCCTTCTCACAACAAAGGGTGCCGGCGGCTCCTCAGAGCCGCCAATTGCAAGGCCTGCATGCAGGCCTTGCAATTGGTCAGGAAAAATATGGACACACCCAACATAGTTCTCAACGTCAACGGCATCGAGGTCATCTACAACCACGTGATCCTTGTGCTCAAGGGCGTGTCGCTGCAGGTGCCGCAAGGCAAGATCGTGGCCATCCTCGGCGGTAACGGCGCGGGCAAGACCACCACCCTGCGCGCCATCTCCAATCTGCTGCAGGGGGAGCGCGGCGCCGTCACCAAGGGCTCGATCGAGCTGCGCGGTGAACGCATTGAAAACCTATCGCCGGCCGACCTGGTGCAGCGCGGCGTGGTGCAGGTCATGGAGGGCCGGCACTGCTTTGCCCACCTGACGATTGAAGAAAACCTGCTGACGGGCTCATACACCCGCAAGAGCAAGGCTGAAATTGCCGCCAATCTTGAAAAGGTCTACGCCTACTTCCCGCGTCTGAAGACACGCCGCACATCGCAGGCGGCCTACACGTCGGGTGGTGAGCAGCAGATGTGCGCGATTGGCCGTGCCCTGATGGCCAGCCCCAGCATGGTGCTGCTAGACGAACCGTCGATGGGCCTGGCGCCGCAGATTGTTGAAGAGGTCTTCAATATCGTGCAGGACCTGAACCAGAAAGAAAAAGTTACCTTCCTGCTGGCTGAGCAGAACACCAACATGGCGCTGAAGTATTCGGATTACGGCTACATCATGGAAAGCGGCCGCGTCGTCATGGACGGCGCTGCCAGCGACCTGACCAGCAACGAGGACGTGAAAGAGTTTTACCTTGGCGTGGGCGGCGGTGAACGCAAGAGCTTCAAGGACGTCAAAAGTTACAAGCGCCGCAAACGGTGGCTGGCATGAGTTCCTACTACGATGCGCTTGAAACGCGGAGCGTTGCAGAGCGCGAAGCCGCACACATGGCGGCATTGCCACAGCAGATTGCACACGCGCAAAAGAATGCACCAGCCTTTGCAGGCATTCTTGAGGGAGTCAACGCTAATGCTGTGACTTCACGCACGGCGCTGGCGGCCTTGCCCGTGACACGCAAGAGCGAACTGCTGGAGCAGCAGCAGAAAAGCCGCGCAGCGGGCGGTGACGTTTTCGGTGGTTTCAGTGCCCTGCAGTACGGCGCGCACATGCCGCGCGTGTTTGCCAGCCCCGGCACGATTTATGAGCCTGACAGCACCCGACAGGATTACTGGCGCATGGCGCGTGCCATGTATGCCGCAGGTTTCAGACCCGGCCAGCTGATTCACAACAGCTTCAGTTATCACTTTGTACCGGCCGGCGCGATGATGGAATCCGGCGCGCATGCGCTGGGTTGTACGGTCTTTCCCGGCGGTACGGGCCAGACCGAACAGCAGGTGCAGGCGATGTCAGAACTCAGGCCTGCAGGCTACATCGGCACGCCGAGCTTTCTTAAAATCATTGTCGAAAAAGCCGCCGAGCTGAAAGTCCCGCTGCCCACGGTCACGCGCGCACTCGTTTCGGGTGAGGCCTTTCCACCCAGCCTGCGCGACTGGCTGGCCGAGCGCGGCATTGCAGGTTACCAGTGTTATGCATCGGCGGATCTGGGCCTCATCGCCTATGAAACCGAAGCGCGCGAAGGGCTGGTGCTGGACGAAGGCGTGATTGTCGAGATCGTGCGCCCGGGCACCGGTGACCCGGTCGCAGAAGGCGAAGTGGGTGAACTCGTCGTGACGACGCTGAACCCCGATTACCCGCTCATACGTTTTGGCACTGGCGACCTGTCGGCCATCTTGCCTGGCCATTGCCCCAGTGGGCGCACCAACGCACGCATCAGGGGCTGGATGGGTCGCGCCGACCAGACAGTGAAAGTGCGCGGCATGTTTGTGCACCCTGGCCAGGTCGCAGCGATCGCACGGCGCTTTCCGGAAGTGCTGAAGGCAAGACTGGTGGTGAGCGGCGAGATGGCCAACGACAGCATGACCTTCCGGGTCGAAGCCGCATCGGCCCTTGCCGGCCTGGACCAGCGTATCAGTGATGCGATCAGGGACGTGACCAAACTGCGTGGCACCGTCGAGCTGCTCGCTCCCGGGAGCCTCCCTAACGACGGCAAGGTTATTGAAGACGCGCGCAGTTATAAGTGATACCCCTGCCGACGCTCACTGTGTGTAGCGTCACCTCCCCTTGCAGGGGACAGTGCCTGCGGCCTGGCCAAGCCAGTTCCGCGTCACTCCTGACAAAGATGGAGGCTGCGGGCAAGTAAGAAATCCGTAAGCGGGGAGCGTACTGCCTCACACTTTCCCTTACGTAGTTCCCGCGATGTGTGGCGGGCATACGCCACTTAAACTTCACGCTGTTTTAAACAGGAGACGAATCATGAAACG
>JAZKCB010000278.1:0-11347 GCA_040388335.1 Pseudomonadota bacterium | reverse complement strand
TCAGCGGCGGCAGGATGAGGATCAGCGGCGGCACCAGCCAGAGCGGGATCGACAGCACCAGCGCAATCAGGGCCAGCAGCGTCGAGCCCAGCGACCAGAAGATGCTGGCGACCATGGAGCCGCCCTTCTTGCGTTCGAGCTGCGGAAAACGCCGCTCGGCCACCAGCGCCACCATCGACGGCGTCATGAACAGCGAGACGAACAGCAGCGCGACGATGACGATCACCGGTATCGCCATGAAGAGCAGCAGCACAGGCGCCAGCACCACGCGCAAATTCGAAAGGCCCAGTCCTTCAAGCCAGCGCACCATCGAACTGACGAGTTCATAGCTGTCAAGGTTACTGCGTATGGCGGCGATGGCGCCCTCCCAGAAGAAGTACCCCAGCCCGAGCGACAGCGCGGCCATGATGACCAGCGGCAAAACCGACAACGCAATGACGCGCGGATGCATGCAATACATCGCAGCGCGCCAGAAAGAGTCGAGAAGTTTGCCCATAGGCAGAGGATAACGCCCTTAAGCGCGACCGAACAAGCGTTTCAAACCCACCCACTGCTGCGACCAGAAACCACGCCCGTAATCGCGGTTGCTTTCAACCTGATCACGGATACCCGTCGGGTCGTAACGCTGCTGGAAATTGGCGGTGCCGAACAGCACGTCCCACCACGGCAGGAGCACCCCAAAGTTGTGGCCGCCCAACACGGTCTGCTCGTTTTTCAGGCTCTCATGACCGATGCCAATGCTGTGGTGCACCCGGTGAAATCGCGGACTCACCCACAGGTACTCGCCGAGGCGGCCGAAGGACAAACGCAGGTTGGCGTGCTGAAAACTTTCGCTCAGCTGCGTGAAGGCGACCAGCGCCACAAACTGCCCCGGTCCCACGCCGATGAGCTGCGCCACCAGCACGATGATCACGTCGTTGATCACGTCATCGATGAGGTGGTTACGGTTGTCGCTCCACATCGTCATCTGGCGCTGCGCATGGTGCAGCGAGTGCAGGCGCCACCACCACTCAACGTGGTGCTGGCCGCGGTGCGTCCAGTAGGCGACAAAGTCAAACACCACCAGGTAGATCAGGAAACTCGCCACCGCACTGTCGGTCACGCCGGGTAAAAGCTGGTCAAGGTGAAAGGTGGCGTAACCGGCCGCACGCAACGACCCGAACAGTTCGTCAAACCACGGATCGAGCGTGAAGAACAGCACGATGCGGAACAATCCGAGGCGGTGGATCAGTGTGTAGAGAATGTCGGTGCGAATGGTGGCGCGGTCGGTGACCGGCTCAACCGGCCGCCAGCGCTGCAGCGGGCCAATGACGGCCAGCAGGATGATGATCTGCAACACGCCTGCCAGCAACCAGGCGCTTGCTTCATAGCCGTCTTCGAGAAAACCGGCCAGGCCCAGCGAGAAGAGCAGCGGCTGCACGGCGTTGAACAGCCACTCCTGCACGTTCGCAAAAAGATCAGTGAACCAGCCCATGCGCTTTATTTTGCAGGCGTTGCAACCGGCGCGCCAAGGCGACTGTCAATCCACACCTTGTACTGGGGGTGTTCGCGCAGTGTCTTGAAACAGAACCCACGCGATTGCAGGCCGGTGATCAAAGGCTCCAGCACCGCTGGTGCCCACGGGTCCTTGCGCGACCAAATTCCCAGGTGCGCCAGCAAGATATCGCCAGGCTGTATGGACTGCAGGGCTTTTTTCAGCAAGGCATCATTGGGGAATTTTTCGCTGGGCAACTCGTCACCCAGGAAACCCGCAGGCGCCCAGCCCACGTGTTCATAGCCGCAAGACTTTGCAGCCGCCAGCAGCGCGGGAGACGTCTTGCCGCCCGGGGCACGAAACAGCGGCAAGGTCTTTTTGCCGGTGATCTCCTGCAGGCGTGTGCTGGATCTGCCGATCTCGTCGCAATACTGCTTCGCCGTCCAGGTGAAATCCTTGCCTTCCTGAGGGCCGGCCGAGGGCCGCATTTTGAAGCTGACGGGATTGCCGGCAACGTCACCACGCCAGTAAACATGGTCAAACGTGTGCGATGCGAACTCGTGGCCTTCAGCCGCACGCGCCTTCCACCACGGCGACCAGTCCTTGCCCAGACTGCCGTCGCCGGTTTTGGTGCGCTCGTTGGCCGCGAAAAAAGTGACCTTGACCTGGTGTTTATTCAGGATGTCGGCCATCAGGGGCGCGACTTCCATGTGACCCGTATCAAGTGTCAGATAAACCGGTTTGCAAGCTGGTTGGGCGTCGGCAATACCGGCTGAAAACATGCAGCCAGCAGCCAGAGTAAGGGCGGCGAGCCGCCTTGCCCTTTTAACGGGGTGAATGATCAAGCGTCCAGACACCATGCGGGCTCTTTCCAACGTTGACCTGGCGGACAATCTTGCGTGTGGCGACGTCGATGATGGTGAGCTTGCGGGCCCAGCGCGAGGTGACCATGATCTGCTTGCCGTCGCGGCTCACATCAATGCAGTCCGGGCCGCCGGGTGCGGGGTAGTTGTCGACCACTTCCAGCGTCTGCAGATCGATCCTGCTGATGCTGTTGGCCACGCGGTTGCTTACCAGCACATGGCGCTGGTCGCCAAAAGCACGGAAGGCATGCGCACCGGCGGCGGTCTTGATGACCTTGTAGCGCGAGGGTGTCTTGCCGCTCACGTCGTAGACCTCCACCGCATCACCCCCGGTCAGGCCGACCAGCAGAAATTTGTCGTCGGCGGTGCCATAGACATCCGCAGGAATCGGACCTGTCTTGGTACGCCACTTGATGGTCTGCGTGGCCAGGTCCAGCGCGATCAGTTCATCGCTGTCCTGCATGGTCGAGTAGACCGTGCTGCTCTTGCTGTCTATCCACAAATGGCTGGGCGTCTTGCCGGTGGGCACGCGCTTGACGAGGGTGATGTCCTTGCCGTCCCATTTGTAGATGTCGATGTGGTTCAGGCGGTTGGCCGCCGTCACAAACCACTTCATGTCGGGCGAAAAGCGCAGCTGGTAGGGGTCAACGATGCCGCGTATGGTGCGCTGCACTTCGGCCGTTTTCGGGTCGATGAAGGTCAGCGAGTCCGACAGCGCATTGGCCACGATGACGGATTTTTCGTCCGGCGTCAGGTAAATGTGGTGCGGCTGCTTGCCGGTGGGAATGCGTTTGGTTTCAAGCCAGGTGACGGGGTTGATGACGCTGACGCTGTCGTCCAGCGAATTGAGCACAAACACAGGGTTCGTCATGGCCGCAGCGGCTGGCGCAGCCTTGGGCGCTGCCGGAGCGGATGCAGCGGAGGCCGCTGGTTTGGCAGGCGCCTGTGCCAGCACCGGAACACACAACATGCCCGTCAGGGCAAACATACCAGCCATCAGCCCAAAGGCCGGAAAACGAAGGGAAACAGTCACAAAAACGGGCTTTCTGAGGTCTATCGTGTCAATCGGCTAGTGTACCGGGCCGGGCGCGGCGAACAGCGTCAAACACCCGCGTAAACAGGGGTATCACTTACGATACGGGCATGAATTTACGGCTTGTCGACGATACGCAACTGGAGGTCAAACAGATTGCCGGCCCGGCCACCCGGGCGCCGATGGTCTTTTTGCACGAGGGCCTGGGTTCTGTGAGCCTGTGGACCCAGCGCGGTCTGGACTGGCCCGAGGCCGTTTGCAGGGCGACAGGCCGGGCGGGCATTGTCTATTCCCGGCGCGGCTACGGGCGGTCGACGCCTGTTCCCCCAGGTCGCAATTACCTCCAGCCTGACTACATGCATGTTGAGGCCTGGCGGGTGTTGCCCGCGCTGCTCACCGAACTGGGCATCCGCCAACCCGTGCTGCTTGGCCATTCTGACGGCGCCACCATCGCCCTGCTGCATGCCAGCCGATTCCCGGTGGCGGCCTGCATCGCCATGGCGCCGCATGTGCTGGTGGAAGACATTTCCGTCACGGCCATTGCCGGCACCAAAACCATGTTTGAATCCGGCGGCCTGCGCGAGCCGCTGGCCAGGCACCATGCCGACGTCGACGGCGCTTTCTGGCAATGGAATGATGTCTGGCTGTCTGAAGGCTTTCGCAGCTTTGACATCCGCGCCGAATGTGCAGTCATCACCGCCCCGCTGCTGCTGGTTCAGGGCCTGGATGACGAATACGGCACGCTGCTGCAGCTCGATGAAATCGCAAAGGCTGCACCGCATGCACAGCAGCTCAGGCTGGCCGACTGCGGCCATTCGCCCCAGCGCGACCAGCCGCAACAAACGGTAGAAGCGATTACCAGCTTCCTCGCCGCTGCGCCCTGACCTCCCTGACTTCCACGACGGGCAGTTTCGGCAGGCTCAGGCTTTTTTGCCCGCAATATCCAGCAGGTCCTGCGCCGTCAACCAGCGCCAGCCGCCGGGCTTGAGGTCTTCAGGAAGGGCCAGCTCGCCGATACGCGAGCGATGCAGGCCGCCGACTTCTTCGACCCGGTTGCCCACCGCGGCAATCATGCGTTTGACCTGGTGGTACTTGCCTTCGGTCAGCGTCAGGCTCAGGGTGTTGTCACCTGTCTTTTCACAGGCAGCGGCCTTCACCGGTTTGGGGTCATCGTCCAGCACCACGCCTGACAGCAGCTTTTGCACCTGTTTGTCATCAACAGGGTGTTTGGCCAGCACCTGGTAGACCTTGGGCACATGGTGTTTGGGTGAGCTCATGCGGTGGATGAACTTGCCGTCATCCGACAGCAGCAGCAGGCCCGTCGTGTCCTGGTCCAGCCGCCCCACCGCCTGCACACCGGCAGCCGCACCGCCGCCGCGCTGGCGAATCGGTGCCGGCAGCAGCGTGTAAATACTGGGGTAGGTGCTGGGCTTTTGCGAGCATTCATAGCCGGCCGGTTTGTGCAGCATGAGGTAGGCTTTCTCGTGGTATTCCCATGGGGTGCCCTGCACGACGAACTGCAGGCCTGTGGCTTCCAGCCCCTCGGTCGGATCGTCTATGGTTTTGCCTCCAACGGCCACATGACCCTGCTGAACCAGCCCCGCGCAGACGCGCCGCGTGCCAAAGCCCTGTGAAAAGAGAATGTCCTGAAGTTGCATCGTTGCCATGCCGGTATTGTCGCCGGGCGGCTGCCCTCCATCGCTGGGGCGATCCTTTTTGCTACCAATTAAATAGCTGCTTACGCCCGTATCCAAAGGGCCAGATGCCAATTTGATGCCCGAAACAGGCCATTTTTGGAGCCTGGAAGCGGCTTTTACGACGTTTAGGGCCCTGCTGCCGGTTTATTTCCTGATTTTTAACGTATATGTTAAATTTTTAATGTATACGTTAAATCACAGCTTTGACGCCGGATGACTCCCCCTCTGACCCAGGCTCGGTGCTGCGCTGAATCATGGCCGGCACCGCGTCATTCACATGCAGCGTGAACACATCGGGCCGGTTGTAGTGGCCGGCAAAGTCGTTGAGTATTTTTGAGACCATGACGTCGTTCAGATCGACGTCCGCGTACACGATGCCCTCGCCGTCCAGCGGCTGGCTCAACACCTGGCCGCTGGGGCCGATGATGGAGGCGTAACCGGTATTTTTGAGTTTCTCCAGCGTGGCCCGCGCTTCGCCTTCCAGCTGGAAATCCGCCATCGCGGCATCATCCACCACACCGGTGGCATTGATCACAAAGGCGCCCATGCTGTAGGCCAGCCCGCGGCTGATGGCCAGAATGACATCTGACAACTTCACGGCGGGCGACACGAACGCCGGCCATGAGGCCACATGCGCCACGGGGTACATGGCCATGAGGGCGCTGGCGGCCAGCGGGTTGGCGTTTTCACCGCAGATCAGGCCGCTCACCCTGCCGAAAGGCGCTTCGTAGGCCTTGAGCGTGTCGCCCCAGCCGCCGGTATGCACGATGCGCTCGGCCAGCGTCGGCATCAGCTTCTGGTGCTTGCCGAGGATGTTGCCGTCGGGGCCGATAAACAGCTGGGTATTGAACATGGTGCCAGTGGTGCCGGCGCGCTTTTCGCACATGCCGATGACCGCAGTCACACCGGCATCACGGCAGGCCGCGCCCAGTTGGTCGGTCTGTTCACCGGGAATCACCACCGAGTTCTGGAACAGCCTTTGCGACAGGCCCAGGCTGATCCTGCCGGTGCCGGGCTGTACGGTAAACCACGAGGGGTGGGCGGGGATGAAACCTTCAGGAAAGCCGACCAGCGCAGCCCCGGCCTTGCCGGCTTCGCGAATCAGCCCGCAGGCTTTTTCAACCGTGGCATCGCGGTTCAGGTGGACCGACGAGGCCTGCACGGCCGCCAGCCTGATTTTTTTCAACGCATCGCCCATGGCCCAATCCCCTCATCGTCATTGGTTCTTCAAGAATGTGAAGGGCCAATATAGATGATCGTTAGCGCCTGCGTTCAGGCCCCCAGAAACTCACCCACGGGCTTGAGGTCTTCGACCCGGTCGCAGATGGCCTTGACGATCATGAGGATGGGAATGCCCAGCAGCAGCCCCCACACGCCCCACAGCCAGCCCCAGGCCAGCAGCCCCGCAAAGACGGCCACCGGGTTCATGCGGCTGGCGCGGCTGGTCAGCCAGGGGGTGATCAGGTTGCCGACGACGGTGTGTATGACCATGGATGCACCGCCGACCGCCAGCGCCATGTTGAGCGAGCCGAACTGCAGGAAGCCGACCAGCGCAGATGCACCCGCCGTGGCAATGGAGCCGACATAAGGGATCAGGTTCAGCACGGCCGCCACAATGCCCCAGACTGCCGCGTTTTCCAGGCCGATGACAGCCAGCGCAATGCCAGTCAGAACGCCGACCAATGCACTGGTCAGAAGCTGCACCTGCAGGTAGCGCTGGATCTGCCCCGTGATTTCATCCAGCGCCTGCAGGGTGATCTTTTTGGAACTGAGGCTGGGGCCGGCCAGCTTGACCAGCTTGCGCCTGAAGGTATCGCCCGAGACCATCAAAAAATACGCGAGAAAAACCACCGCCATGGACTGGCCGACCAGCGCCATCAGGCCTATGGTGCCAGTCCAGAGGTAATCCTTGATGTTGAAGCGCGCCGGTTCAATCACCACGCGCATGGCGCCGCGCGAGGTGGTGATGGGCGCGCCCTGCGTGGCCTGCTCGATCTGGGTCGCGGCCTTCTGCACCGTGTCCAGCGCGCTCTGGTTGTCGCGCTTGCCCTTGATGGCATCCGTGAATTTTTGCGCGGCCGCCGGCATGGAGTCGATCAACTTCGCCGCTTCGTCGCTGAGCGAATACGCGGTAGAGCCCAGGCCACCCAGGATGGCGAGCAACAACACACCGGCCCCCACCGAACGGGGTATGTGTTTGGACTCTGCCCAATTGACAATGGGCGACAGGGCGTAGCTGAACAGCAGGCCCAGCATGAAGGGGATGAACACCGCCTTGGCCCAATACAGCACATAAAGGCTGGCAAAGCACGCCAGCAGCGCCAGCGAAAGGTTGCGCACGCTGACCGGCATATGGATCTGGATGGGCTCACGCACGCGGCCGGTGCGGGCTTCGCGCGCTGCAGCGTCGTTGGGCGAGTTGGCATCGCCTACGAGCGGTTGCTCAGGGAGTTGTTCGGGGCTGTCTGCCTTGATCGGCACCAGCGGGGCCTGGGTGGGTGCCTGCGTCTCATGGGCGGTGTCTGTTGTCATCAGATTCTCTTTCTGGACGCCGTGGTGCCAAGGGAGCGTCAGGCCTCTAGTGAATAACGTAATTTGCGGAGCGGAAGGCCGAGGTAGTACTTCCTGAAGTATTCGAACCTGGCAGCAAAAGAAAAACTGTAGGACGGCTCCGCCGGCACGTACCAGCTGTTTAGACCTGTTCGCATGAGCAGGCTGTAGTTGTTGGCCAGCATCAGTTTGTGCTTGTTCAGGTGGGTGACGTGGTCTTCGATCAACACAAGCCTGGGCTTCCAGCGTGCAAAACTGAAACCGGACAGCGCTACCAGTTCATGGCCCTCGATGTCGATGGACAGCAGGTCAAAGCCGACCGCCGCGCCATGGGTTTCAAGAATCTGGTCCAGTGTTTCACAGCGGACGCCGACCGTTGAACGCACCACCGCGCCCAGCGCGATCGGCCGGTCTTCCAGCGTGGAATGTGGGCCAGCGCGGTTGAGCTGCAACTCTTTGCCAGCGTTTTCAGGGCTGGAGCAGGCCATCTCGACCACGGTGCCGGTGCGCGTCTTGCGCAGCAGCTCGCAGCAGTCAGGGTCAGGCTCGACCAGAAGGCCGGTCCAGCCGATGGCCTCAAGATGCTGCGACTGCGAGTCAAGCACCGGGTCATTGGCGCCGACGTCCACGTAAAAGCCTTTGCTGCCAGCAAAGAAGGCCTGCACCAGTTCTTTTTCAATGGCGGGTTCATTGCTGAATTGCTGGATGTGGCGTGCGGTGAAGTCTGCGCGGCTGGTCATGTGGCTTTTTTTTGCAGTGTTCCGGGGCGAAGCGCCGATTATCGGGGTTGGAGGGGTGGGGTCTTCTTCGTCGTCCCTGATGTGAGATGAGGCCTGGAGTTTGTTGTCGTGTTGTGCCCTTCATGACCAGGCCGGGGGTTGCCCGGCCTGGTGATGAAGGCACAGCGCGCACCTCAGCCAGACAAGCACAAAGCCCTAGCCAGCAATCGCTTCCCTAACAGCACTAAGCTGCCGCCGCGAAACAGCCAGCAGTTCATCAATGCCATTGAGCCTTACCGCCCAGCCTTCGCCCTCTTCAGGGTCGAAGTGTTTTTCAAGCGCACGCACAGCGCGCCGGGCGATCAGCGCATTGCGATGGATGCGCATGAACTGCCTGGCGTATTTTTCTTCAAGCTCGCTCAGCGAGCCGTCGAGGATGTAGCTGCGCGTGACGGTGCGCACGGTGACGTATTTGAGTTCGGCCTTCAAATACAGCACCTCGGCGATCGGCACACGCTCGGTGCGGCCGCGGTCCTGGATGAGCAAAATCTCTTCAGGTACATCAGCCAGAGGCGCCTGGACAGACAGCCTCGCACGCACCACCTTCTGCAGGGCCTGTTGCAGGCGTTCGAGGCGTACAGGCTTGGTCAGGTAATCCACGGCCTCGACCTCAAAAGCCTGAACCGCATGCTCGGCATGCGCCGTCACGAAAACGATGGCAGGCGCTTGCGGTAGCGCGGCGATGTTGCGCGCCAGCGTCAGGCCATCGACGCCGGGCATGTGGATGTCGAGCAGCACGAGGTCAAACACGCTACGCTGCAGCGCCGTCATGGCCTGCACGGCGTTGGCGGCCTCGCCCTGCACGTCGGCCGCCGGGTTGCTGCAGTCACCCAGCAAGGTGCGCAGCCTGCCCCTGGCCAGGGTTTCATCATCCACCACCAGAACCTTGAGCTGTGTCATACGGGTATCTCCAGCCGCACCTGAAAGATGCCGTCCTTGAAAACAGTCTGAAAGCGCGCCTGCACATCATGCAGCAGCAGCAAACGGTCACGCACATTGGCCAGCGCCAGGCCATGACCGCGCTCGCCGACGCCTGACGGCGATGAGTTGGTGACCTTGATGACGACCACGCCAGACTTGCGCGCTGTGGATATCTTGACCTGCGCGCCGCTGGCGCTGGGCTCCACGCCGTGGCGCACTGCGTTTTCAACCAGCGGCTGCAAAAGCAGCGGCGGCAGCCTGGCCTCGGTGGCCGTGGGGTCCAAGTTCCACTCTACCCGGAGGCGCTCGCCAAAGCGGATTTGCTCAATGGCAAGGTAGCGCTGCGCCAGCGCGATCTCCTGCCCCAGCGTCACAGATTCCGTCGGGTCAGCCAGGGCGCTGCGAAAGAGCTCACTCAGATCCTCCAGCACCGCTTCAGCCTTGCGCGGCTCGGCGCGCACCAGGGCAATCGCGCTGTTGAGCGTGTTGAACAAAAAATGCGGCCGGATGCGCGACTGCAGCTCGGCCAGGCGCGCGGTTGTTTCAGCAGGCATTTGCGCCCGCGCCCGCCAGAAGAGCCCTGCCAGCAACATGGCCGACAGCAGGCAACCGGCAGCAGCGCTGGCCCACCAGAGACCGGTTTGCAAAAACCCCGTCCAGAACAGCAGGGCGCAACCATAGAGCCCGGCAACGGCGCCCATCACAATGCCCGCGAACCACTGCACACGGCCCGGCAGCCGGTTCAGGTATTTTTTCAGTGCGCAGACTGCAAGCAGCCAGGCCAGCGTTGCAGGCAACACAGCGCCCGTGAGGAAGACAAACCGCATGAACCAGTCCATCGGATTCAAGGCACTGAACATGGCACCTACCCCGGCCAGCCCCTCTACAAACAGCGCGGCCCGCAACACCACACCCACGTGGCAGGCATCGAACATCCCCGGCCGCAGCGCCACGGTAGCCGCAGAATCATCGCCAGCAGGCGCAAAGCCGCCCATCAGGGTGGACTCTGCAAAATGGCTGGAATCGTGCGGCAACGGCATGCTTGTGGTGAGGAGGCTTGTGCCCAGATAAAATCAGGCCTCAAGTATTGCACTGGTAGAGACCTTGCAGCTGCCCAGCCCGAAAGAAAGCCTCCGTGAACCAATTCGATAAAAAGTCCCAAGCCTGGTCGGCCCTGTTCTCAGAACCCATGAGCGACCTGGTCAAGCGCTACACGTCCAGCGTGTTTTTTGACAAGCGCCTGTGGCAGGCCGACATTGCGGGCTCGCTGGCGCACGCCGACATGCTGGCTGCGCAAAAAATCATTGGCGGGGCAGACCATGAGTCCATCAAAAAAGGCATGGCGCAGATCACGGCAGAAATCGAATCCGGCGCTTTTGAATGGAAGCTGGACCTGGAAGACGTGCACCTCAACATCGAGGCACGCCTGACACAAATCGTCGGTGATGCGGGCAAGCGCCTGCACACCGGCCGCTCCAGAAACGACCAGGTCGCGACCGATGTACGCCTGTGGCTGCGCGGCGAGATTGACCTGATTGCCGACCTGCTCACGGATTTGCAAAAGGCGCTGGTCGACATTGCCGACAAAAACGTGGAGGTCATCCTGCCCGGCTTCACGCACCTTCAGGTCGCGCAGCCTGTGAGCTTTGGCCACCACATGCTGGCCTATGTCGAGATGTTCAGCCGTGACGCCGAACGCATGCTGGAAATCCGCAAACGCGTGAACCGCCTGCCGCTGGGCGCTGCCGCCCTGGCTGGCACCAGCTACCCACTGGACCGCGAACGCGTCGCCAAGACTCTCGGCATGGACGGCGTCTGCCAGAACAGCCTGGACGCCGTGAGCGACCGCGACTTTGCGATCGAATTCACCGCTGCCGCCACGCTGGCCATGGTGCACATCAGCCGCATGAGCGAAGAGCTGATTTTGTGGATGAGCCAGAACTTCGGCTTCATCAAGATTGCCGACCGCTTCACGACCGGCTCGTCCATCATGCCGCAGAAGAAAAACCCCGACGTGCCCGAACTCGCAC
>JAZKCB010000277.1:0-5142 GCA_040388335.1 Pseudomonadota bacterium | reverse complement strand
GCATTCAAATGGCTGTGCGATGGATATGACGTTACTTGTTCAGCATTGCCTTAAGCCCGGAATCACCGGTCACGTTCGAACGGAATGCTCGGTCACGATCGCACGGAATCGGCGGTCACGATGCTCCGGAATACCCATCTGATAGCCAGACTTTGAAATTCATCGAGGAGGCCGAAGTGCTCAAGATGGATGATCATTGGATTGATGCCGAGATAGATCCGGGCGTTTTCCCAGACGTTCGTCTGGCCCGGCGACTTCGACTATTGCTCGGACAGCTGGCGCGCGCGCCAGGTCAAAGCTTGCCCCTGGTCTGCCAGGACTGGGCCAACACCAAAGCGGCTTATCGATTCCTCAGCAATGACCGCGTTGACGAGGCTCAAATCCTTGCAGGTCATATTGCGGCCACCCGCCGGCGAATGGCATTGGCGAATGACAAACCTGTTTTGATACTGCATGACACGACCGAATTTTCGTGGACGCGTAAAAGCCACCAACCTATTGGCATGCTCGGCCTCACGAATTCTGGCCGTGACAGTCAGGGGCGCAGCCGACTTCATACTGTATGCGGCTTGCTGATGCACTCGAGTCTGGCCGTCACCTGCGATGGCCTGCCTTTGGGATTGGCTGCCATCAAATTTTGGAGCCGCGCCAAGTTCAAGGGGACGAATGCGCTGAAGCGCTCGATCAACCCGACTCGCGTTCCGATCGAACACAAGGAAAGCATATGCTGGCTCGACAACCTGTGGGCCAGCACTGCATGGGCCAACGATTCGCAGGAATTTGTGCATATTGGCGATCGTGAGAGCGACATCTATGAGCTGTTTTGCAAGGCGCGTGAAGCGGGAGACCACTTCATTTTTCGTACCTGTGCGGATCGCCTGGCAGGCGTCGGCCACTGTACGGTGGCACAGTACATGGACCGAGTCCGATTCCAAGGGCTGCACCGCGTGCAGGTGCGAGATGCAAAGGGCAACCGCCGCCAAGCCGCAGTGGAACTGAAGTACTGCCTCGTACCGATTCTTCCCCCACGGGCCAAACAAAGCCGCTATCCAGCCCTGACATTGACGGTGTTGCAGGCCTGCGAGCGTCGTCCCCCGAGCGGCGTCGCACCGATTGACTGGAAGCTCATCACGGACTTGCCGGTCCGGAGCCGACAAGAGGCCATCGACAAGCTGCAGTGGTACGCCATGCGCTGGAAAATAGAGACCTTCCACAAGATCCTGAAGTCGGGCTGCCGTGCCGAGGAATCACACTTGAGAACCGCGCAACGCCTCACCAATCGGATCGCCTTGATGTGCGTACTTGGCTGGCGGATTTTTTGGCTCACGATGATGAACCGGGTTGCACCGGATGGCTCGGCAGGCTTGGTCTTGACCCAGCAGGAAACGAATCTGCTGGCCAAGCTTGTGCGGCAGATGACGCCCCCGGCCCGCCTGACAGTCAGGCACTGCGTGAACCAGTTGGCGCGCTTGGGAGGCTATATGGCCCGTGCGCACGATCCTCCACCAGGAAATATGGTCGTGTGGCGCGGCATGGCCCGTCTGACCGACATTGAGTTGGGCTTCAACCTTGCAGGTCGAATCTGTGGGTAAAAGCAAGGATTACCGAACGGATACCGAGGGCCGTGGAAAACAAGGGAATCACTGGAGCTGGCAACGCTGCAATGGGTGCACTGGTTCAACCATGACAGGCTGCTGGAATCCATAGGGCATATACCGCCAGCGGAAGCTGAGGCAAACTACTGGCGGCAAGTTGCCAATACCGTGCAGGCTAACGCCTGCACTTCAACAAACTAGCCTCCACCAAACCCGGTGTGATTCACTCGGTAGACGCCATCGATTCACAGCTTCGCAAGATCGAAGGGCAGAGCCTTGGGTATAAAGTGGCTCGTTTCTTCGGGTCTTCTGGGGCGGTGATTTACGCGACCTGCAGTGTCGGATAGTCTGTATAGCCCTTGGCGCCACCTGCGTAGAACGTGTTGGAGTCAGGCGCGTTCAGCGGTGCCTTGGCCCTGATGCGTGCGGGCAGGTCCGGGTTAGCCAGGAAGGCGGTGCCAAAGGCCACAGCGTCAAGCTTACCTTCGGCAATAGCTGCCTCTGCCTTATCAGCGCTGTAACCCATATTGCCCACCAACACACCCTTGTACTTTTCACGCGCTACGGGCATAACATCGGCCTTCTGCACGCCGAAGAAATCGGCGCGCATCACGTGCAGGTAGGCTAGCTTGAAGGCATTGAGCCTATCGGCCAGGAAGCCGATGAGGGCCAGCGGGTCGCTGTCTTTCATGCTGTTGAAGCTGTTGAGGGGCGACAGGCGCAGACCCACACGTTCGGAACCGATCGCCTGGGTCACGGCAGTGAGTACCTCGAACAGCAAACGTGCACGGTTTTCCAGCGATCCGCCGTAAGCATCGGTGCGCTGGTTGGGCGTGTCGCGCAGAAACTGGTCAATCAGGTAGCCGTTGGCGCCGTGTACTTCCACACCATCAAAGCCGGCGGCAATGGCGTTGCGTGCGCCTTGAGCAAACGCAGCCACGATGCCGGGAATCTCTTCGACGGTCAGGGGGCGGGGCACCGCGTGCGGCACCTTGCCTTGGGGCGTGTGGATCTCACTCTCAATAGCGGTGGCGCTGCTGGAGACAATGGGGGCGCCATCGGCAGCGCCAGGGTAGGCTGCGCGGCCAGCGTGCCAGATCTGCATGAAGATGCGTCCGCCCTTGGCGTGCACCGCGTCGGTCACCTGCCTCCAGGCTGCAATCTGCGCGTCGTTGTAGATGCCAGGCTCATTGACGAAGGCCGATGTACCGGGCGCCACCATGGTGCATTCGGAAATCAGCAGGCCGCCGGTGGCTCGCTGGCTGTAGTACTCGGCCATCAGCGCGTTGGGCATGTGGCCAGCGTCGGCACGGGCGCGTGTTAGTGGTGCCAGAAGGATGCGGTTGGGCAGGGTGAGAGAACCTACTGGAAGTGGATTGAATAGCATGTGGATGAAAACCCAGATTAGTGAACAGAAAACAGTGGTAAAGCTAACAGTATTCCCAATACTCAGACCTTTGAAAGGTCACTGAATTTTGAAAGGTCACTGAAGACTGCTTTGGCACGGCTGGTGCTTTTGCACCCAACGCACGATGTAGTAGACGCAAGTGGGTAAGCCTTTGCTTCCGACAGTTTCGCGGCGGTCTCCAGCCGTACATTCACCAAACGCCTTTGGTCATCCACCGCGTCGCAACTCCCTGACACCCCGGCCCAGCTTGCGGCGCAACAGGGCCCGCAGGGTCACCCCATCCGAGTACCCGACCTGTGCGGCGACCTGGTCGACGCTGGCGTTCCCGGTGCGCAAGAGATGGACGGCATGCTCCACGCGCAGATCCTGGAAATACGACAGCGGTGTCTTTCCCAAAACGCTTTGCAGCCGCCGCGCCAAGGTGCGCTCGCTTGTGCCCGCGGCGCTGGCCGCCTCGGCCAGCGAGAACCCCTGCGCGAGCCGACGTCTGGCCCAGCACTCGAAGCGCTCCACCATCGGGTCGGCATGCGCAAGGTGGTCGGGAATCACGAACTCGGCTTGCGAACTGCGTGTCTCGACCAGCAGATAGCGTGCCACCAGGGCCGCCAGCGCCGGACTGCGCCCTCGGATGATGCGCAAGGCCAAGTCGACGTGGGCCAAAGCGGCACCCGCGGTGGTGAAGCGTGTCGAGTTCACGATCATGCGTGACTCGTCCAGCGTGACGTTCGGATAGCGCTGCCGAAACATCGGCCCCAGCCACCATGACGTCGTCGCACGATGCCCATCAAGCAGGCCACTCTCTGCAAGCAAGAAACTACCGGAGCAAGCAGCACCAAGGTGCGCGCCAGCGGTGGACCACTGCTGTAGCGCCGCGACCGCGTCGGGCACATCGGGGCGTGTGAGTCGAGCCGAGAGCGTGTCAGGCATCTTGTCGCCAAACGCTGGCACGAGCACGACGTCTGGTTCGGGCACACCATGCGCAGTGACCACGGGGACCGTCAAGCCTTGCGCAGTTCGGATGCGACGCCGCACGCCCACCAGCGTGAGCTCTATGTGCGCGGGAGCCTGTGGCAGCGAGCCCGCCATCGCATTGGCTAAACCCACTGTGTCAGTGAGCGCCGCAAGCCCCAGATCGAACACGCCATCACAAACAAGGAGGTGGAGTTTCATGGCAACAATGATATCAATGTTGTCATTATTGCCTATAGAGATGTCTGTCATGAAGACTTAGACTGCAGTCTCATCGATCCCTTCACCCACTTTTCCATTTACCCAAAGGAATACAGCATGACCAAGCTCGCCCTGTTTGTTCGCCTCGAAGCTAAACCCGGCCAGGAGGCTGCGCTTGCCGACTTCCTGGCCAGCGCACTGCCGCTCGCCAACGCCGAGTCCGGCACCACGGCCTGGTTCGCATTGAAGTTTGGCCCTTCGACGTTTGGTGTGTTCGATGCCTTTGCCGATGAGGCAGGTCGCCAGGCACATCTGAACGGCCAGATCGCCGCGGCCTTGATGGCCAACGCAGCGACCTTGCTCAGTTCTCCGCCCAATATCGAGAAGGTCGAACTGCTTGCAGCCAAACTGCCTGCATGACAACTCGGCCTTGACCCAATCAGGTCACGCTGCAGGATGGGGGTCACACAGCCCTACGTGCGATCCCAACCTCCTTGCTGTCATTCTTGCAGTCTATGGATTTTCCGGCGAGAAAAGGGCAGATTCAAACCTGCCCACCCACACCCTTGAACTTCTCCACAAACGCAGCGATCTTCTGAAACACCGTCTGCTTCTTGGTGAGGTACAACGGGTTCAGAGGGCTCATCTTGGGCAGCACAGCATTCAGTTCAGTGCCGCTGTCTGAGGCGAATTCACGTTTCAAGGAATTGGTGATGTGGTAATCCCCCCATAAACCATCTCTCTGAGAAGTAGAGCTATGCGGCCATGGCCAGCCGCTGTTTGGGGGTGATGCCGCCCAATGCCATATTTGGGCGTTCATGGTTATACCGCCACATCCACTGCGTGGCGTAATCTCGCACTTCATCAAGATTGCGCCAATGGTACTGCGACAGCCATTCATAGCGAACGGTTCTGTTAAGGCAATGCTGAACAAGTAACGTCATATCCATCGCACAGCCATTTGAATGC
>JAZKCB010000276.1:0-2368 GCA_040388335.1 Pseudomonadota bacterium | reverse complement strand
AAGAGAAACAACTGGTGCTCTCCGACAAGGATGCCGCAGCCCCAGTGGACATGCCGATGAATGTGCTGCTGGGCAAGCCGCCCAGGATGCTGCGCGACGTCAAGTCCGTGCGCAATGAGATCAAGCCCCTGGCCCTGACCGGCGTCGACCTGCAGAAAAGCGTGATCGCCGTCCTGAGCCACCCGACCGTGGCCTCCAAACGTTTCCTGATCACCATCGGCGACCGCAGCGTGGGCGGCCTGACGCACCGCGACCAGATGGTCGGGCCCTGGCAGGTGCCGGTGGCCGACTGCGCGGTGACGCTGGCCGATTACCAGGGTTTTGCCGGCGAAGCCATGAGCATGGGCGAACGCACGCCGCTGGCCGTCGTCAATGCCGCGGCTTCGGGCCGCATGGCGGTTGCCGAGGCCATCACCAACCTGCTGGCCGCGCCGATCGAGCTGCCGCGTGTCAAGCTCTCGGCCAACTGGATGGCCGCCTGCGGCGAGCCGGGCCAGGACGCCGCACTGTATGAAACCGTCAAGGCGGTCGGCATGGAACTGTGCCCGGCGCTGGGCGTGTCGATTCCGGTCGGCAAGGATTCGCTGTCCATGCGCACGGTCTGGAGCGACGATGGCGCCAGCAAAAAGGTCACCTCGCCGGTGTCGCTGATCGTGAGTGCCTTCGCGACGCTGCCCGACGTGCGCGGCACGCTCACGCCGCAACTCGACGCATCGGAGGCCGACAGCACGCTGATCCTGATCGACCTCGGCAAGGGCCAGGCCCGTATGGGTGCTTCCATTCTGGCGCAGACGCTGGAACTGGAAGACGGCGCCGTGCCCGACCTCGATGACCCCCAGGACCTGGTGAACCTGGTCAACGCCATCAATGCCTTGCGCGCCCAGGGGCAGCTGCTGGCCTACCACGACCGCAGCGACGGTGGCCTGCTGGCCACGGTCTGCGAAATGGCTTTTGCCGGCCACGTGGGCGTTTCGCTCAACATCGACATGCTGCTGCTCGAAGGCGACGGCATCTCCGACAGCCGCATGGACACGGGCGACAGCAAGAACTGGGCGTCGCAGGTCGGCGCGCGCCGCGAGGAGCTCACGCTCAAGGCGCTGTTCAACGAGGAGCTGGGCGCGGTGATCCAGGTGCGGACCGAGGCCCGCAATGCGGTGATGCAGACCCTGCGCGAACACGGCCTGTCCAGATTCAGCCACTTCATCGGCAAGACCCGGCCACAACATGCCTCGCTTGAGGTGGGCAAGGGCGAGATCCAGGTCTGGCGCGACACCAAGGCGGTTTTCAGCGCGAAACTGCAGGACCTGCACCAGGTCTGGGACGCCGTGAGCTGGAAAATCAACCAGCAGCGCGACAACCCGGCCTGCGCCGATGCCGAACACGCGGCGGCCGGCGATCCGGCCGATCCCGGCCTGCACGTGCACCTGACATTCGACCCGGCCAAGCCGCCGCAGGCGCCGGCGCTGAACCTGTCGCGGCCCCGGGTCGCGGTGCTGCGCGAGCAGGGCGTCAATTCGCATGTGGAAATGGCCTACGCCTTCACCCAGGCCGGCTTCGAGGCCTGCGACGTGCACATGACCGACCTGCAGACCGGCCGCGCGCAGCTGTCCGACTTCACCGGCGTGGTGGCCTGCGGCGGTTTCAGCTATGGCGACACCCTGGGCGCCGGCATCGGCTGGGCCCGCTCCATCACCTTCAACCCGGCGCTGTCGGACCAGTTCCAGGCGTTTTTCGCACGCACCGACACCTTTGGCCTGGGCGTGTGCAACGGCTGCCAGATGTTTGCCGAGCTGGCCGACATCATTCCGGGCGCCGAGGCCTGGCCGCGTTTCACCACCAACCGCAGCGAGCGTTTCGAAGCGCGCCTGAGCCTGGTCGAGGTGCTCGACTCACCGAGTCTCTTCTTGCAGGGCATGGCCGGCAGCCGCCTGCCGATCGCGGTGGCGCATGGCGAGGGTTATGCGAATTTTGCGTACCGTGGTGATGCCGGAAAGGTGATTGCCGCGATGCGTTTCACCGACCACCACGGCCAGCCGACCGAAGCCTACCCGGCCAACCCCAACGGCAGCGCCGGCGGCCTGACCGCCGTGACCACCGCCGACGGCCGCTTCACGGCGATGATGCCGCACCCGGAGCGTGTGTTCCGCAATGTGCAGATGAGCTGGACGGACCAGGATATCAGCGCGTCCAGCCCGTGGATGGAGATCTGGCGCAATGCCAGGAAATGGGTGAAGTAGGCCTTCAGCCCTTTCCGGACTTGCGCTGATAGCTATATAAAATATAGCAGCCGGACAGGCCGCCCGAGGTTCGCCTCGGGTTGGTCCTGATGCGCCGAGGCGGTGCACGCGGTTCAATGCCGCATGAACGC
>JAZKCB010000275.1:0-44633 GCA_040388335.1 Pseudomonadota bacterium | reverse complement strand
GCAGGGTTGATAAGCGATCAGGAGGGACTTTCATCAGGGCTTTCTACAATGAGGGATGTTCCCAGAATTCACTGATGCTGTCGCGCCAGACTCCCCACTCTTACAAAATCTTAATCCCGAGCAACTGGCTGCCGTCACACTGCCGGCCACCCACGCGCTGATCCTGGCGGGCGCGGGCTCCGGCAAGACCCGGGTACTGACCACCCGCATCGCCTGGCTGCTGCAGACCGGCCAGGTGTCACCGGGCGGCATTCTGGCCGTGACCTTTACCAACAAGGCCGCCAAGGAGATGATGGTGCGTTTGTCGGCCATGCTGCCGGTGAATGTGCGCGGTATGTGGATAGGCACCTTTCACGGCCTGTGCAACCGCTTTCTGCGCGCGCATTACAAATTGGCCAACCTGCCATCGACCTTCCAGATTCTCGATACGCAGGACATGCTCTCCAGCATCAAGCGTCTGTGCAAGCAGTTCAACATCGACGACGAGCGCTTTCCGCCCAAGCAGTTGATGTACTTTTTTGCAGGCAACAAGGAAGACGGCCTGCGCGCAAAAGACGTGCAGGCCCGTGACGAGGAAGACCGCAAAAAGATCGAGCTGTACGCCCTGTACGAAGAGCAGTGCCAGCGCGAAGGCGTGGTTGATTTCGGCGAGCTCATGCTGCGCAGTTACGAACTGCTGCGTGACAACGTGCCGGTGCGTGAGCATTACCAGCGACGCTTCCGCCACATCCTGATCGACGAATTTCAGGATACCAACAAGCTGCAGTACGCCTGGATCAAGATGCTGGCGGGGCAGGGCCCTGAAGCCACGCAGGGCTCGACCCCGATGCCCGGTGGGTCGGTGATTGCGGTGGGTGACGACGACCAGAGTATTTACGCCTTTCGCGGCGCGCGCGTCGGCAACATGACGGATTTCGTGCGTGAGTTTGACGTGCGCCAGCAGATCAAGCTGGAGCGCAACTACCGAAGCTTCGGCAACATCCTCGACTCCGCCAACCAGCTCATCAGCCACAACAGCAAACGCCTGGGCAAGAACCTGCGCACCGAAGCCGGCCCCGGCGAACCGGTGCGTGTGTATGAATCGGCCAGCGATTTTGCCGAGGCCCAGTGGTTCGTCGATGAGGTCAAGCAGCTCGTGCGCGACGGCACGGAGCGAAAAGAGATTGCGCTGCTCTACCGCAGCAACGCACAAAGCCGGGTGATGGAAACCGCGCTCTTCAATGCCGCCGTGCCATACCGCGTGTATGGCGGCCTGCGGTTTTTTGAACGCGCTGAAATCAAGCACGCGCTGGCCTACCTGCGCCTGCTGGAGAACCCGCACGACGACACCAGCTTCATGCGCGTGGTGAACTTTCCGCCGCGCGGCATTGGCTTGCGCACGCTGGAGCAGCTGCAGGATGTGTCGCGTTCATCGGGCTGCTCCTTGCACGACGGCGTCAGCGCCGTGCCCGGCAAGGCTGGCGCCAACCTGGGCGCGTTTGTGGCCAAACTTGATGTCATGCGCGAGCAGACAACCGGCCTGAGCCTGCGCGAGATCATCGAGCTGGTGCTGGAGCACAGCGGGCTTGAAGAGCACTACAAGCTCGAAAAAGAAGGCCAGGACCGACTGGAAAATCTGGCCGAACTGGTCAACGCTGCCGAGTCCTTCGTGAGTCAGGAAGGCTTTGGCCGTGACGCCGTGGCCCTGCCGGTCGATGAGCTGGGCGAGCCCTTGAAGCAGTCGCCAGCCAGCCAGGGGCTGGACCCCGATGCCCCGCTGATGGACGAACCTTTGCCCGAGATGCTGGCACCCGATGCCGAAACCGGTGAGACGCTGTCGCCGCTGGCGGCCTTCCTGACGCATGCCGCGCTGGAGGCCGGCGACAACCAGGCCAAGGCGGGCCAGGACGCCGTGCAGCTCATGACGGTGCACTCGTCCAAAGGCCTGGAGTTTGACTGCGTGTTCATCACCGGTCTGGAAGACGGGGTCTTTCCGCATGAAAACTCGCTCAGCGACCACGGCGGCATCGAGGAAGAACGCCGCCTCATGTATGTGGCCATCACGCGCGCGCGCAAGCGGCTCTACCTGAGCCACTCACAAACCCGCATGCTGCACGGCCAGACGCGCTACAACCTCAAGAGCCGCTTTTTCGACGAATTGCCCGAGAGCGCCCTGAAGTGGATCACGCCGAAAAACCAGGGCTTTGCGTCCGGCATGGGCCGAAGCGGCAATGCGTGGGGCGATGGCGCCGACGCAGGTGGCGGTGGCCGCAAGGACTGGGCGAGCAGCGTTTTTTCGGGTCGCGGCGGTACGTCGGGTACCTCAGAACGTTTTGCCAGTCCGTCGGTGCCCGAGCAGCGCAACGGGCCGGCGCATGGCCTCAAAAGCGGCATGAACGTGTTTCACGCCAAGTTCGGCGAGGGCAGGGTGATGATGCTCGAAGGCAGTGGCGACGATGCACGGGCGCAAATCAACTTCACGCGGCATGGCGTCAAGTGGCTGGCACTGAGCGTGGCCAAACTGACGGTGGTTTAGAGCGCCGCGGACTTCCGGGAGCCGTCGCCAGCATCAAAACGCCGATTTTGCCGTATACATTAAAAATTTAACGTATACGTTAAAATATGGCGCCTGGCGGGGTTGCCGGGCTCAGAATAAGCCGAAAAATGCCAAAAAAGGTCTGGAAAAGTGCTTTTTCAGGTGCCAAATAGGCATCCAGACCAATGAATACGGGCGTGAGCAGCTACTTAATTGATAGCAATTTTACCTGACCTGATCGCTCAGCCCATTGCTTCCAGGCGCAAAAAGCCGTCAATAACCCATGGTGCCGCTGCCGTCGCCGTTGCCCTTGCGCCCGACGATCTGCCAGTAGGTTCGCTGGCCAATCAGTTCAGCCAGAAACTCCTGTTCGGCATCTGTGTGGTTCAGGTAGCTGGCTGGCGTGATTCGGGTTCCATCTTTCGGCACTGCCTCGGCCCAGAAGGACTGGTGATAGTCTGATTGCGAAAGTTTTTTAGTGCCGCCTGCATTCAGGTCCACCGTACCGTAGCAGTTGCAGAAGTAGGTGCGGTTGTCCTGCTGGGGCAGAACCTCGGTGTAGACGCCGGTGCCGCGTATGCCTGCCGTGAGTGTGGGCGTGACGATCGAGCGGCTGCCGCCCTTGTTCCAGATGCTGGCCACCGCCCCCGTGACGATGCGCAGGAGGCTGACCGCCGTCAGGCTGGCGCCGCGCTCCACGGTCATCATGGAGTTCTGGCGAACCAGGAAGGACGCATTGCCCATCACAAAGATCAGGCTGGAGCCGGGCCCGGTCTGGAGCTGGTCACCGGTTTGAATGGTTTGCCCGGGCAGCAGGCGGCTGCCGTTGAGCAGGGCGTCGCCCGTCAGCTGGACGACATTGGTGCGCTGTTGGGCCACCGCCGCGCCAAAGCTCCCCATCGCCACCCAGGCCGCCGCGGCCTTGAGCGTGTCGCGCCTCTGGAACCACAGGACTTCCTTTTCAGAGCGGCCTTGCAGAAAGTGCTGGGTCATGTGGGATCTCCTGAAAAATCAGCCGGTACGTCCGGATTTGGCGCTGAGGGCGGATCGGTATCCGTGAAGCTATCACGAAAGGTGAAGTAAATCGAGGTGAAAAACATCGCCATCACCAGCAATGCCACCGGGAACAGCGCGACAACTGCAATATTCGGGTTGCCGAGCAAAACGGCCACAAGGGTCAGCAGCACCATGGCCATGACAAAGATGGCGGCCCAGGTGATGCCATAAACAGCCAGGGCCCGCCAGTTTTGATAACAGGCCATCAGGCTGAAGAAGAGGCTTTTGACGGGCGGCACGCCATGCCAGTGAACCAGCGCAGGCGCATGCCAGAACAGCAGGGACAGCGGGATGTAGAGCAGCATGGTGACCCACATGGCCAGCTGAAAGCTGTCCTGCATCACCATTTCCTGGCTCATCTTGCCGCCCACCAGGTAGAGCCGGGCAAACTGGCCGCCATCAATGAGCGCCGATATGCCCATCAGGAGCAGAAACCCGGCCGCGTAGAGGGCACCCAGAACCATCATGGCGCGCAAACGCTGCTTGCCCGCGCGAAAGGCACTGATGAGGATGGACGGCATCGGGAACTTGCCTTTGGTCGCCTCCTGCGTCGCAGCCATGAGGCCGAGCGTCGCTGCGGGCAGCAACGCCAGTGCCAGTGCCGCGCCTATAAACGGAACCAGCGTTGCAATGGACAGCGTGGCCATGAACATGAAAAACAGGCCGGACATGGCCAGTGGCTGCTGCAGAAAGGTCTTGAACCCCAGCCTGACCCAGGTGATGCCGGTGCGGGCGGGAACGATATTTAGTTTCATGGAGCGCTTGCTTCGGGGTGGCAAGACTTTTCCGGGGCGGTCTTGCCGGGTTGTAAGGGGCGCCTTCAGGTCTGGAGGCGGTGCGCGAGTGCTATGACTGCATCGTGACGGGGTGTTTCACACGCTCACGCAACACGCGTTCAAAGTGGCCAGGGTCATGCGCCTGCAGAACAGCCGCTTCACGCGGCAGGTGAAAGTCCCAGAGCCGCGAAACCCAGAAACGCAGTGCACCTGCGCGCAGGGCGGCGGGCAGCAGCTGGCGTTCATGGGCGGTCAGCGGGCGCACCGACGCGTAGGCTTTCAAAAATGCTTCTGCCCGTTCGGCATCATGCCGGCCACTTTCGAGGTCGACGCACCAGTCGTTCAGGCAGACACCGATGTCGAACAGAAAGGTGTCGCACCCGGCGAAATAAAAGTCGAAAAAACCGGTCAGCTCGCCGTTTTCAAACATGACGTTGTCACGGAACAGGTCGGCATGGATGGGGCCGGATGGCAGCGCGGTGTAGGCCGACGATGCCGCAATGTGGTTCTGGTAGGCCAGCTCGGCCAGCAGCAGGGCCTTCTGGTCTTCCGTGACGTGAGGCAGGACCACGGGAATGGTTTCATTCCACCATGGCAGGCCACGCAGGTTGGGCTGGCGCCTGTCGTAATCCTGGCCGGCCAGGTGCATGCGGGCCAGCATCTCGCCGACGCTGGCGCAGTGCTCCGGCCGTGGTGCGAGTTCGCTACTGCCCCGCAGGCGATTCACGACTGCGGCGGGCTTGCCTTTCAGGCTGTGGAGAATCTCGCCGTTCTGCCCTGCGGCAGGGTCGGGCACCGGGATGCCGCGGCCTGCGAGGTGCTTCATCAGGTGCAGGTAAAACGGCAGTTGCTCGAAAGTCAGGCGTTCAAACAGGGTCAGGACGAACTGGCCCTGCGCACTGTCGACAAAATAGTTGGTATTTTCGATGCCGCCGGCACAGCCCTTGATGGACTGGAGCTTGCCCAGATTGAGCTTTTGCAGGAAATCATCAGCCTCGTCGAATGAGACTTCGGTAAAAACGGCCATGCCTGAAATCAAACCTTAGCAGTAGGTACAAAATTGTACGAAACAGCGATGGTACTAGGGCCTGTTCACAAGTCCCGGGAAGGCCCTAAAACTTCAGTACATTCCAGACACGTGCGCCATTGGTGTCGCCGCTTGTGGTCGGCGGCAAACTCCCCTTGGTGGCGTCCGACGGTTTCACTTCATAGGCGGGCAGGTTGTTGCCTGTTTTCGGCTGGACGGTGATGCTTTGCGTTTCACCGCCAATGCGCACTTCGTCAATGCGGGTGCCGGCGTCTTCGGTGCGGATGCGCTGGCCAGCCTTGTCGGGGCGGCCCTTTGCTGGCGGGGCGGCATCGGGCAATGGCGCAGCGGCTGCAGCTGGTGTTGGCGTCTGGGCAATGGAAACCTCGGCCATCGGCAGCGCGATCAGCGTAGCAATGACCACGGCACGGATTGAAGATGGCAGAACTTGTTTCATGCCTGCATTGTAGGCTTCGCACCCCCGCAAACAAGGGCTTTCAGGCCATGCGAAGCGGCCAACGGATATCCCCGACAATCCCATGGCATGAGTACTGACAAAAAAACCCTTCTGCTGGTCGACGGCTCCAGTTACCTCTACCGGGCCTTCCACGCGATGCCGGATCTGCGCGCCAATCCGGGTGATCCGGCCAGTCCTGCTACGGGTGCGATCCGCGGCATGATCAACATGATGCAGAAGCTGCGCAAGGATGTGCGCGCCGACTACGCCGCTTGCGTTTTCGATGCCAAGGGCCCTACCTTTCGTGATGCGCTTTACCCCGAATACAAGGCCCAGCGTTCACCGATGCCTGACGACCTGCGCAGCCAGGTGGCCCCGATCCACGAGGTGGTGCGCCTGCTGGGCTGGAAGGTGCTGGATGTACCCGGTGTCGAGGCCGACGACGTCATCGGTACGCTGGCCTGCACGGCGTCGCAGCAGGGCATTGAGGTCATCATCTCCAGCGGCGACAAGGACCTGAGCCAGCTGGTGGATGAAAACATCACGGTCATCGACACCATGAATGACCGCCGCCGTGACCTCGCCGGTGTGGAGGCCGAGTTTGGAGTGCCGCCGAGCCTGATGGTCGACTACCAGACGCTTGTCGGTGATGCGGTTGACAACGTGCCGGGTGTGCCCAAGGTGGGGCCCAAGACAGCGGTGAAGTGGCTGCTTGAATATGGCTCGCTCGATGCGCTGGTGGCAAAGGCCGCGGACATCAAGGGCGTGGTGGGCGAGAACCTGCGCGCTTCGCTCGACTGGCTGCCCAAAGGCCGCGAGTTGCTGACCATAAAAAAAGACTGTGAGCTGGCTGAATACATCACCGGCCTGCCTGCGCTGGAAGCCATTGCCATGGGCGCACAGCAGACGGATGAGCTGAAAGCCTTTTATGAAAAATACGGCTTCAAGGGGCTCGTCAAACAGATAGAAATCGAAAGCACTCCGCCTGAGCTTGTCGGCGGCCCCCAAGGCCGGCACCCACACGCCAAAAAAGCAGCTGCAGCAGATTCCACTTCTCCGGGCCTTTTCGATGAACCGGCAGAACATGGATCGCAGACAGAGCAGGGAGCGCAGGCAGACGCCCCGCTTGCCGGGCGCACGACCAACCTGCATTACGACACCATCCTCAGCTGGGCGCTGTTTGACAGCTGGCTGGCAAAAATCGAGGCGGCGGAGCTGGTGGCGCTGGATACCGAAACCACCTCGCTCGACGAAATGCTGGCGCAGATCGTGGGCCTGAGTTTCAGCGTCAAACCCGGCGAGGCTGCCTATATACCGCTGACCCATGACTACCCGGACGCACCCGCCCAGTTGCCGCGCGATGAGGTGCTTGCAAAACTCAAGCCCTGGCTGGAGAACCCCGCCAAAGCCAAACTTGGCCAGCATGTCAAATACGACCGCCATGTGTTTGCCAACCACGGCATTGAAGTGCACGGCTATGCACACGACACCATGCTGCAGAGTTATGTGCTTGAAGTGCACAAGCCGCATGGCCTGGCCAGCCTGGCAGAGCGGCATGTGGGCCGCAGCGGTATCAATTACGAAGACCTGTGCGGCAAGGGGGCGCACCAGATCAAGTTCAACCAGGTGGACATTGCAAAGGCGGCCGAGTATTCATGTGAAGACTCCGACCAGACGCTGGACGTCCACCGCGTCCTGTGGCCGCAGATAGCCGCCAATGACAAGCTGAAATTCATCTATGAACTGGAGATGGAAAGCAGTGAGTCGCTCTACCGCATCGAGCGCAATGGTGTGCTGATCGACGCCCCCATGCTGGCCACGCAAAGCCATGAACTGGGCCAGCGCATCCTGCAGCTGGAGAGCGAGGCCTATGAGATTGCCGGCCAGCCTTTCAACCTCGGCAGCCCCAAACAGCTGGGCGAGATATTTTTTGACAAACTGGGCATGCCGGTCATCAAGAAGACGCCGAGCGGTGCACGCAGTACTGACGAGGAAGTGCTTGAGAAACTGGCTGAAGACTATCCGCTGCCGGCCAGGCTGCTGGAGCATCGCTCGCTGAGCAAGCTCAAGGGCACTTACACCGACAAGCTCGCGCAGCTTGCGTTGCCGCGAACGGGCAGGGTGCATACCCACTATGCACAGGCTGTGGCCGTGACCGGCCGCCTGTCGAGCAACGACCCCAACCTGCAGAACATACCGATACGCACGGCAGAGGGCCGTCGCGTGCGTGAAGCTTTTGTGGCGCCTGCCGGCAGTGTGATTGCCAGCGCTGACTATTCACAGATCGAGCTCCGCATCATGGCGCACCTCAGCGGTGACGAGGCCTTGCTGCGCGCCTTTACCGATGGCCTCGATGTGCACCGCGCAACAGCTGCCGAAGTTTTTGGCGTCACGGTCGAACAGGTCAGCAGCGAGCAGCGCCGTTATGCCAAGGTCATCAACTTCGGCCTCATCTATGGCATGAGCAGTTTTGGCCTGGCGCGCAACCTGGGCATTGAGACCAAGGCGGCCGCCGCCTATATCGACAAGTATTTCCAGCGTTATCCGGGCGTCAAAAGGTACATGGAAGAAACGGTGGTGTTCGCGCAGGACAACCATTTTGTCGAGACGGTTTTTGGCCGGCGTCTGTATTTGCCCGAGATCAACGGCGGCAATGGCCCGCGCAAAAAAGCCGCCGAACGCCAGGCCATCAACGCGCCCATGCAGGGCACGGCTGCCGACCTGATCAAGCTCAGCATGAACAAGGTCCAGCAGGTGCTGGATGATGAAAAGCGCGCCACCAAAATGATCATGCAGGTGCACGATGAACTGGTGTTCGAGGTGCCTGAGTCAGAGGTCGAATGGATCAGGGTTGAGATACCTCGCCTCATGGCCAGTGTTGCCGAGCTCAAGGTCCCCTTGCTGGCCGAGATCGGCATCGGCCCCAACTGGGAAAAGGCGCATTGAAATTCGTCCGCGTGACAGCTGTACGCACCATTTTGCAGGCCTGTTGACAGACGGTTTCCCCTATTGTCGGGGTGGGGCTTTGCCGTATCCTTGGCAGCCGGACATCACATAAAAATGGAGACAGACATGCAAACCCCCAAAGATCTTACCAAGCGCGGCCTTCTGCACTCCGGCGTCCTGATGACAGCCGGCGCCGTCATCGGCTGCGCGACACCTGGCACGGCCGCAAACGCGCCTGCCACGCCTTTCACGGTGCCCCAGACCTACGTGCCCATTGCCGGCAGCAGCGAGATGTTCCCGGTGCGCCGCATCTACTGCATTGGCCGCAACTACGCGGCGCACGCGATTGAAATGGGCTCTGACCCGACGCGTGAGCCTCCTTTCTTTTTCCAGAAACCGACCGACGCCATTCAGCTGGTCGCGCCCGGCAAGGTGGTGGACCACCCCTATCCGACGCTGACCAAAAACTACCACTACGAAGTCGAACTGGTGGCGGCGCTTTCCGGGGGCGGGCGTAACATTCCCATCGACAGGGCGCTGGAGCTGGTCTATGGCTATGCGCTCGGCCTGGACATGACGCGCCGCGATTTGCAACGCGGCATGGGCGACCAGAAAAAGCCCTGGGAGATCGGCAAGAGCTTTGACCTGTCGGCGCCCATAGGCCCCATCCACAAGGTGGCGCAAACCGGCCACTACACCAGGGGCGCGATCTGGCTCAAGGTCAACGGGCAGGTCAAGCAGCAGGCGACGCTGAACCACATGATCTGGTCAGTGGCCGAGCAGATTTCAAAATTGTCCGACGCTTTCGAGCTGTTCCCGGGCGACATCATTTACTCCGGTACCCCTGAAAACGTCGGGCCTGTGGTGAAGGGCGATGTGATCGAGTGCCACATTGATGGCCTGCCCGAGCTGAGTGTCAGGATTGTGTGAGAGCTGTGTGACACCATCGGCATCCAAGGGAAAATACTGACTGGTAATTTTTTGCACCGGCAAGAACTTTATTGCTGGAATCGACTCCGACAGTCGGCTACAGACCTGCCTTTCATTCAAACAAACTGAGGAACCTTCATGCTGAACAACAACCTGAAAAACGAATTTGACGCACTGCTGCCCGGCCAGAGTACCGAAGCCGGCGCCAGCCGCCGCACCGCGCTGAAGGCCGCACTGGGCGTAGGTTACGCCGCAACGGCCATGCCCATCATGGCGCAGACGGCCATCAAAACGTCTTCCGAAGGCCTCAAAACGGGTGAAATCTCGTTTGAGGTGAATGGCTTCAAGGTGCCTGCTTTCTACGCCGCGCCTGCCAACAAAAAGAACCCTCCGGTGATCCTGGTGATCCAGGAAATTTTTGGCGTGCACGAATACATTGCCGACACCGCCCGCCGTTTTGCCAAGGCGGGTTACCTCGCCATTGCGCCGGACCTGTATGCGCGCCAGGGCGATGCCAGCAAATACAACGAGATGGCCAAGCTGATGGCCGAAGTCGTGTCCAAAGTGCCGGATGCCCAGGTCATGGCTGACCTTGATGGCGCCGTGAAGTGGGCGGGTGCCAACGGTGGCAACACCAAAAAAGTCGGCATCACAGGCTTCTGCTGGGGCGGCCGCATTGTCTGGCTGTATGCGGAGCAAAGCAAAAACGTCAAGGCTGGCGTGGCCTGGTATGGCCGTCTCGTCGGTACGCCATCGCCGCTGTCGCCGACCAATCCGCTGGACCTTGCTGCCGGCCTGAAGGCGCCGGTGCTGGGCCTGTATGGCGGCCAGGATGGCGGCATTCCGCTGACCACAGTCAACCAGATGAAAGATGCACTGGCTGATGCCGGCGCCAAGGGCAACAAGGCCGCCGCCGCGTCGGAATTTGTGGTCTACCCAGCCGCCCCCCACGCCTTCCATGCCGACTACAGGCCCAGCTATCGCAAGGATGCCGCCGAAGATGGCTACAAGCGCGCCCTGGCGTGGTTCAAGCTGCACGGCGTCGCTTGAGCCATGCCGCCTGCTGATTGCAGGTCCTGGATCTGCCAGACAAGCCGCTCGCAAGGGCGGCTTTTTTTATGTGCCGTCTGCCCACTTGACACGCTTGATAAGATCAATTGAATCGCAGGGGTGGATGGGGTGGCCACAGATACATTTTTTTCTGGTCGGGGCTGACGGGCTCTTCATGACTCTTTTTCTCTATTATTTGGGCTGGAGCCCAAGACGACTGACGCAACAAGCATGACTTTGATCGCAATTTTGGTGGGCACCATGGCTGCCGGCATTGGCAGTGTCTGGCTGGCCGCCATGCTGAGCTTCGGTGTTCTGGCCCGTTATACGCAACACATGCTGAGCCTGGCTGCCGGTGCATTGCTTGCCACCGCTTTTATGCACCTGCTGCCGGAAGCATTTGAAAGCGGTGTCAGCCCTCAGGCCCTGTTTGCCGCACTGCTGGCCGGGCTGGTGTTTTTTTTCCTGCTCGACAAGGCCGAGCTCTGGCACCACGGCCATGAGCACCATGACGGTGAACACCATGACGCGCCTGAAGTTGTGCATGCAGAACATGCTGCCCAGCAGCACCACCACCATCACGCCCATGCGCACCATGAGCACGGCCAGATCAAATCCGGCGGCTGGGCTGTCCTGGCCGGTGACAGCGTGCATGCCTTCGGCGACGGCATCCTGATCGCCTCGGCTTTCATGGCTGATCTGCGCCTTGGCGTTGTTGCCGCTCTGGCGGTGCTGGTGCATGAGGTACCGCATCACATGGGCGATCTGGTGGTGCTGCGCCAGTCCTCCAATAACCGGCGGGCGGCGCTCATCAAGGTTTCCATGGCCGGTGCGGTGACGGCCCTGGGTGGTGTGATTGGTTACGCCCTGGTTGACCAGCTCATCCATTACCTGCCGTTTTTCCTGATCGTGGCATCCAGCAGCTTCATCTATGTGGCGCTGGCCGATCTGATTCCGCAGCTTCAGAAACGCGCGAGTGCCAGCGAAACCGCTGCCCAGATTGCCTGGCTGGTCATCGGCATAGGACTTGTCACGCTCATCAGCAGCGTGGCACATATTCACTGAGTCCGGCCGGATTGCGCTGGGGATGTTGTCAGCCAGCACCTGACAGGAAATGGGCTTTGCCGCCTATAAACAGCGGATTTGTTGCGTCGCAATATAGAGGCATCCATAACATTGCGCAAAGGTGGAACGCCATGAACACCCATTCAGCTGTTTCTCCCGGCTCAGATTATTTTTATGTACCGCATCCAGTTGAACCTTTGGAACAACCCAACGGGAAACCAAAAACCAGCTGGGCCGGACGGTTGGTGCCTTGCGTTGCGTTTTTTGTCATGGTGTTTGCCAGCATGGCCGCGGCGGCTACAGTCATCAGCGAAGCGCCTCTGATACTCGTGGGACTTTATTGATGGACCATACGCCATCCCCCACGCCTGGCGCGCCGGATCCGGGGGCTTCGATGCCCCCGCCGGATCATCCGGACGTAGAGCGTAAAGAGAGCCCCAGCAAGCAAAAGCCCCATGATGAACCGGAGATCGCGTACGAGGAAGACATTTCCTCTGACGGCGAAAATCCGGACTGCCGTCCAGAAATCCGCCCTGTTCCTGGATTGCCTGAGCTGTCGCCCACGCCCGATCATCTGAGAACTTGAAAGGCACCCTATATGGCTACCAGCCCCAACGTGCCGCCTCCAGAGCCGGTAGCGCCATTGCAGACCCCGCCAGAGCCTGGAGAGGTTCAGACAACGCCCATGCCGATGAATTGAAGTGACGCTCGTCGGTGCTTGTGTGGGTAGCGCCAGCCTGCAATCCTGTGCAGCTTCGGTTCACAGGATCATCAATCCTCGAGCGCAGCCATGATGCGGTCCGGGAATCGCAGGCCACCGCTGGCGATAACTTCTCCCTGACCTTTGACGATGATGGCCTGCTCTTTCTGTTTGCAGTCCACACCGGCATATGGATATGTAGTGGCCGAGTGCGTGCGGCCCGATCACGTACGTTCACCAAAAGCAGGTTGATGCACCAGTGTTTTCCGCCATGGCATGGAAAAATGCCTACAAGGGCAGTGGCTGGTGTCTCATGGGGTGACATTGAACTTTGGTTAGATTGAGTTTTGGCTGATCTGGCTGGCAATCCGGGTCGCGGTTAGCCAACCCACCTTTTCAAAGTTCAAAGGAAATTCACATGTTTTCACCCAGTATCAAACCGGCAGCCGCTACGGCGGTAGCTCTTGCAGCATTGCTGGCCCTCGGCGCCTGCGGCAAAAAAGCAGAAGACACGACCACAACGCCGGCAGTGACACCTCCGGCAGTCAGCACATCACCCTCGCCATCTTCCGACAGCTCGAGCAGCATGGGAAGTTCTTCTTCGATGGGTGCATCTTCGGGCGCCATGGGTACCGGTTCTACAGGCGAAAGCTCCATGGGATCCAGCACCAGTACGAGCGCTACCAATCCGGCAACCAATCCCAAGAGCGGCGGCTCTACCAACTAGGCCAACTAGGCTGCCGTGGGAGTCGGCCCGGACTTCTTTGTACGTCCGGAAAGTACCCCACATCCGGGAACTTGCGGGCTTGTGTTACCCGCGCTCCACCGGTCGGCTGGCATCGCTGCACCACTCACTCCAGCTGCCTGCGTAGAGGCCTGTCGAGCCAAGGCCCGAAATTTCCATGGCGAGAATATTGGGTACAGCGCTCACGCCGCTGCCGCAGTGGTGAACTACGCCTGAAGGCGCGCGTCCTGCCAGCAGTTCTTCAAACTCTGACTTGAGTTGCGCTGCTGACTTGAATTTCCCGTCAGCCCCCAGGTTCTGGTTAAACGGCCTGTTGAGGGCGCCGGGTATGTGTCCCGCGACCGGGTCAAGGGGTTCTACTTCACCCTTGAAACGGGGGGTGGCGCGTGCGTCAATGATGGTCTGGCCGGCTTTGCCAAGTTTCTCCAGGACGTTTGCCGTCGATACCAGCCTGACTCTTTCTGGGCCGAGTTCAAAGTTGCTCTGAAAGTGCGCGGGCTCCTCGCCCGAGTTCACCGCACCGCCTGCTGCCTGCCACGCTTGCAGGCCGCCATCCAGCACCGCCACGTTGTCGTGGCCAGCCCATTTCAGCATCCACCACAGCCGGCCGCAATAGTTGGCGCCGTTACGGTCATACACGACTGCCTGCATGTCGTTGGCAAAACCGACGCTGGATAGCCAGGTTGCAAACTTTTCGCGATTGGGCAGGGGGTGGCGTCCGCCGGAGGCTGGTGCATCTGCACCGGTGACCGTGATGACGGAGTCGGCGCCCGCCTTTGCCGGATTCACGCCATGTTTGGCGCTGAGGGCTGTATCGAGGTTGGCATACACCGCACCCTTTATATGCGAGGCCAGATAATGTTTTTCGCCGGCATGAGGGTCCATGAGCTCGAACGTGCAGTCGAAAATGCGCAGTGGTTTTTGGGCGGCAATCAATGCCTGTAGCTGCTCTGCTGAAATCAGGGTGGTGTACATCGAGTGCTCCTTGAAATGATCTTAGTGTTCTTCCGCAGGGGCGTGCGGCGCTGCTCGGGCGCGCAACACGGTTGCTGCGATGGCGCTGGCCACGATGAGCGCCATGCCGAACCATCCGGACAAGGGAATATTGTCACCAAACAGGATCACCCCGTACAGCGCGGCAAACACGACGCCGGAGTATTGCAGGTTGGCCACTGTCAGTGTGCCGCCATGGTGTGCGGCCAGCGAATAAGCCTTGGTCATGCTCAGTTGCCCCAGCGAGGCGAAAAGGCCCAGGGGGAGCAGCCAGAGCGCCTGCGGCCATGACCAGGCCGAAATACCCAGACCCGTCATCCCGAGCAGGCCGGCCAGCATGGTGCCAACGGCGAAATAAAAAACCGTACGGGCTTCGGGCTCGCCCAGGCGGGCCATGGCCATCACCTGCATGTAGGCAAAGGCAGATATGAATCCTGAAAGCAGTCCCACCAGGGCCGCAAAGGCCTGGTTTTGTGCAATGGCAGGTTTGAGAAGCAGCATCACGCCCGCAAAGCTGGTGAGGATGGCCAGCACCAGCGGCCCCTGCCGTGGCGCCGGCTTGCCCATCATCAGCGCGCCGCCGACGAGGAAGGCGGCAATCCAGATGCTGCTCATGTAGTTGAGCGTCATGGCGGTTGCCAGTGGCAGTTTGGAAATCGCATAAAACCATGCGGCCATGGAGGTGACACCAACCACGCTGCGCCAGGCGTGCATGGCCGGGTAGGTCGTGCGCAACGAGGTGCCGCGCGCATGCGCAAAAGCCGCCATGAAAAGAATGCCGAAGATGCCGCGGTAGAACAGTATTTCGGCGTTGTTAAAGTGACTGGACGCAAATTTGATGCACACACCCATGGTTGCAAAAAACAGCGAGGCCAGGATCATCCAGATGGCTTGCATGGCTTGTATGGAATGGGTTTTTAACTTGCTGCCTTGGGCCGGGCGCTACCGGTGATGTCGGCATGCGCGGGTGCGGGCCTCAGATCATCTGCGTGGTCTTGCTGGCGCCCATTTCACGGCGATACCACTCGTGAAAATGCTGCATGCCGTCTTCCATCGGGCTCTGGTAAGGGCCGAACTCGTTGTCGCCGCGCTGCATCAGGGCCTTGCGGCCGGCGTCCATGCTCAGGGCAATCTCGTCGTCTTCGACACAGGTCTCCATGTAGGCGGCCTGCTGTGCATCCATGAACTCGCGCTCGAAGGCGCAGATTTCCTCGGGGTAGAAAAACTCCACCACGTTGAGCGTTTTGTCCGGGCCTTGCGGGTGCAGCGTGCTGACCACCAGCACATGCGGGTACCACTCGATCATCACGTGCGGATAGTAGGTCAGCCAGATCGCGCCGTACTTGGGCGGCACGCCCTTGCGGTATTGCAGCACCACGTCATGCCACTTCTTGTAGGTATCCGTGCCTGGCTTGCCCAGCTTGTCCGACACGCCAACCGTCTGCACCGAGTAGTTGCTGTTGAGCTCCCATTGCAGGTCATGCGTGGTGACAAAACCGCCAAGGCCCGGGTGGAAGGGGCCGACGTGGTAGTCCTCAAGGTAGACCTCAATGAAGGTTTTCCAGTTGTAGTTGCACTCGTGCAGGTGCACCTTGTCGAGCTGGTAACCTGAAAAATCGAGGTCGGCCATGTTGCCCAGCTGTGACATCTCGGTCGCGACATCGCGGCCGTTGTCCTCAAAAACCAGGCCGTTCCATGTCGTCGTCTTGTAGCGGTTGAGGTTCAGGCAGGGGTCGGTTTCAAAGTGCGGTGCGCCTATCAGTTCGCCGGATGTGTTGTAGGTCCAGCGATGCAGCGGGCAGACGATGTTGCTGCCCGTATTGCCACGGCCCTGCAGCATGGTGGACTGGCGGTGCCGGCAGACATTGGAAATCAGCTCGATGCCGGATGCATTCCTGACCAGCGCGCGGCCTTCGCTTTCATGGGGCAGGGCGTAAAAGTCGCCCAGGTTGGGCACCGCGAGTTCATGGCCGAGGTAGCGAGGCCCGCGTGCAAACAGTTTTTGCTGCTCACGCTGGTACAGGCCTGCATCAAAGTAGCTTGAAATCGGGAGCTGGCTGGTTGCCTGCAACAGGCGAAGGCTTAAATCGGGCATGCTGTAGCGAATAACGCGGATGACCGCGTTGGTGGCCTTATCGAGAATTATTCTCAATTCTACCCGCGACCGATGCTGGCGATAATGGCAAGACTGGCGCACGCATGTCCCCCCATGCCCCCGGATGGGTGGACGCAATCAGGCGGCAAACGCCTAAAATCAGCGCTCACCCCAAATACCATGGCCAAATCCTCCCCCGCTACCCCAGCTATCGCTGCCTCACCTGTTCCCGCATTGCCGGCCACCTATGAAGCGGCGCTCAGGGAGCTTGAAGGCCTGGTGTCCGATCTGGAATCAGGCCAGTTGCCGCTGGACCAGTTGTTGACGGGATACCAGCGCGGCGCGCAGTTGCTGGCCTTCTGCAAGGGCAAGCTGGAGGCCGTCGAGAACCAGGTGAAGGTACTTGAAGGCAAGGAACTGAAACCCTGGGCCTGAACAGCCTCCAGGCAAAAACATCGAGACACAGAGACACCCCTTTGAACGCACCCGAAAACTTTTCACGCTTTGACCTTGCCGACTGGAGTACACGGCAGCTTGCGGATATCGAGCGCGCCCTGTCCAGTTGGGTGGCCTGCCCGGTGGAGGCGCCGGCGCCCGCAGGCCTGGGTGATGCCATGCGCTACGCCGTGCTGGATGGCGGCAAGCGCCTGCGGCCGCTGCTGGTGATGGCTGCCTGTGAAGCCGTCGGCGGCAACCCTCATGCGGCGCTGCGGTCCGCCTGCGCGGTTGAGCTGATCCATGCCTATTCGCTGGTGCACGACGACATGCCCTGCATGGACAACGACGTGCTGCGCCGCGGCAAACCGACCGTTCATGTGAAATTTGGTGAGGCCCAGGCCCTGCTCGCCGGAGATGCCCTGCAGGCTCTGGCTTTTGAATTTCTGACCCCTGAAGGCGGCGATGTCGATCACGCCATGCAGGCCCGGCTTTGCCGCATCCTCGCGAAGGCGGCCGGTTTTCAGGGCATGGCGGGCGGCCAGGCCATAGACCTTGCCAGCGTCGGCATGCCGCTGACCTCAGACCAGTTGCATGAAATGCACCGTCTCAAAACCGGCGCATTGCTGCAGGCCAGCGTGATGATGGGCGCCCATTGCGGTGCGGCGTCTGCCGACGTGCTGGATGCGCTGCGCGACTACGGCGCTGCGGTCGGGCTGGCCTTTCAGGTGGTCGATGACATACTGGACGTCACGGCTGATTCGGCCACCTTGGGCAAGACAGCCGGCAAGGATGCCGCGCAGGACAAACCGACCTTTGTATCGCTGATGGGGTTGGAGGCTTCCATGGACTACGCCCGGCAGCTCCTGGCACGCGCCCTTGAAAGCCTTGAGAAGGTTGACAGGATGGACCGCACCGAGGCTGCCGCACGGCACAATACAGATGCACTGCGCGCGCTCGCCGACATGCTGGTCAACCGGCACCACTGAAGCCTGAACGCTGCGGCTTAACAAGACACCACGATGACCTCAATCCTTGACTCCATCAGCAGCCCGGCCGATCTCCGCGCCTTGCCGCGCGCGCAACTCAAGCCGCTGGCCGACGAGTTGCGGGCCTACCTGCTGGACACGGTTTCCAAGACCGGCGGACACCTGAGCTCCAACCTGGGTACAGTCGAGCTGACGGTTGCCCTGCATTACGTTTTTAATACGCCGGACGACCGCCTTGTGTGGGACGTGGGCCACCAGACCTATCCTCACAAGATATTGACCGGCAGGCGTGAACGCATGGGCAGCCTGCGCCAGTTCGGTGGCCTGTCGGGCTTTCCGCGGCGCGATGAAAGTGAATACGACACCTTCGGCACCGCGCATTCGTCGACCTCGATATCAGCCGCGCTCGGCATGGCGCTGGCTTCAAAACAAAAGGGTGAAGACCGCTATTCCGTCGCCATCATCGGCGACGGCGCGATGAGCGCGGGCATGGCTTTTGAGGCGCTCAACAACGCCGGTGTGCATGACGACTGCAAGTTGCTGGTCGTGCTCAATGACAACGACATGAGCATCAGCCCGCCGGTCGGTGCGCTCAACCGCTACCTCGCCCAGCTGATGAGCGGGCGGTTTTATGCATCTGCCAAGAATGTCGGCAAGCATGTGCTGAGCGTGGCGCCACCCCTGCTCGAACTGGCCAAACGTTTTGAATCCCATGCCAAGGGTATGGTGGTGCCGGCCACGCTGTTCGAGAATTTCGGCTTCAACTACATCGGGCCCATCGACGGGCATGACCTCGAGTCGCTGATTCCGACCATTGAAAACATCAAGCAGCTGATGCAAAAAGGCGAGGGCCCGCAGTTTTTGCATGTGGTGACCAAAAAAGGTCAGGGCTACAAACTGGCCGAGGCGGACCCCATCGCCTATCACGGCCCCGGCAAGTTCGATCCGGCCATGGGCCTGCAGAAATCCACCGCACCTGCCAAGCAGACGTTCACGCAGGTCTTTGGTCATTGGCTGTGCGACATGGCGGCGCATGACAAGCGCCTGGTCGGCATCACCCCCGCCATGCGTGAAGGTTCGGGCATGGTGGAGTTTCACCAGCGCTTCCCGGATCGCTACCACGACGTCGGCATCGCCGAGCAGCACGCCGTCACCTTTGCGGCAGGCATGGCGACTGAAGGCCTCAAGCCTGTGGTTGCGATTTATTCGACATTCCTGCAGCGCGGTTATGACCAGCTGATCCACGACGTCGCCCTGCAAAACCTGCCCGTGGTGTTTGCGCTTGACCGCGCTGGCCTGGTCGGCGCCGATGGCGCCACGCACGCGGGTGCCTACGACATTTCCTACCTGCGCTGCATTCCCAACATGGGTGTGGCCTGCCCCGCAGACGAAAGCGAATGCCGCAAATTGCTGAGTTCGGCTTTTGAGCAGGATCATCCGGTCGCCGTTCGTTACCCACGCGGCGCAGGTGTCGGCGTGGTGCCTGAAACCAACCTCGATTCCCTGCCTTATGGCAAGGGGGAGGTACGCAGGGAAGGCAGCGGCGTTGCCATCCTTGCCTTCGGTACGCTTCTGTACCCGGCCTTGCAGGCGGCAGAAAAACTCGGCTGTACGGTGGTCAATATGCGCTGGGCCAAACCGGTGGATATCGAATTGCTGCTGCGCGTGGCCGCAACCCACCAGGCGCTGGTGACGGTCGAAGAAGGCGCCATCATGGGCGGTGCGGGCAGTGCGGTCAGTGAAGCCCTGCAGGCGGCCGGTGTCTCTCTGCCGTTGTTGCAACTCGGCCTGAAGGATGAGTTTATCGAGCATGGCGACCACGCCAAGCTGCTGGCCATGCAGGGTCTGGATGCAGCAGGTATCGAGGCATCCATCACGGCTCGCTTCGGCGAGATCCTCGGCCCCGGCAAGCCTGCAAGGGTCACGCTCAAGTCTGTGGCCTGAGCCTTCAGGCGCTGCCGGCTTCTATATTCACGGCCTGATGCCAAAGACCTGATCCGGAGTCACCTTGCTGGATCGCCGTTCGCTCATCAAACACACAGGCATCGCTGGCGTTCTGGCGGCTGGCGCGGCACCCGCCGTGCATGCGCAGCCCGTCGTGCGCTGGCGGATTGCATCGAGCTTTCCGAAATCGCTGGACACGATTTACGGTGGTGCCGAGACCTTTGCCCGTCACGTCAAGGCGATCTCGGGCGGCAGGTTTGATGTGTCCGTCCATCCGGCCGGGGAACTGACGCCCGCATTCGGTGTGGTTGATGCCGTCCAGCAGGGGCGCATTGAAGCGGCCCACACCGCACCCTATTATTTTTATGAAAAAGACGAGACCTTCGCCATAGGCGGTGCCATTCCTTTCGGGCTCAACAGCCGGCAGATGAGTGCCTGGACATTCCAGGGCAATGGGCTCAAATTGATGCGCGAGTTTTATGCGGCCTACAACATGATCAGCTTTCCCTGCGGCAATACCGGCGCGCAGATGGGCGGCTGGTTCCGCAGGGACATCCGCTCGCTGGCTGACATGCGGGGGCTGAAGTTCAGGGTCAACGGCTTTGCAGGCACGGTCATTGAGCGCATGGGTGGCCTGCCGCAAAACCTGCCGGGCGGGGAGATTTACAGCGCACTTGAAAAAGGCACGATTGATGCCGGTGAATGGATAGGCCCCTACGACGACCAGAAGCTGGGCTTCAACAAGGTCGCACCGAACTACTACTACCCCGGCTGGTGGGAGGGCGGCCTGCAGCTTGACCTCTATGTCAACCGCAAGGCTTACGACGCGCTCACACCGGAGTTCAAGGCGCTGGTCGAGGTGGCATCTTCTGCTGCGCATGTGGACATGCAGGCCAAGTACGATGCCCGCAACCCGGCTGCCCTCAAGCAGCTTGTGAACGCCGGCGCCAGGCTGCGGCCCTTCCCGTCAGACGTCATGAACGCCGCCTTCAAGGTGTCGCGTGACCTGTATGCGGAGCTGTCTGCTTCCAATCCGCGATGGGCAAAGGTCTATGCCGACTACGCGAAATTTCGCGGCGAGCAAAACCTGTGGTTCCGTTTCACCGAGGCGACGTTCGATCGTTTCATGCAGGGCCAGAAGCTGTAGCGACTTCCCTGCGCTGCATAGGGGGCCGGTTACGGTCTGCGTGTGGCCATCCGTGCCTGCATAGTCAGTTTACTGAAAGCTAAACCCCCCGTTTCAGGCCGTTTTCCCCTCTGTACTAGGGGTAAAAACCGGGGCGCGTGCAGATAAAAGGCCTTGAGAATGATGGGGCTCAGCCGCATTCACGCCGCCGGACCAAAAGCCCGGCGGTGCCGCGGCAGATCATTGCAATTAGAGACCTCAATACTTCAGGCAATCTTTCAGGAGAAAAATTCATGGATCGTCGTTCCCTCATCAAAAATGCCGGCATCGCTGGCGTACTGGCTGCCGGCGTCGCGCCCGCAGTACACGCACAAGCCGCCATCCGCTGGCGCCTGGCCTCCAGCTTTCCCAAGTCGCTGGACACGATCTATGGCGGTGCAGAAGTGTTTGCCAACGCCGTCAAGGCCATGTCGGGCGGCAAGTTTGAAATTTCCGTGCATGCCGGTGGCGAGCTGATGCCTCCCTTCGGCGTGGTTGATGGCGTTCAGGCCGGTACGGTCGAGATGTCCCACACGGTGCCTTACTACTTCTATGGCAAGAACCCCGCCTTTGCGCTGGGTTCGGCTGTGCCGTTTGGCCTCAATGCACGCCAGATGACGGCATGGATGAAACACGGCAATGGCCGCAAGCTCATGAACGAGCTGTACGCCAAGTACAACATGGTCAGCTTCGCCGGCGGCAACACGGGCACCCAGATGGGTGGCTGGTTCCGCAAGGAAATCAAGAGCGTTGCCGATTTCAAGGGCATGAAGATGCGCCTGGGTGGTGGCCTGGTCGGTGAGGTCATGCAAAAGCTTGGTGCCGTTCCACAAAGCATTCCTGGCGGAGAAATCTATCAGGCCCTTGAAAAAGGCACGATCGATGCAGCCGAGTGGGTCGGTCCTTACGATGACCAGAAACTGGGCTTCAACAAGGTCGCGCCGTTTTACTACTACCCTGGCTGGTGGGAAGGCGGTCCTGAAGTGGACTTCTTCATCAACCAGAAGGCGTTTGATGCGCTGTCGTCGGAGAACAAGGCAATTGTCGAAGCAGCCTCTGCACTGGCATCTGTCGACATGCTGGCCAAGTACGATGCATTGAATCCGGTGGCACTGAAGCAGCTTGTGGCTGCCAAGACCAAGGTGCTACCTTTCTCGCAAGCCGTTCTGGATGCGTCGTTCAAGGCTTCGATGGAAGTATTTGCGGCCAACGATGCGAAGAGCCCCGAGTGGAAGAAAATCTACGCTGACATGCGCGCATTCCAGCGTGACCAGGTCCTCTGGTTCCGCTTTGCAGAAAATGGCTTTGACAACTTCATGGCTCGCCAGAAGCTGTAAGCATGGCCTGAGCTTCCGGAACCGAAATGACGGTTTCGTCAAAGCCCCGCACTGCGGGGCTTTTTTATTGCTGCCGCATACCTGCTTGAATTAGGGAAGGTGCCAGCGTGATGATGGGGCGTCGCATTGAGCGGGGGCTGTCCTTGCCGACCAGCTAGCGCTGCCTGCGAGCCGCTGGGCAACAGGTAACGAGGCCGGGCCACGCTGGACGAAAAAAAGCCCTGCGGTGCAGGGCCTGACGGGCAGGAAACCAGTCTCTACGGACTACTTCTTCGCTTTATCCAGGGACTCCTGCATGGCCTTCATGGGGTCGTCTTCAGCAGTACCGGATGGCGCCGCTGCGCTTGCACCCTGTGCGCCGCCGCCAGGTGCTGGCTCCAGTTGCACCGGCTCGGGCGGCATGTTGCGCTCCATTTCGATGCGTACCTTGTCAAGGTCATACACCACCTTCTTGTCGAGCCCGCTGGAAACGATGCCGGGGAAGGCAATGATCAGACCGACCATGATGATCTGGATGACCACGAAAGGTACGGCTCCCCAGTAAATCTGCATGGTTGTCACAGGCTCGATCATCTTTTTGGTGATCTTGTCGGCGTAGGCCTTGGCCGGTGCCACGCTGCGCAGATAGAAGAGGGCAAAGCCGAAAGGCGGGTGCATGAAAGAGGTTTGCATGTTCACCGCCAGCAGCACGCCGAACCAGATCAGGTCAATGCCCAGCTTCTCGGCCACTGGCGCCAGCAGCGGTACGACGATGAACGAGAGCTCAAAGAAGTCCAGGAAAAAGGCCAGGAAGAAGATGAGGATATTGACGACGATCAGGAAACCGACCTGGCCGCCTGGCAGGCCCGATAGCAGGTGCTCCACCCATTTGCCGCCGTCAACCCCCTGGAACACCAGGCTGAAAATGGTTGAGCCGATCAGGATGAACACTACAAAACAGGACAGCTTGGTCGTGGTGTTGAGTGCCTGCTTCAGCAGTGAAAAGCTCAGGCGGCGGCGCAACATGGCCATGATGAAAGCGCCGAGAGCGCCCATCGCGCCGCCTTCGGTTGGTGTCGCAACGCCCAGAAAGATGGTGCCCAGTACCAAGAAGATCAGGAGCAGCGGCGGGATCAGTACAAATGTCACGCGCTCGGCCATGCGCGACAGCAGACCGAGGCGCGTAACCTTGTTGAGTACGGCGATCAGGAACGCCACTATGACGCCTGCACACATCGACACCACAATGGTTTCATCCGTGGCCGGGGTTGTCGCTGGTTTTCCCTCAAGCCAGCCAAGTACGGCGCCGTAGTGTTCGCCAAAATAAATCGCGACGCCAGTTGAAAGAATGGTCAGTATCAGCAACGAGAGCAGTCCGCTCTTGCCGTTATCTTCCCGGATGGTACGTGCTTCGGCAGGAAGCGCAGGCACCCAGTGCGGCTTGACGATTGCCACGAGGAATACATAGGCCAAATACATGCCCGTGAGAAGAAAGCCGGGGACAAATGCACCCTTGTACATCTCTCCCACGCTGCGGCCCATCTGGTCGGCCAGGATGATCAGCACCAGTGAGGGTGGAATGATCTGTGCCAGCGTTCCCGACGCTGCAATCACGCCGGAGGCGATTCGCCGGTCGTAGCCGTAGCGCAGCATGATGGGCAGTGAGATCAGTCCCATGGAAATCACCGATGCAGCCACTACGCCGGTGGTTGCGGCCAGAAGTGCGCCCACGAGAATCACCGCAATGGCCAGGCCACCGCGTACAGGTCCGAACAGCTGGCCTATGGTTTCCAGCAGGTCTTCGGCCATACCGCTTCGCTCCAGAATCAGGCCCATGAGTGTGAAAAACGGAATTGCCAGCAGCGTGTCGTTTTGCATGATGCCGAAAATGCGCAGCGGAATCGCCTGCATCAGCGCCTCGGGCAGTACACCCAACTCTATGCCAATGAAACCAAAAAACAGGCCGCAGGCCCCGAGGCTGAACGCCACCGGAAAACCCATGAGCAGAAAGACAAACAGGCCCACAAACATGATGGGGGCCAGGTTCTGGATAAAAAATTGCACGTCTTGTCTCCCGATCAGGCTGTGTGGCCGGAGGTTTTTGTTTTGGCTTCTGCAAGGCGGGCAATGGCTTCTGCCAGTTCCTCTTCGGCGGATTTTTCAGCCTTCTTGAGCGTTGGATCTTCGATCAGGCCCTGGAGGAACGCCATGCGTTTTATCAGCTCTGACCAGCACTGCAGCAGCAACAGCGTAAAACCGAGCGGGATCATCGCGTATACCGGCCAGCGAATCAGGCCGCCGGCGTTGTTGGACATTTCGCCGGAGTTGTAGCCACGCAGGAAAAACGGTGTGCTGTAGTAAAGGATGGCAACACAAAACGGCGTGAGGAACACCACAAAGCCGAAGATGTCCAGCCAGATCTGGCCGCGTTTGGACAGACGGCTTGAGATCACGTCAATGCGTACGTGCTCGTTCTGCAGGAGGGTGTATCCCGCTGCGATAAGGAACGATGCCGCAAACAGGTACCACTGCACCTCAAGATAGGCGTTGGAGCTGACATTGAAGACCTTGCGCACCACGGCATTGATGCCGCTGATCAAGGTGGATGCAAGAATCAGCCAGATGACGTGTTTACCGATGAGGCTGTTCAGCCAGTCAACGGCAGTTGAAAATTTAAGCAGTGCTCGCATATTGTTTTGTCTCCAGGATAAAGAGGGCCGCTCAAGAGACAATCCGGCAAGCTGTGGTTTGCAGCGCTCGACCCCGGGGGGCGCAGGACAGTTCTTTAACGGGACAGAGAAGTTTATAGAGAACTATAAAAGGCAAGCTGACAGCTTTTTGACACGAGGGCCTTGCAAACCTAGGGGTAAACACGCGTGTCGCGTCAGCGCGCAAACGCCGATGCGTATGCGCAACCCTCGTTACGGCCAGAAAACCGGCCCTATCGGCCTTTCAGCGGCGTCGGTCAGGAAATAATTTCAAGCCCACTGCCATCGAGCATGCGGCCCACCGTGGCGGCCTGCAGAAAGCCGCCGCGCCGGAAGCATTCCAGCACTTCGGCTTCACATTCCGGCGCGCACGACACCAGCAGGCCGCCACTGGTTTGCGGGTCGCTCAGTAGCGCCTGCTGTGCGCCCGTGATGCCGGCGGGCAGTGCGACCTCGTCCCCATAGGCGTCCCAGTTGCGGCCCGATGCGCCAGTGACCACACCTTTGGCCGCCAGCTCCAGCACGCCAGGCAACAGCGGAATCTTGTCCATCGTGATCTGCATCTTGAGTTTTGCGCCGCGTGCCAGCTCCAGCCCGTGACCCGCCAGCCCAAAACCGGTGATGTCGGTGAGTGCATGCACGCCATCCAGTTTGGCCAGTTCAATGCCGGGCTTGTTCAACTGCGTGGTCACGGCAATCATCTGCGCGTAACCTTCTGCAGGCAGGATTTCTTTCTTGAGCGCCGCCGACAGAATGCCCACGCCCAGCGGTTTGCCCAGGATGAGCACATCACCTGCTTTGGCCCCCGAATTTTTCTTGACGCGTGAAGGGTGCACCAGGCCCAGCACGACCAGGCCGTAAATCGGCTCGACCGAATCAATCGTGTGGCCGCCGGCAATCGGTATGCCGGCATCGCGGCAGACATCCTGCCCGCCGCGCAGGATGGCGCCTATCGTCTCCAGCGGGAGCACATTGATCGGCATGCCGACCAGGCCCAGCGCCATGATGGGCGTGCCGCCCATGGCGTAGACATCGCTGATGGCGTTGGTGGCGGCAATGCGACCGAAGTCATACGGGTCATCGACGATGGGCATGAAGAAGTCGGTGGTGGCAATCAGCGCCTGTTCGTCGTTGAGCAGGTACACGGCCGCATCGTCAGCGGTTTCAATGCCCACCAGCAGCTCTTTGGGCAAATTGAAGCCAGGCAGGTTGCTTGAATTTTTAAGGATCTCACTGAGCACGCCGGGTGCAATCTTGCAACCGCAACCGCCGCCGTGTGACAGGCTGGTGAGGCGGGGTGAGGCCGACAGTTTTTGGGTTTCAGGTGCGTTCATGGCGGGTCTTTCGGGTGGCTTGCGCAAAGTGCGCTGTATATCTGGTGTTGTATCTGGCCTTGCACCAAGTTTAGGACAAGGCTTTTTTCGCGTTCAGGCTGAAAAAGTGGCGCGCGCTGCAGGCACTGCCGCTGCAGCAATGCCAGAAAATCCGGCTCGGCAGCGCAGCGGCGTACCAGGGCTGCAAGCTGCAGGTCATCACCTGGCTCAAAGTAGCCGGCGTAATCTGCGCCCAGCATGCCGATGTTGCCGCTGATGCGTGAGGCCAGCACCGGCGTGCCCGACTGTATGGCCTCCAGGATGACCTGCGCGCCGCCTTCCATTACCGAGCAGTTCACCAGCACATGGGCGCGTTTGATGTGCTGGCGCGTGATTGCGCGGCTCAAGCCGCCCAGCCAGCGGTAGCGTGGCGTGTTGCGTGCCGTGACCTCTGCAGCTGTTGCCAGAGGCGGCTCCAGCGCATCGCCTATCTGCACAAACTGCACGCCCTTTTTGTGGTCATGCCCGGCAGCCTTCATGAAGGTCAGCGGGTCTTTCTCTTCGCGCAAATGCCCCACCATGACGGCGCGAAAGTGGCGGCTTGATTTGGCGGCTGGCACCAGCTTTGCGGCCGACTGGTAGATCACCGAGGTCTTGCTGCGCCACGCCTCGGGCACCGCAGCCAGGCCGGCGTCCTGCAGCACCACGATGTGGGTGGCCAGCGCGAGCGACTTCTGCGCAACAGCATCGCTGTTGATGTCGCGGTACAGGTCGGTGCCTGTCAGCACCAGCACCAGCGGCTTGCCCGGCCAGGCATCTGCCCAGGCCTGAATCGATGCGGCAGAGCGGCGTGCATGTAGCGCGATCATGAGCTGCGGTTTCTTGATGCTTGTCAGTTCGCCTGAAGTTTCCGGCCACTGCCTGAGCAGTGTGGTGTCAAAATGATCCGACAGGAAATTTTCCCAGCGGTGTGCGGTGTGCCAGTTGCCATTGTTGGCCTCACGCAGCGCCGGGCTGACCAGCACGATATTTTTCAGGACTACCTTTTTGGCTTCAGATTCCACACCGGCTCCGGCTCCAACCGCATCTGCACGAACGATGGCGGCGCAGATTGATTCGCCACTGATGCGCAGTGGCGGACGGGAGTTGTTGTCGCTGGCACTCATGGATGCCAGAAATCATACGCTCTACCTTTTTGCCGAGTACCAGAAAGCGCTGGAGGCAGTCGACTTCAAGGTGCCGCTGCTGCCCGAGATCAACCCGCCGGTCTGGGAGCTGGGGCACATTGCCTGGTTTCAGGAGTGGTGGATTGGCCGCAACATGCAGCGCGCACACGGCAGCCGCCTCTCGCCCACGCATACGCGGCTCGCTTCCATTGAACCGAACGCCGACCAGTGGTGGGACTCCAGCCATGTGCCGCACGATGCACGCTGGACATTGCCGCTGCCCGGCGTGAACAGCATTCGCGCCTACATGCTCGACACGCTGGAGAGCACGCTGGAGCTGCTTGAAAAAACCGATGACAGCGACGATGCGCTGTACTTTTACCGGCTCTGTCTCTTTCACGAAGACATGCACGGCGAGGCGCTGGCCTATACCGCGCAAACGCTGGGCTTGCCGCTCAACACGGCGCTGCAGGCCGTCTTCACGCCGCCGGTGCTGGCCACGCGTGAACCGGTGCTGGTGCCAGCAACCGTCTGGCAACTCGGCAGTGCGGCCAACAGCCCGGGCAGTGGTTTCGTTTTCGACAATGAAAAAGGCCAGCACAACATTCAGGTGCCCGAGTTTGAAATTGATGCCCAACCCGTGACCTGGGCGCAGTTTGTCGAGTTTGTCGATGACGGCGCCTATGACCGCCAAGAGCTTTGGCACCCCGACGGCTGGCTGTGGCTGCAGGCGCTGGCCAACGGCGAAGGTCATTACGAGGGTAGAAGAGGCCCGCGTTATGTCGACCAGATCGGCGTGGCCAGCGGCGCGGTGATGCAAACCCGCTTTGGCGTGCCGCGCCGCATGGCGGGCAACCAGAGCGCCATGCACATGAGCTGGTGGGAGGCCGACGCCTGGTGCCGCTGGGCCGGCCGCCGCCTGCCGTCGGAAGTCGAATGGGAAGTCGCCGCTCACACGGCAGCACGCCGGGGTTTCCGCTGGGGCGATGTGTGGGAGTGGATGGGCACCACCTTCAGGCCCTACCCGGGCTTCACGCCCGACCCCTACGTCGATTACTCCCAGCCCTGGTTCGGCACGCACAAGGTGCTGCGCGGCGGCTCGTTCGCCACCCGCGCCCGCATGAAACACCCGAAATTCCGAAACTTCTACCTGCCCGGACGCGACGACATCTTTTGCGGCTTTCGCTCCTGTATGCTATAAAAAAAGTAGCTGCTCACGCCCGTTTTTATTGGTCTGGAGGCATAAATGATCCTCAAAAAAAGCTGAAAATCGGCCTTTTTGAGGTTCTGGGAGCTTCGGGACGTATCAAAAGCAGATTGAAGTGAAAAATGCATCATAAATAAAGCTTTAAGTGCTTATGGATTTATTTGTGAACTCTTATTTTTGCGGCCTGACCAAGCAGATTCAAGCCAGCCAGCACCCAGGCCGGGCACAGCTGCAAACACACGCGGAACCCGCCGAAAAGTCTCGCTCCCTATAATCACGCCGTGTTCCCAGTCCCGTCATCCCGCAACCGCCCCTCCCTCTGGGCCAGGTTTGCGGCCTTTCTCAGCTTCCTCGCCGTAGTGTCGGCGCTGGTGGCGCCGGCGTCCATGCTGGCCGAGGAAGTGCGTACCGGCAAGCTCGGCGGGGTTTGCGCCCTCAACAGCGCATCGCAGGGCAGCCCTGACGGCGCTGATGCAGGCAATGGCAGCGCGTCCAAAGCCGGCACCCACTGCGAGTTGTGCGGTTCCCTCGGCATGGCGTTGCCGCCGCTTCAAATCGCCAGCATCCCTTGTGACCCAGGCACCCAGGTCGCTGACGCTTCGGCCCCTGCCCATCTGGCCGAATCCATCCCCGGCCTGCCGTTTAGCCGCGGCCCCCCCGCACTTTGAACTGAAACCGCTCACGCCTCGCGCCTGAGCCTTGTTGCGCACCGGCCTTCCGGCTATGGCGCTGCTCTCCTTTCTTTTCAGAGTGTGGATTTCATGAACTCTTCCAGACCCCGTGCGGGGTTTCGCCTGAGCGGCGTGGTGACTGGCGTGCTGGCCAGCCTGTCGGCTTTGGCGCAAACGCCGACCGACACAACACCGGTTGATGCACCCGCCAGATCGCTGGGCGTCGTCACCATCAACAGCGGCCAGCCAACATCCCTGCCGACGCAGATCCCGACCACCATCGAAGGCGTGACCAAAGAGCAGATAGCGCAAACCATCAACGCGACGGACAGCGAAGATGCGCTCAAGTACTTCCCCAGCCTGCTGGTACGCAAACGTTATATCGGCGACTACAACCACGCCATCCTGTCCAGCCGCGCATCGGGCACCGGCAACTCGGCGCGCTCCATGGTCTATGCCGACGGCATTTTGCTGTCCAACTATTTGGGCAACGGTATTGCCAACGGCACCAACTACGCGCCGCGCTGGGGGCTGGTAACGCCCGAAGAGATTGAACGTGTTGATGTGCTCTACGGCCCGTTCTCTGCGGCTTATGCGGGCAATTCGGTCGGCGCCGTGGTCGACTACGTGACACGCATGCCGACCAAGTTTGAAGCCCATGCCAAGGTCAGTGGCTTCACGCAAGACTTCAAGCTCTACAACACCGACGGCAACTATGGCGGCAACCAGGCCAGTGCGTCGCTGGGCAACAAGAACGGCGACTGGTCATGGTTTGTCAATGTCAACCGCACCAAAAGTTCTGGCCAGCCGCTGACCTTTGCCACGGCTGCCCTGAGCACGACGAACGCAGTGGCGCAGCAGGTGGTGACGGGCGCCGTCCCCGGACTGACTACAAAAAATGTTCCTTGGCTGGTGCTTGGCGGTAACACCCAGTACCAGACCACGCAGGACCATGCCAAGATCAAGCTCGCGTATGACTTCTCTCCGACTATCCGGGCAAGCTACACACTGGGCTATTGGTCAACGGCTACAGACAACAACTCGCAGTCCTATCTGCGCAACGCCGCCGGAGCCACGGTCTACAGCGGCAATGTGAGCATTGACGGCAAGGCCTACACACTGGCGCCTACGCTTTTCGGCGTGAGCAAGGAGTCGCTCGAACATGTGATGCACGGTCTGTCGGTGAAATCCAATACCCAGGGTGTGTTCGACTGGGAGGTCGCAGCCAGTCTCTACAACTATCAGAAAGACCAGATTCGCGCGGCTGGCACAGCGCCGCCTGCAGCTTTGAGCGGCGGCGCTGGCACCCTGCAGGACCAGGGCGGCACCGGCTGGAACACGCTGGCTCTCAAGGGCATCTGGCGGCCGGACGGCATCAAGGGCACACACATTGCAGATTTCGGCTACCAGCAGGACAGTTACAAACTGCGCATCCTGAAGTCCAACATCGCCGGCAACTATCTGACAGACGGAGCGGGCACCGTGGCCAGTGACGTGGGCGGCAGAACGCAGCTGCGCAGTCTCTACGGCCAGGACGCCTGGGCCTTTTCGCCAGGCTGGAAGACGGTGCTGGGCGCACGCCTTGAAAACTGGCGCGCCTCCAGTGGCTTCACGAACTTTGGAGCGGGCAATGTGAACAACACAAGCTACGCGTCACGCAGCGAGAACTTCATTTCGCCAAAAGCAGCACTGTCTTACCAGTGGTCGTCCAACACCGTGCTCAAGGCTTCCACCGGGCGTGCGGTACGCTTTCCGACGGTGGGCGAACTGTATGGCGCGACCACGCCAACTGGCGCCAATCCTGTCCAGTTCATCAACGACCCCAACCTGCGCCCCGAGAAATCATGGACGACAGAGCTCACAGCAGAAAAAGACCTGGGCAATGGCTTGCTGCGCATGACCTTTTTCACCGAGAACACCCGCGACTCGCTGTATTCCCAGCAAACGTTCGACCCGGTCGCCAACACCAACATCAGTCGCGTGCAGAACGTCGGCCGCATACAGACCAAGGGTGTTGAAGTTGCCTACAACGGCAACGACGTGTTCAAGAAAGGCCTGGACCTCGGTGGCAGCGTCACCTATGCCGATTCGCGCATCAAGGAGAACACCGGGTTTGTGACTGTGGCTGGCGACACGATCGGCAAGTACCAGCCGCGCGTGCCGGTCTGGCGTGCCACCGCGCTGGTGAGCTACAGGTTTGACCCGAAACTGAGTGCAACCTTTGGCGCACGCTACAGCGGTAACCAGTATTCCAGCCTCGACAACACGGATGTGAACGGCTTTACCTACCAGGGTACGAGCAAGTACTTCACCACCGACGTTCGTGTGCGTTACCAGGTCAGCAAGCAGTGGGTGGCCGCTGTCGGGATCGACAACCTCAACAACTACAGGTACTGGAACTTCCACCCCTACCCGCAGCGCACGCTGGTAGCCGAGCTGAAGTTCGACCTGTGACCTGCCTCAACCTCTTCATCAACCTGAAACACATCATGAAAAACATATTTAATAAAACCTCCTTCGCCGCCTGCGCTGCAGCCCTGCTGTGCATGGCCGGCCTGCCAGCCGCCGCGCACGTGGTGCTTGAATACCAGGTCGCCAACGCCGGCAGTTATTACAAGGCCACCTTCAAGGTCGGCCATGGCTGCGGCACCTCGCCGGTCAAACAGATCGTCATCACCATTCCGGCAGGCGTGCAGGGCGCCAAACCCATGCCCAAAGCCGGCTGGACGCTGGACATCGTGCGTGAAAAGCTGGCCCAGCCTGTGGCGGACCACGGCCGCACCGTGACCGAAGATGTTGCGCGCATCACCTGGACGGCGAAGACCCCTGCCGACTACCTGCAAAATGACTGGTATGACGAATTTGTGCTGCAGGCAAAGCTGCCGGGCAAGGCGGGCACCCTGTACTGGCCTGTGAGCCAGGTGTGTGAGTCGGGTCGTACCGACTGGGTGGAAACACCCAAAGCCGGGCAAAAAATGTCTGACCTCCAAAGCCCGGCAGCGGTGCTGGAGATCATGCCGACCGACGGCGGCGGTGAGCACAACCATTGAACCTGCAAGACAGTCAGTTCAAACAAGTACATCTCGTTCAATACATTAAAGGAAACATCATGAAAGCACCTACCCCATTCAGGTCAATCACTCTGGCCGCATTACTGGCCATCGGCGGCAGCAGCTTTGCGCAAACCGCGCCGGTCAAGGTCGACAAGGCCTGGGCGCGCGCAAGCGTGCAGGGCCAGAAGGGCACGGGCGCCTTCATGAGCATTACCGCCAGCGAAGGCACCAAACTGGTCGGCCTGTCCACGCCGGTCGCGGGCGTTGCCGAAGTACATGAAATGAAAATGGAAGGCGACGTCATGAAGATGCGCGCCGTTGCTGGTGGTCTGGACTTGCCGGCAGGCAAGACGGTAGAGCTCAAACCCGGCGGTTACCACGTCATGCTGATGGACCTGAAGACACCGCTGGCCAAAGACAGCACCGTGCCCATGACGCTGCTGTTCAAAAATGCCAAAGGCGTTGAGAGCAAGCTCAATATCACCGTGCCGGTGTCAGTCACCGCGCCCGGTGCAGCTGCAGCTGAGCACGACCACAAGCACTGAGCGTCAGGCTGGGTAGTTCAGGCTGCGCGGCTGGCGATGAAAAACATCGCGCTTTTCACACCCAGAAATGTCATCGTCAGCGAGCCCAGCAGGTGCACGCTGGCGGTGAACAGGGCCAGCCCGAAGCGGGCCTCCATCAGGTAGATCACCACTTCAGCCGAGAAAGATGAAAAGGTGGTCAGCCCGCCCAGAAAGCCTGTCACCAGCAGCAGGCGCCAGACCGGGTCCAGGTCGGGCATGGACTGAAAAACGGCAATGCAGACGCCGATGAGGTAGCCGCCTATCAGGTTGGCCGCCAGCGTGCCCCACGGAATCATGCCGCCCGGTGTCAGCCAAAGGGCCAGCGCCCAGCGGGCCAGCGCACCGAGTGAAGCGCCTATGCAGATGGCAATGACGGAAGGCATGGGGCGGACCTCGCTTTGTTTGCAGAGTTTGAAACAGCCACTTTAACCGGGCACGCCAGGGCAAAGTCAGAGCAGCGTGAATGCCGCAACGGCCACCAGTGTAGGCAGCAAGGCACCCAGAAAGAGCCCGCCCGCACCGATGGACGCATCGCTGAAACCATGCTTGAGCAGCGTTGCGCCGGCCGGGTTGGGGGCGTTGGCAATCACTGTCAGACCGCCGCCTGCAACAGCACCGGTCACCAGACTGTATTTGGCTTCGGGTGAAATGCCGGCAATGAGCGAGCCCAGGTAAGTCAGCGCGGCGTTGTCGGTCACTGCCGTCAACGCAGTCGCCCCAAAAAACAGCGCCTTGGGCGACAGGCTGGTGACCACGGGTTGCAGCCACCATTCCTGCATACCGCCCAGTACCACCAGCCCGGCGAGGAAGAAGGCCACCAGCAGGGCCTCCTTGATGATGGGCGGGTTCTGGAAGCGTTCGTAAGCCTGCATGAAGCCTAGAAACATCATGAAGAGCCCGAGAAACACGATCTGGTGGTGGGCAAAAAGAACCACTGCTGCCAGAAATGCAATGTGCACGGCGATCACCTGCACCGGTACCCTCTGTGCGGCTTCCTCGCCAGTGCTGACAGGATCTGCGAGGTATTTGCGTAGTGCAAAGGTAACCAGCGTGGCGTTGACAAGAACCGCCAATGCTGCCTTCCAGCCTATGGTGGCCAGCATGAAACCTGAAGACCAGTTCCAGGTTTGCGCCACCATCAACACGGGCGGCGCCGCAAAGGCTGTCAGTGTGCCTCCTATGGAGACATTCACAAACAAAACCCCGAGTGCAAAGTATTTGAGCCGCTCCGGCACACCCTGCACAAAGATGCGCGGCGCCAGCATCAGCGCAGCGATGGTCATGGCGGCCGGCTCTGTGACCAGTGAGCCCATGAGCGGTACGACCGCCAGCCCCAGCCATGCGCTTGCCAGCGAGGTGCGAATGGGCACCAGCCTTGCCACAAGATCAATCAGCCACGATACGCCCTGCAGAATGGGCCTCGAAGCAGCGACCACCATGACGACAAATACAAACAGCGGCTCCGTGTAGCGGCGTGATTCAACATAGGCCAGTGCCTGCTCGCCACTGGATGCGGCCCACATCGCAAATATCAGCACGATGGACCAGAAGCCAAAAACCACTTCCACCTCACCTAGCAGATGAAACAGGCCCGAGTGCCGCGGGTAGCGGTGTGCCAGCCGTTCAAAAAGTTTTGCAGTGAAAGTGTGTATCAGTGCAATGGCAAAGATGACGGCTGCAATGATGTTGATGGTTTGGCTGTGCACGGGCAATCTTTTTCGCAGGACAATAAAGCCATGACTTTAACCGTGCCCAACGCCGCTGGCGAATCCCCTGCGGGGCCGCCTTCAGATACCGGGTTTCTTGGGGTGGTGATGCTGGACACACGCTTTCCGCGCATCCCTGGCGACATCGGCCGCCCCGATGCTTTTGGCGTGCCCACCAGCCTGCGCACCGTCAAGGGCGCCTGGCCCGACAAGGTGGTGCAATCAGCCGCTGGCCTGCGCGGCGCGCGTGTGGTGCCGGCCTTTGTGTTTGTGGTGCGCGCCATGGAACGCGATGGCGCCAAAGCCATCACCACGAGCTGCGGCTTTCTGGTGCTGCTGCAAAAAGAGCTGCAGGCGGCGGTCAAGGTACCCGTCATCACCTCCAGCCTGATGCAGTTGCCTGGCTTGCTGGCCACGAATACAAAGGTCGGTGTGCTCACCATCAGCAGCGGCAAGCTGGGCCTCGAACACATACGCGCAGCCGGCGTGCTTCGTGATCGCTTGAAAGACGTGGTAGTGCAGGGCGTAGATCCCAAAGGCGAATTCGCCAGTGCCATCCTCGGCAACCAGCTTTACATGGACGTCATCAAGACCAGTGAAGAAGTTGTGGCGGCGGCTGTGGCACTTAAAAAGCGCGAGCCATCACTTGAACATGTGGTGCTGGAGTGCACCAACATGCCGCCTTATCGTGATGCGATTGAAGAAGCGACGGGGATGAAGACCTGGGCGTTGACAGATGATGAGAGGTTGCTGAGGCCTTTTCGTGTTGGCGAGCAAGTCAGTGACGTAAACCATTCACCTTCGTAAGGTACGTGCTGACTTCACTGCTGGCAACGCAGGCGGGGTGAATGTTTGCACCCTGCTGCTGACGCGGCTACATCTTCCCCGGAAGCCAGGTCGCTATCTGCGGAAAAAACCACAGCAGCAAAACCATGCCACACATCAGAAAGAAGAAGGGCATGGTGACGCGTGCGATGTAGGTGATCTCCTTTTTGGTCATGCCTTGCAGTACAAAAAGGTTGAAACCCACAGGTGGTGTGATTTGCGCCATCTCCACAACGATCACGATAAATATGCCGAACCAGATCAGGTCAAGCCCCGCCGCTTGAACGGTGGGCAGGATGACGCCCATGGTGAGCACGACCATGGAGATGCCATCCAGAAAACACCCCAGCACGATGTAAAAGACGCTCAGGACGATAACAAGCATGAAGGGGCTCAGGCCCAGACTGGATACAAACTCTGCCAGGTGGCGGGGAAGCCCGATGTAGCCCATGCTCAGGGTCAGGAAGGCTGCACCGGCCAGGATCAGGGCAATCATGCAGTAGAGGCGTGTCGCTCCCAGAAGTGATTCCTTGAAGGTGTTCCAGTTCATGGAGCGTTGCAGTACGGCAAGCACCAGTGAGCCCACCACGCCGATGGCGGCAGCTTCAGTGGCCGTCGCGACACCGGTGTAGATGGACCCCAGTACCGCGCCTATCAGCGCCACCACGGGTATGAGGTGACGCGACTCGTACATTTTTTCGCCCAAACTCATGGCGGCATCGGGTGGCGGGATTCGTCCCTTGTTCATCAAGGCCCAGACCACCAGATAGCCTGAAAAAAGCGAAGCCAGCAACAGGCCGGGGAACACGCCGGCGATAAACAGTTTGGCGATCGACACATCCGCGCTCACGCCGTAGACGATCATGATGATCGAGGGCGGAATGAGTAAACCCAGCGTACCCGCGCCGGCGAGTGATCCTATGGTGATGTCTTCGGGGTAGCCACGTTTGGCCAGCTCGGGCAGCGTCATCTTGCCGATGGTGGCGCAGGTCGCTGCCGATGAGCCAGACACCGCCGCAAATATGGTGCAACCAATCACGTTGGTATGCAGCAGGCCGCCGGGCAGGCGGCTGACCCACGGCGCCAAGCCCTTGAACATGCTTTCACTGAGCTTGGTGCGAAAAAGAATCTCGCCCATCCAGACAAACAGCGGCAATGCGGTCAGTGTCCAGCTGGACGATGACCCCCAGATGGTCACCGCCATGGCGTCACCGGCTGCGCGTGAGGAGAAGAGCTGCATGCCTATCCAGGCCACGCCGGAAAGGGTGAGGCCAATCCATACCCCTGAGCCGAGAATCAGGAAAAGGGAAAGAATCAGCAGTGAGGTAATCGCCAGATCAGACATGAGAAATATAGGCCCGTTTTTATTCGTGATGCAGGGCTTCGTCGCTGCTTGTATGTATGCGTTTTCCCTGTATCTCCAGCACCAGCTCGTCGATGAAAGCGATCATCAGGATCACGGCACCTACGCCCATGGCGATTTGTGGAATCCACAGCGGTGTGGCGTCGTTTCCTGTGGAAATGTCATGAAATGACCACGAGTTGACTGACAGCATGACGCTGTACCAGGCAAACAGCATGGACAAGGCGCTTGCGGCAGCCAGTGCCCATATCTCAAGGGCGCGGCGGGCCTTTCCCTTGAGGCCGTTCAAAATCAGGGTGACGCGGATGTGTTCACCTTTTTTCAGGGTGTGCGCAAGCGCCAGGAAGCCGCAAGCAGCCATGCAGTAACCAGCGTACATGTCAGTACCACGCAGCGACCACGCAAATTGGCGGTCGAGTACGCCCGCCAGAACCGAAACCAGGGTCCCGATCATGAAAAGCGCACCGAGCCATGCCGAGCTGTCATACAGCGCATCGAGAAAGCGGCGCATGCCTATTTTTTCGCTGTTGCTGATTTCTCGAACGCCGTGAGCACAGCCTCGCCGTCGGGGCCGGCACGCTTAATCCAGTCGGCTCTCATGATGCCGCCCACCTGGCGAAGGTCTGCGACCAGCTTGGGCGAAGGCGTCATGATTTTCATGCCTTTCTCGGCCAGTGCTTTTTTGTAATAGTCATTCTTTTCTTCGCTGATCTTCCAGCCGCGAACTTCCGCCTCGGCCGCGGCCTTCACTACGGCAGCCTGGGTAGGTGCGTCCAATGCGTCAAAGGATTTTTTGTTGACGATGATGGCATTTTTGGGGAGCCAGGCCTGCACGTCATACCAGTACTTGATGCTTTCATAAGTCTTGGTGTCATAGCCGGTTGAACCGGAGCTCATGTAGCTGTTAACCACACCGGTGGCCATCGCCTGGCTCAGTTCGGCGGCCTGCACTGTCACCGGTTGCGCGCCGATGAGTTCGGCAATCTTGCTGGTGGCCGGGCTGTAGGCGCGCCATTTCAGGCCCTTCATATCGGCGACAGCGGTGATTTCCTTGTTGACGTAAATGCCCTGGGGTGGCCAGGCCACGGTGTACAGCAGCTTCATGCCCTGTGCTCCCAGAAGCTTTTCAAGCGCCGGCTTTTGCGCATCGGCCAGTTTATGTGCTGCCGCATAGCTGGTCGCCACAAACGGCAAACCGTCGGTGCCGTAAATCGGGTTTTCGTTTTCAAAGTTGACCAGCAGGACCTCGCCGATCTGTGCCTGGCCGCCCTGGACGGCGCGCTTGATTTCATTGGCCTTGAACAGCGATGCATTGGCATGCACGGTGATCTTGAGTTTGCCGCCTGTGGCCTTGTCGACATCAGCTGCGAACTGGGTCAGGTTTTCGGTGTGGAAGTTGGATGCCGGGTAGGCTGCGGGCAAATCCCATTTGGTCTGTGCAAAAGCGGATGTGCCCAGGGTAAGGGCTGCGGCGACCAGTGCAAGCTTGAATTTCATGGTGACTCCAGGGGGGTGATGGGTATGGAATGGAAAAGTGGTACTAGGATAGACGCAAATCCCGCGCCAGTTCCCCGGAGATACCCCGAAATCCACTCCGCCACCCCACGGCCTATCTTTTATGAACCTCCGTTTTGTTGAAGCCTTTTACTGGGTGGCGTCGCTCAAGAGCATCTCGCGCGCCGCTGAAAAGCTCTACCTCACGCAGTCGGCCATGTCGAGCCGCATCGCCACGCTGGAGGAAGAGCTGGGCATTCTGTTGCTGGACAGGCGCGACAAGCAGTTCAAGCTGACGATTGCCGGGGCGCGCTTTCTTGTGTATGCGCAGAAGTTGCTGGACCTGCAGCGTGAGGTCAAGGCGGAGATGGGCTCGGGCGCGCCCATGGCCGTGTCCATGCGCATCGGTGCAATTGAATCGGTGCTGCATTCATGGCTCATCCCCTGGCTTGAAAAATTGCGCGCCGACCATCCCGGGCTGGAGCTCGAACTCACGGTTGAAACCACGCCCATCCTGCTGGAACAGATAGAGCGCGGCACACTGGATCTGGTGTTTGCGGTGCTGCCAGCATCGGCTGATGGCGTGCGAAACCATGCGCTCCCGGTCATGGACATGGCGTTTGTGGGTAACCCGCTGCTCCATAAAAAAAGAAATTACCGGCTGGATGAGCTTGCAGAAATGGAATTGCTCACCTTCCAGAAGGGCTCACAGCCGCATGTCACGCTGCTGGACATGTTCAAACAGAACCGCATGGAGCCCAAAAAGGTGCATGCGATTTCCTCGATTTCGGCAATGGTCCAGCTCGTGCAGGGCGGCTTTGGCGTGGCGCTTTTGCCGCGCGCCGCCGTACAGCGCCTGACGGGTTTTGCAAGCCTCAAGCCATTGACCTGCGACAAGAAACCCAAGGGCCTGCCCATTCATGCGAGCTACCGCACGGACCCGACGTCATCGTCGGTAGAGACCGTCGTGAGGTCGGCGCTGGACTTTGCAGCAGCGGCAACTGGCGGTACATCAGGCACCAAAACAGGCTCACGCAAAACTGAAAAATCCACAAAAAAGGTGCATCAGGGTAAATCCTTATCATCGAAAAAATCGATGAACTAAGCAAAAAATTTCTTGTTTGATTTCGCGTTTTGACAAACGCACACTTCGTCACATGTCATCCTAGTGTCATGTTTTAACGAGGAGTTTCAAATGAAGAAATCGTGGATAGCCCAAGTAGCTGCAGTCGTGCTGAGTGCCGGTTTTGCCTTCAGCGCACATGCGCAGCAGGAAATAAAAATCGGTGTGCTTTACCCCCTGACCGGGCCGGGCGCATCCGTCGGTGCAGAACTGCGCAGCGCGCTGGAGCTCGCGGCGGACATCATCAACAACGGCGCGCCCGGTATCACGCAACTGCCGTTTTCCGCAGGCAAGGGCTTGCCGAACCTCAAGGGCGCAAAGATCAAGCTGGTGTTTGCAGACCATCAGGCCAATCCACAAACTGGCGCGACGGAAGCCGAACGCCTGATCACGCAGGAAAAGGTTGTGGCACTGGTTGGTGCCTACAACAGCGCGGTCACCGCTACTGCCAGCCAGGTCGCCGAGCGCGCTGGCATTCCTTTCCTGAACCCTGAATCGTCTTCTGCCTCGCTCACGGCGCGCCACTTCAAATGGTTCTTCCGCACCACGCCGCATGACGACCTTTTTGTCAGCAACGCCTTCGATTTTTTGAAAGAACTGGAAGCGCGAAAAGGTATCAAGGCTGGTGTGATTGCCAGCCTGAATGAAAACGGTCTGTGGGGTACGGAGACTACCAAACTGCAATCCAAACTTGCGGTTGAGTACAAACAAAATCTGGTCAAGCAGATTGTTTACCCAGCCAAAACCACTCAGCTGACATCTGAAGTACAGACGCTCAAAGCTGCCAATCCGAACCTGGTGCTGCAGTCGTCTTACACGGCCGATGCCATCCTGTCGATGAAGACGTACAAGGAACTGGGCTTCTCGCCCGACATGATCCTGGCAAACAACGCAGGGTTTACCGACACGGACTTCATCAAGACGCTGGGTAAGGACGCCGATTACGTCATCACGCGTGAAGTCTGGGCGCTGGACCTGGCCAACCGCAACCCCCTGATCAAGCAGGTCAACGATCTGTTCAACAGTCGCTACAAGATCAACTTCACCGGTAACTCGTCGCGTACCTTCACCGGCATGATGGTGATGGCCGACGCCATCAACCGCGCGGGCTCCACCGAGCCGGAAGCCATCCGAAGGGCACTGGTGGCCACTGACATCCCGGGTAACAAACTCATCATGCCGTGGAAGGGCGTGAAGTTTGACGCCACCGGCCAGAACACGCTGGGCCAGGGCATCCTGGTGCAGATCATCGATGGCAAGTACAACACTGTCTGGCCGTTTGCGATGGCTTCGCGCGAAGTCACATGGCCCATGCCGAAATGGGATCAGCGTAAATAAAACGCGGTATCCACACATACGATAAAAGAAAACCATGACTACGGAAATCCTGCTTCAGACGCTTGCCTCGGGCGTCCTCATCGGGCTGATTTACGCGCTGGTGGCGATTGGCCTGACGATGATTTTCGGCGTCATGGACATCGTGAATTTCGCGCACGGTGAGTTCCTCATGCTGGGCATGTACTCAAGCTTCTGGCTGTTTGCGCTCTACGCGCTGGACCCGCTGATCACGCTGCCGCTCACGGTCATCATGCTGTTTGTGTTCGGCGTCCTGCTCTACAAGCTGGTGATTGTGCGCATCATCAATGCACCCATGCTGTCGCAGATCTTCACGACCTTCGGCATCATGATCCTGCTGCGCGGTGTGGCCCAGTTTTTGTGGAAGCCTGACTTCCGCTCAATTGAAAACTCTGCGGTGGCCGGTTCGGTCAAGCTGCTGGGCATACAGCTCGGCAAGCCGCAACTGGTGGCCGGTGTCGGCGCGATTGTGGTGACCGGGCTGATTTACTTCTTCCTGAACAAGACCCGCCTGGGTGCTGCGCTTGAAGCAACCGCCTCCGACAAGGAAGCTGCCCGCCTGATGGGCATTGACTCGCACAAGATGTTTTCACTGGCCTGGGGCATAGGTGCTGCGTGCGCCGGTGCAGCAGGCGTGTTGCTCTCGACCTTCTTCCCCATCTTTCCCGATGTCGGCGCCAACTTCATTTTGCTGGCCTTTGTGGTCGTCAACCTGGGTGGTTTCGGCAGTGTGACTGGTGCCTTCTGGGCCGGCATCCTGGTCGGTGTGATTGAGGTCATGGGCGGTTTGCTGCTCGGGCCCCAGTACAAGACGGCCATTGTGCTGGTGCTGTTCCTCGGCGTGCTGATGTTCCGTCCACAGGGCCTGATGGGCAAGGCGTGATCATGAACAAACATACTGTCTCCATCGCAGCCTCGATGGCCGTGCTTCTGCTGGCCCTGGCATTGCCGCTGGCGGTCGATTCGTCGCACCTCAACATGGTCATTCTGGTGCTCATGGCTGCGCAACTGGGCGTGGCCTGGAACATCGTGGGCGGTTATGCCGGCCAGGTGTCATTGGGTCACGCGGCCTTCTATGGCCTGGGCGCGTATTCATCTACGCTGCTGATGATCAAGTTCGGCATCAATCCCTGGCTTGGCGTGCTGGCCGGTGGTGCGATTGCGGCCTTGCTGAGCCTGGCTTTTGGCTGGTCCTGCTTCCGGCTCAAGGGGCATTACTTCGCCATGGCCACCATCGCGGTGGCTGAGCTGGTCCAGATCTTTTTCACAGAATGGGAGTACGGCGGTGCAGCGGTCGGCCTCTATGTGCCTATGGAAAAACAGGGCTGGCTGTGGATGAACTTTGCCACCAAGCTGCCTTACTACTGGCTGGCACTTGGCCTGCTGCTGCTGACCCTGGCTGCCAACTGGTGGATAGAGCGCAGCTACCTCGGCTACTACTTCCGCGCCATCAAGGACGAGCCCGATGCCGCACGCAGCATTGGCGTGAACATCGCCCGCTACAAGCAGGTGGCCTTGTCGGTAAGCGCTTTCTTCACGGCGCTGGGTGGCAGCCTGTATGCGCAGAAGGAACTCTACATCGACCCGAACTCGGTGCTCTCGACGGCGCTCTCCATCAAGATGGCGCTGGTGGCGATTCTGGGGGGTGTCGGCACGCTGTTGGGCCCGGTTGTTGGGGCGGTCGTGCTCACCAGTATTGAAGAATTCACGCGCATCTTTTTTGGTGGCACGGGCCGCGGCACGGATGTGATCATTTACGCCAGCCTCATCATCGTGATTGCCGTCTTCTACCCCACCGGGCTGATTGGCTGGTTGCGTAGTTTCAGGGAGCGTCGAGCAGCGCGTGCCGACGCGTCTGCAAGCATGGCGGCCCATGCAGCATCTGTGGCCACGAAAGGAGAGCCATCATGAGCCTGCTTGAAGTCAACCGTGTCAGCAAGCGCTTTGGCGGGCTGACGGCCAACCAGGATGTGTCATTCACGGTGGATACCGGTCAGGTCGTGGGCCTGATTGGCCCCAACGGCGCAGGCAAGACCACGATGTTCAACTGCGTGGCCGGTTATTTTGCGCCGACCAGCGGCAGCATTGTGCTGGAGGGCCGCAATCTTGCAGGCCTGCCGCCCGAAGCCTGTGCCCGCGCCGGTGTGGCGCGCACCTTCCAGATCGCACGCACCTTCACCAGCATGACGGCTTGCGAAAACGTGATGACGGCGGCCATGCTGCTGGAGCACAACGTGGCCAGGGCCCGAGCAGCGGCATTGAAATGGCTGGCCTTTGCAAACCTGGAGCGCTTTGCCGACAGGCCTGCTGCAGGCATGACCATCAGCGAACAGCGCCGCCTGGCAGTTGCCCGCGCGCTGGCCATACAGCCGCGCATCCTGTTGATGGATGAGGTCATGGCGGGATTGAACCCGTCTGAAGTGCGCGAAGCCGTGGATGTGGTCCTGAAGATCCGCGACCGGGGCATTGCCTGCCTCATCGTCGAACATGTGCTGGAAGGCATCATGCCGATCGCCGACAAGATTGTGGTGCTGGACCGTGGCGTGAAGATTGCTGAAGGCACGCCAAAAGAAGTTTCAAGCGACCCCGTTGTCATCACTGCCTATCTCGGGGACTAGACCATGCTCGAAATCAAAAATCTCAAAGTCTGTTACGACGACGTGCTGGCCATCTCCGACGTCAGCCTGACTGTGAAACCCGGCAAGATAGTGGCATTGGTAGGCGGCAACGGCAACGGTAAATCCACCACGCTGCGTGCGGTGGCCGGCCTGAACCCGGCGGCGGCAGGCAGCATCACCTTCAATGGCGAGGTGATCCACCGCATGCCGGCACACAAGCGGGTGCCGCTGGGTCTGTCACTGGTGCCGGAAGGTCGGCGCCTGTTTCCCCGCCTGACGGTTTTGCGCAACCTGCAGCTGGGCGCCTTCACCCGCATGGACAAGCATGAGGTCACCAGCGGCATCGACGAGATGCTGGATCTCTTTCCCATCCTGAAGGAGCGTGCCACCCAGCTGGCCGGCACCATGAGCGGTGGCGAGCAACAGATGCTGGCGATTGCACGAGGCCTGATGGCGCGGCCCAGGCTGCTGATGCTGGACGAGCCCTCCTGGGGCATCGCCCCCAAGTTTGTGACCAAGGTGCTGGACGTGATCCAGCAGGTCAACCAGACGGGCGTGTCGATCCTGCTGGTTGAACAGAATCTGCAGAAAGCGCTCAACATTGCGCACTATGGCTACGTCATACAGACGGGCCGCATCGTGATGCAGGGCAAGGGACATGATTTGCTGAACGATGAAAAGGTCAAGAAGGCCTATCTGGGTCTCTGACCGGTTAATGGATTTGATGATGAATACCTCCACCATGAGCAAGATATTTGACAAGCCATCCGACCTTCGGGCCGCCAGCCGCACCGGCAAGTTCACTTCGCCGACCGCCGGCCATGCGCCGGGCTATATCCAGGCCAACCTGATGATCGTGCCGGAAGCGCAGGCGTTTGACTTTCTGCTGTTTTGCCAGCGCAACCCCAAGCCTTGCCCCTTGGTCGAGGTGCTGGAGCCCGGCCAGTTTGAGCCGGCCTGCGCGCCGGGCGCCAACCTGGCGACCGATGTGCCCGGCTACCGCGTGTACCGCGATGGCGAGTTTGTCGAGGAGCGCAGCGACATCTCTGATCTCTGGCAGAAAGACTTCGTGACCTTCCTGATCGGCTGCAGCTTCTCGTTCGAGTCCGCGGTGATTGCTGAGGGTGTGCGGCTGCGCCACGTGGATCAGGGCCGCAACGTCGCCATGTACCGCACCAATCTGGCCTGCGTGCCGTCCGGCCCTTTTCAGGGTGACATGGTGGTCAGCATGCGGCCCATCAAGAGCCGCGATGTGGCCAA
>JAZKCB010000274.1:0-2446 GCA_040388335.1 Pseudomonadota bacterium | reverse complement strand
TCGTTGTGGCGATTATTGGTATTCTGGCTGCCGTGGCTCTGCCTGCGTATCAGGACTACACGACTCGTGCAAAGGTGTCTGAAGTCGTTTTGGCTGCGTCTGGTGCGCGTACGGCGCTGGCTGAGTACGTCGCTGCAAGCGGTGTATTTCCTTTGGATTCGACCAGTGCCGCCATCGCAACTCAAACCTCCAAGTTTGTTTCCTCCATTGCTTATTCCTATTCCAGTCCATCAACCGCAGGCGTTATCGTGACCGCGACGGGCGACACCAACATTAATAATCTGACGGTTCGACTGATCGGTAATATTGCTAGCGGTTCTAATGGTGTGGTGACATGGGTCTGTGGACCTGGAACAGCCAGCCCGATGCTGCCTAAATACCTGCCAGCAAGCTGCCGCGGTTAATTTTTGCTGCCTGATAATCAAAGCCCCTTCACAGGGGCTTTTTTTTTGATGAAGAAAACTTTTTATTCGGATATTTCCCTTGCGCCGCTGTGGTGTCTGGGTGCGGCTTTTCTTTTGTCTCTGGGTTGGCTTCTTCCCAACAGTGCAAGGCCGTGGACAACCTTTCATTCTGACGCCTGGGTAGCATGTGTACTCATCGTCATAAGTCTGGTGGTGCTTTGCCGGAGCGGGTCGACTGTCAGGGTGCCAGTCATTGCGCTCGTTGTCATCGCTACAAGCCTCTTACCGCTAATTCAGTACTACACAGGCACGCTGCCATTCTCCGGACAGGCATGGATATCCACGGGGTACCTTTTGGCGCTTGCGCTTGCCATCATTACGGGCCATCAATGGCAACGTCTGAGTCCTCTCTGGATGGAGCGTATTCTGTTTGTGGCATTTCTTTTTGCAGGGATGGTTTCCGCTTTTCTTGCCATGTATCAATGGCTGCGATTTGGCGAATCGGCAGGCATGACCGACATCTGGGTGTTGCCTTATCCTGCCGAACGAGGTCGGCCTTACGCCAACCTGGGGCAACCCAATCAGCTTGCGACTCTTCTTTTATGGGCGCTGCTAGCCTGTGCCTGGGCCGCATATCGTGGCTATTTGCGGGTTGCTGGTGCAGTTAGTGTTGCTGCTTTTCTGCTGATTGGTCTTGCACTTACCCAGTCGCGCAGTGCGATGCTGGGCGTTTTGTTTGGATTGGTGGCTTGCTGGGTGTGGCGCCGGCGTTTCACGGCGCGCGTGTTCACGCGTTGCGTCTTGGGTTTGACGGCCTGGTATGTCTTATTGCTGGCAACACTGCCAGGGCTGGGGCAAATGCTATTGCTCGAAACCGAGATCAGTTTTGTTGAGCGCAGCACCAAAGAAAGTCGTCCCTACATGTGGCGTATGGTTCTGGATGCCGCAACACAGCGGCCTTGGACGGGGTACGGATGGAATCAGGTCATGCCTGCGCAGCTCGCCGTATCCGAGGCTTACACTGGCATGAGCGGCCGATATCTGGGGCAGTCGCACAACCTGTTGCTGGACTTTATCGTGTGGGCAGGGTTCCCTTTAGGGCTGCTTTTCAGTGGCGTAGTTCTGGTCTGGCTGTGGCTTTCTTGGAAGAGAGTCAGCAGCCCCATTCAGGCTTTGTACTTCACACTTGTCGCTGTGACCTGCATCCACGCCATGGTTGAATTCCCCCTGCACTATGCTTATTTCCTGCTCCCGGTCGGGTTGATCCTCGGCGCCTTGAGCGGCAATATGTCGGGATGGAAGTGGGTTACTTTCAGTCGCCGCTACGTGCTCGGCCTCTGGCTAATGCTGGCCACGTTACTGGGGTTGCTCATCAAGGATTACTTCGGTCTGGAAAGCGCATACAACGACATACGGTTTGAGAAGGCTAATTTTGTGGATGCACCCAAGCAGCACATTCCCGAGACTCTGGTACTAAACCACCTTCAATATGTCGTAGAGCTTTATGGGGTGGATCCTGCCCCCGGTTTTTCTGCGGAAAGAGTGCAGCGCTTTGTTGACACCACGACCTTTTTACCCAGCGCCTATAACATCAGCAAACTGATCGTGATCCTCGCCCTCAACAAGCAACCCGAGGCTGCGCGCTTCTGGATGCACAAGGCCAAAAGCATGATGAGTCCCGAGAACTATGCAAATGCGCAAAAGGACTGGGTCCGCGCTTCGAAGCTGTTCCCTCAAATTGCCGCGACCCTCCAGGTTCAGCCGTAGCCCTGGTTGTTGCACTTCGCCGAAGTAACGCCATCCCACATCCAGCTTCCCATATCGTGAACGTACCTCGTGATTTATCCGTCTCCTGGCCGGGCGCCGACGCTGGCGATTTGGCAGGTGGGCAGCTGAATGCTGCGAACCATCTCCCCGCAGCGCTGATTGCCTGCATCCTGATCATTGCGCCGTGGGTCAACCCCTTTGCACCCGGCCCGTCTCCAGTGGTGTTCCCTCTGATCCTGTCCATCATGTGTGCGGGCTTGCTGCTGGGCGTTGTG
>JAZKCB010000273.1:0-5539 GCA_040388335.1 Pseudomonadota bacterium | reverse complement strand
TCATGATGTCGCCCATGCGCTGGATCACGTCTTCGGTGCGGTCCAGCGTGGCGCCATCAGGCAGCTGGGCAAAGCCGATGAGGTACTGCTTGTCTTGTGCAGGCACAAAGCCGCCGGGCACCAGCTTGAAGATACCGACTGTTGCGGCCACCAGCACCAGGTAAACCACCAGCATGCCGGTCTTGCGCGAGATCGCGCTTTTGACACCTGTACTGTAGCCTTGCGCGCCACGGCTGAAGAGGCGGTTAAAGCCCGCGAAGAAGCGGCCGAAGACCTTGTCCATGCCGCGTGTCAACGCGTCTTTGGGTGCGTCGTGGCTCTTGAGCAAAAGGGCAGCCAGCGCGGGCGACAACGTCAAGGAGTTGATCGCCGAGATCACGGTCGAGATCGCAATCGTCACCGCAAACTGGCGGTAGAACTGCCCGGTCAGGCCGCTGATGAAGGCCAGCGGCACAAACACGGCGACAAGCACCAGCGCAATGGCGATGATGGGGCCGGACACCTCGCGCATGGCACGGTAGGTGGCTTCACGCGGGCTCAGGCCATCTTCAATATTGCGCTCGACGTTCTCGACCACCACGATGGCGTCATCGACCACAATGCCGATGGCCAGCACCAGCCCGAAAAGGCTGAGCGCGTTGATCGAAAAACCCAACAGGTGCAGTACGGCAAAGGTGCCGATGACTGACACCGGTACGGCCAGCAACGGAATGATCGAGGCGCGCCAGGTCTGCAAAAACAAAATCACGACCAGCACCACCAGCGCAATCGCTTCAAGCAGGGTATGGATCACCGAGCTGATGGAGGCACGCACAAACTGCGTTGGGTCATAGGCGATGCGGTACTCCACGCCCTCAGGCATGTTCTTCGACAGCTCATCCATGGTCTTGCGCACGGCGTCGGAGATTTCAAGCGAGTTGGAACCTGGGGCCTGGAACACACCCATGCCAACCGCCTGCTTGTTGTTGAGCAATGAGCGCAGCGCGTAGTCGGCAGCACCGAGCTCAAGTCGGGCGATGTCGCGCAGGCGGGTGATGGCGCCATCAGCACCGGTCTTGACGATGATGTCGCCAAACTCTTCTTCATTCTGCAAACGGCCCTGCGCGTTGATCGACAGTTGCATGTCAACACCCGCCAGGCCAGGCGATGCGCCGACCACACCGGCAGCAGCCTGGATGTTCTGGCCGCGAATGGCAGCCACCACATCACTGGCCGAGAGGCCGCGCTGCGCCACCTTTTGCGGGTCCAGCCAGACACGCATCGAATAATCACCACCGCCGAAAATCTGCACCTGCCCCACGCCCTGGATGCGGGCGAGGCGGTCTTTCACATTCAGCACCGCATAGTTGCGCAGGTAGTTGATGTCATAGCGGTCATTGGGTGACACAAGGTGCACCACCATCGTGATGTTGGGCGCGCTCTTGACGGTGGCCACGCCCAGTCGGCGAACTTCTTCAGGCAGGCGCGGCTCGGCCTGCGAGACGCGGTTCTGCACCATCTGCTGCGCCTTGTCGGGGTCGGTGCCCAGCTTGAAGGTCACGGCCAGCGTCATCACGCCATCGGTGGTGGCCTGGCTGTTCATGTAGAGCATGCCTTCAACGCCATTGATGGATTCCTCCAAAGGCGTCGCCACCGTTTCGGCAATCACCTTGGGGTTGGCGCCGGGGTACTGGGCCCGCACGACGATGGTGGGCGGCGCGACTTCCGGGTATTCGGAAATCGGCAAACCACGCAGCGCAACCAGGCCGGCGATCAGCATCAACAGCGAGAGCACGCCGGCAAAAATCGGCCGGTCAATAAAAAATTTCGATAGATTCATGGCAGTTCTTCTTGTTCGGGTAAACGTTCTGGGGGGGCGACTGTCATTGCGGACCTGATCCGCAATCCATGACCCCGGCTACCTGGTTGCAACACTGAAGGGGATGGATCCCGGATTGAGTCCGGGATGACAGACGGTGCGCCGTTACTTTGCGGCCACCTTGATGGCCTTGTCGCCGTTCGAGAGTTCGGCCTTGGCCGTCATCTCGACCACCTGCGGCGCGACCAGCGCACCCGGGCGAATGCGCTGCAAGCCGTTGACAACAATCCGTTCATTCGCAGCCAGCCCGCTCTTGATGACACGCAGGCCGTTGACAGACGCACCGAGCGTCACTTCACGATACGCAGCCTTGTTGTCGGCACCCACCACCATCACAAACTTCTTGTTCTGGTCGGTGCCAACTGCGCGCTCGTTGATGAGCAACGCGCTGGTCTTCGTCGCCTGGCCCATCCGGATGCGCGCAAACTGGCCGGGCATCAACTGGCCGTCCTTGTTGTCGAACACGGCGCGTGCGCGCACGGTACCGCTTTTGGCATCGACCTGGTTGTCGACCAGTTGCAGCCGTCCTTCAAAGGGCGTGTCGCTGCTGGCCGATGTGCCCATCTGCACGGGAATGCGCTCCAGCTTGCGGTCACCACCGGCACTGACGTCTTTCAACGCCTTGGCCACCACCTGCTCGTCAGCTTCAAAGCTGGCGTAGATCGGGCTCACGGAAACAAGCGTGGTTAACACGGGCGCGCCCGGGCCGGCGGCCACCAGGTTGCCCACCGTCACCTCCAGCTTGCCGACACGGCCCGACACTGGCGCGCGCACCTGCGTGTAGCCCATGCTGAGCTGCGCGGTTTGCAGCGCAGCCTGTGCGGCACGCAGGTTGGCATCGGCTTCACGCTGGCCGTTGACGCGTTCGTCGAACTCGCGTTTGGAGATTGCCTGTTCGCTCCACAGGCGCTGCGACCTGTCCTGTTCACCCTTGGCCTGCGCGCCCTTGGCTTGCGCTGCAGCCACCTGCGCTTCAGCGCGCTGCACTTCTGCAGCGTAAGGGGCCGGATCAATGGTCAAGAGCAGGTCGCCCTTCCTGACGAGCGCACCCTCACGGAAGTGCACGGCCTGAATGGTGCCGGCAACGCGAGAGCGGATGTCGACGCGCTCGACCGCTTCGAGGCGACCAGAGAACTCATCCCAGGCAGCGGCATCGCTCTGCACGACAGCGGCAACGGAGACTGGCGTGGCCGGTGCCTCTGTAGCCGCAGGTTGCGCACGCGAACTGGTCACGCCAAAGATGGCGGCGGTGACGCCGGTCAGCGCGAACACGGCAATGGCAATCGCCAGCAGGCGGCGTTTGGGTGTGTGGAGTCGAATGGTTTGCATGATGTCAGTCCCGAAAAAAAATCAAATGATGGAAATGGAATTGGAGGAGGCGAAGAACGATGGCTTGTGCACAGGCTTGTCTTGCGCGGCAGCTTTTTTGTCGTTATTTACTTCACTGAAAAAATCGCTGAACTCCTTTTGCACGCCGGCTGACCATGCGGCCTCTGCACAGGCCTGGTCGGCGGGCTCCAGATAACTCACAGGCCAGCCGGTCGGGCCTGGCAGCACGGCGGCATGCACCAGGCGGCCAAACACGCGCAGACGGTCGGCATAAGCGAGTGCTTCGTCACGCAAAGGGTCGTCCTGTGCGGTCAGCAGCAAGGTGGGCGGCAGGCTCGCCAGGCGCAGCGCATTGCCAGGCGCGGCATAAGGGTGGGCGGCGTTGTCAACACGCGAGAGGTACTTGTTCCACCCATCAGCCCATGTGCAGCCGACCGGGCCGGCATCGGCGCAGCGCAATGATTCGGTGGCCATGCACGGATCCAGCATGGGTGACAGCAGAATCTGCCCGACCAGTTCAGGCTCGTGCCGGTCACGCGCCATCAACGCCACTGCTGCAGCGAGGTTGCCGCCGGCTTCTTCACCGGCCACAAACACCGGTGCGTCCTTGCCGGCCAGTTTTTGCCTCACCTTGAAAGCCCAGGCCAGCGCGGCATAGCCGGTTTCAATCGCCTGCGGGAACGGGTTGGCCGGGGCCAGCGGGTAGTCAAGCGACATCACCACGGCACCTGCAGCGGCCAGCAAACGCGGCACGCAACCGCCCTCTTCAAGCGATCCGGCCACAAAAGCCCCGGCGTGAAAGTGCACCACCAGCGGCACCGGGCCAGCGGCGGATGGGTCATAACGGCCGTAAAAGCGCACGTTCAGCAAAGGGCTGGGGGGCGGCTTCAGGCCGATATTGATCTGTTTGGCTACCCAGGCCGGTCCGGTGGGGGCAGCTGCGGCGGCGGGTTTTGGAAGGCTGTGCATCTTGTCAAGCCGCAGAACGGCTTCAAATTGTTGCGATGCAGCAGAATGTAGGGCGCTTGGCCCCAGCAATAAATAGCGATTTCGCTCATTCTTTATTTCACCACTGCAACAATGGGGCTTTAAATCTGGCGAATAATCGCTTCCAGCCCCAAAACAGCGCCGTTTGCTGTCACGGCGGGCCATTCAAGAGGGAGCGACAAAATGGACAAGTTTTCGGCAATGCAGGCTTTTGTACGTGTCGTTGAAGCCGGCACCTTCACCAAGGCCGCGGATTCCATGGGTGTACCCAAACCCTCGGTCACCCGCCTGATCCAGGACCTGGAAAAGGAGCTGGACACCAAACTCCTCAACCGCACCACCCGCAAGGTCACGGTCACCGTTGATGGCGCCGCCTATTACGAGCAGGCCAGCCGCTTGCTGGGCGAAGTGGAGGAACTCGAATCCAGCATGTCACGCGCCAAGGCCAGCCCGCGCGGCAAGCTCAAAGTCGATATTCCCTCATCGCTGGGCCTGGCCATCATCATCCCGGCCCTGCCCGACTTTTATGCGCGCTACCCCGATATCCAGCTTGACCTGGGCGTGAGTGACCGGCCCATCGACATCATTGCCGAGAACGTGGACTGCGTGGTGCGCGGCGGCGAGATCACCGACCAGTCGCTGGTGGCGCGCCGCATCGGCGAGTTCTACATGATGACCTGCGCCTCGCCGGCCTACCTCAGGCGCCACGGCACACCGCAGCACCCGAGCGAACTGGAGACGCAGCACAAGATGATCCGCTACGCCTCGCCGCGCGACGGCAAACTGTATTCCTTCACGCTGCACAGCGAAGCCGGCTCGGTCGAGATCAATGGCAAACACCAGCTCTCGGTCAATGATTCGAATGCAGGCGTATCAGCAGCCTTGGCAGGCCTGGGCGTGCTGTACACCGCCACCTTCCTGATTCAGGACCACATCAGCAACGGCACACTCGAGCCGCTCTTCACAGGCTGGTGCACCGAAGCCAAACCCTTGTATGTTGTCTATCCGCCCAACCGCCACCTGAGCAACAAGGTGCGCGTGTTTGTGGACTGGATTGCAGAATTGTTCGCCAAACACGATCTGATCCAGCGCAAAAGCACCCTGCCTGAGGCGATGTGCAAGGGGTGGAGTGCGCCGGCCGTGCCTGCGGTGAGTGGTATTGAAAAAGCCAAGGCGGCCGTTCTGGAGGCCGCTTAGCAGTCACTCACCAGCCCCTGGGGCTCGGTTATTTTGCCTCCGCAGACCGCATCATCACATCACATAAAAACTCGGCCGCAGGTGTGAGCGGCAGGTCCGGCCGCCTGATCAAAACCACGCTGGGCGCGGGCAGCACCTCTTTGATTTTGATGACACGCAGGGTGTTGC
>JAZKCB010000272.1:0-1921 GCA_040388335.1 Pseudomonadota bacterium | reverse complement strand
TGGCGAAAAAGGCCTGAACGCATCACGCAGCTGTGCCCCTTAGCTCCTACAACCTTGCCAGGTTTCACCTGGTCTCGATTCGCCTGGCCGTAGCCTGTGTGCAGACCGGCAGCCTCACGGCCGCCGCCCACGACTCCAACCTGGCGCTGGCAGCAGCCAGCAGGCGAATTCGCGAGCTTGAAAGCGCGCTCGGCGACAAGCTATTTGAGCGCCATCCGCGCGGCCTCTTGCCGACCACAGCCGGGCGCGTGTTTGCCAAGCATGGGCTCAACCTGTTGCAGACCATGGACCAGTTGGGCAGCGAGCTGTCCGACCTTCGCCTGGGTATTGCCCGGCACATCAGGCTGTGCGCCAGCAGTGCAGCCATCAGCGAGTTTTTGCCGCCGCTGCTGGTTCGCTACGGCCACCTGCATCCGCAGATACGGCTGGACCTGGAAGAACAGGTTTCCCACCTTGTCGTCTCCACGCTCAAGGAAGGACGTGCCGATGTGGCCGTGTTTGTTGAAGGCCCGGACACCACCGGCCTGCAGACCGAAGTGTTCCGCCACGACGAACTGGTGGTGGTCCTGCCTGCTAGTCACCGCTTTGCCAAGGGCAAAAAGCCGCTGGCATTTGCCGACCTGCTGGACGAGGAATGGATCAGCCTGACCACAGGTGCCGCCGTGCTGCAAAAACAGCAGGAGGCCGCGCTGGCAGCAAAACGTCCGCTCAAACTTCGCATGCAGGTCCGCAGTTTCGATGCCGTCTGCAACCTTGTCGCATCGGGGCTGGGCATCGCAATTTTGCCGAAAGGTGCGGGCCTGTCTACCCAGACATCAACCAGACTTTTTCGCAGGCCGCTGGCTGACGACTGGGCCAAACGCCGCCTGTTGGTCGCCACCGCTGAAGGCCAGCGGGATACCGCCATTTCGTCACTGGTGGATTTTCTGGTTCAGCCTTCGCAATATGCGAAACCGGAACGCCACAACCAGTAATGGACGCAGCGCGCCCGGCGAGGCAAACTCGCCCGCATGACCACTTTCCCATCTGCTACGACTTCTACTTCTGCTGCAACTCAAGGCGGGCCTCTCGCCGGGCTCAAGGTCATTGAACTTGGCCAGCTGATCGCCGGGCCGTTTGCCGCCAAAACGCTTTCCGACTTCGGCGCCGATGTCGTCAAGATCGAGCCGCCCAATGTTGGCGATCCGCTGCGCAAATGGCGGCTACTCAAGGACGGCACCTCCGTCTGGTGGCAGGTGCAGTCGCGCAACAAACGTTCACTGGCACTAGACCTGCGTCAGGCAGAAGCGCAGGAGATTGTTCGAAAACTGGCCACCGAATCAGATGTGCTGATCGAGAACTTCAGGCCGGGTGCGATGGAGGGCTGGGGCCTGGGGCCTGAAGACCTGCACAAGCTGAACCCGCGCCTCATCATGCTGCGCATCAGCGGTTACGGCCAAACCGGCCCTTATCGCGACCGCCCCGGTTTCGGCGTGGTGGCTGAAGCCATGAGCGGCCTGCGCCACCTCACGGCCGAGCCGGGGCGTGTGCCCGTACGGGTGGGCGTCAGCATAGGCGACACGCTGGCCTCATTGCACGGCGTGATCGGCATCCTGATGGCGCTGCACCATCGCAACAGCCACGGCGTGGGCCAGGTGATTGACGTTGCGCTGTATGAAGCGGTCTTCAACTGCATGGAAAGCCTGCTGCCCGAATATGACGCGTTTGGGGCGGTACGCGAACCCGCAGGCAGCGCACTCCCGGGCATTGCGCCCACCAATGCCTACCGCTGCAGCGATGGCGGGTACGCCCTTGTTGCCGGCAATGGCGACAGCATTTACAAGCGCCTGATGAAAGCCATAGGGCGCGATGATCTGGGCAACGACTCTGCACTTTCAGACAATGCAGGACGCGTGATGCGCGTTGCGGAGATCGATGAAGC
>JAZKCB010000271.1:0-2470 GCA_040388335.1 Pseudomonadota bacterium | reverse complement strand
TTTGAGCGCCATGGCTTCAGCTTTCGCATGGCGCTGCCTGCTGCGCCACCATAAACGCTATGTATTCAGGAGCTGCCTGCGCCCGTCGGATAAGGGCTGGTGGCAAATTTCATATAAAAAGCCTAGCGCACCCTGGGCACTGGCGCGCGCCTGACGCCGCGCTGGCGTTTCCTGCCCGGTGGCGGCGGTACGGTCGCCATGGCCGCTGTGGACTCCGGAACCAGCAACACCACCTCCTTGAAACCCAGGCCCAGCATGCCGAGTTCCGCAGCAGCAGCGCGGCTCACATCGATGATGCGGTTGCGGCTGAAGGGGCCGCGATCGGTGATGCGCAGATCCACGTCACGGCCGTTGACAAGGCTGTGCACCCGCACCATGGTGCCAAACGGCAAGGTGCGGTGAGCGGCCGTGAAAGCATTCATGTCATAACGTTCGCCGCTGGCCGTCAGCCGGCCATGAAAACCCGGGCCGTACCACGAGGCAGCGCCACGCTCGAACTCGCGCGCGGGTTCACCCGCCAGCAACGCTGGCCGCGGCAGATCGCTGAAGGAACCTATGGACAGTAGTGGGGCAGCCTCCGTCGGCGTGCCCCCGGCCTCGGGGCTGGCGGGCATGGGCGCCGGTGAGGCTATCGGCACAGGGGCGGGTGCGGAGCGGCCGGGTGACGGTGGCGCTGTGGTCGTGCAGGCCGCCAGCAGGGACAGCAGGCCGACGGCCATGGCCTGCCTGATGGCGCGCGGCTTCAGCATGCCGGCCAGAACAGGGATCCCTTCAAACCGGCTGCAATCGTCGGATGATCTCGGTCGTCGCAGCGGCCTGGTTCATCGTATAAAAATGAATGCCGGGCACACCCGCGGTCTGCAGCTGGTCGCACAGGTCGGTGATCACGTCGAGGCCGAAGCTCTTGATCGACGCCGTGTCGTCGCCGAAACCCTGCAGGCGCAGGCGGATCCAGCGCGGAATCTCGGCGCCGCAGGCATCGGAAAACCGCATCAGCTGGGTGGAGCTGGTGATCGGCATGATGCCGGGCACCACGGGCACATCCACGCCCAGCCTGCGGGTGTCGTCCACAAAGCGGAAGTACGCGTCTGCGTTGAAAAAATACTGGGTGATGGCCGAATTGGCACCCGCCTTGACCTTGGCCGCAAAGGCCTGCAGGTCGGCATCGGCCGATTTGGCCTGCGGGTGGATCTCGGGGTAGGCCGCCACTTCGATGTGAAAGGCATTGCCGGTGAACTCACGGATGAAAGCCACCAGGTCGCTGGCGAAATGGAACTCGCCGCCGGCGCCGTAACCGCTGGGCAGATCACCGCGCAGGGCCACCAGGCGCTTGACGCCCATGGCCTGCAGGGCGGCGAGCTGCTCGCGCACCGTGGCCTTGGTCGCGCCTACGCAGGAGAAGTGGCAGGCGGCCGCCACACCTTCCTTCAGGATTTCACCGACGGTGCCAAAAGTGCCCTCCTGGGTGGAACCACCCGCACCAAACGTGACCGAGCAGAACTCGGGCTGGTGCGCGTACAGCGCCTGGCGCGTCAGGCGCAGCTTGTCGGCGCCTTCGGGTGTCTTTGGCGGGAAAAATTCAAAGCTGATCGGAAAATTCATCACCAGTCTCACTTGTTCTTCAGTGGGGAAAGCGCTCAGGCTTCCTTGTCGCGGCGTTTGCCGCGCGCCGGGCCGTGCTGGCCCGCGTGGGCTTCTTCAGAGTCCTCATGCGCCTCATGCATCGCGCGCAGTTCGGCGCGCGGTGTGCGTTTGACGGCCTTGCGCGGCGGCGCCGCCGGTAGCGGCTGGTCTTCGCCGACCGCGTTGTGGCCTTTGACCGCATGAATGAAAAACTCGCGGTTGCCGTCGCCGCCTTCAATCGGCGAAGCCAGCCAGGCTTTCACGTCCAGCCCCAGCGCAGCGCAGGCGTCGCGCAGGCGTTTTTCGACAAATTCGAAATGCACGGCATCACGCACAATACCGCCCTTGCCGATCTGGCCGGGCTGCAGTTCAAACTGGGGTTTGACCAGCATCAGCAGATGGCCGCCGGCTTTCAGCAGGCGCACCACGGCGGGCAACACCAGCGTGAGGGAAATAAAGGACAGGTCGCCGGTCAGGAAGTCGAAGTCGGCTTCGACGGCCTCGCCTTCGTCCACCTCGAAGTCATCATCATCGTCAAATTGACCTTCAGCCCCCGCCGTATGGACGGAACCCGCTATCAAATCAGAAGCAGTCATGGACCGCGCGTTGAGGCCTTCGATGCACACCACGCGCGGGTCGCTGCGCAGGCTGGGGTGCAGCTGACCATGGCCCACGTCCACGCCCACCACCTGCACGGCGCCGTGCTGCAGCAGGCAGTCGGTGAAGCCGCCGGTGGATTGGCCGATGTCCAGGCAGCGCAGGCCGGCCACGCTCAGGCCGGTGCTTTTGAGTGCACCTTCGAGCTTGAGCCCGCCGCGCGAGATGTACTTGGCTTCGGTGGTGTCGG
>JAZKCB010000270.1:0-16471 GCA_040388335.1 Pseudomonadota bacterium | reverse complement strand
GAATGAGTCGTCGTCGTGTCGTTGTGACAGGTCTGGGCTGTGTCAGCCCCGTGGGTAATACTGTCTCTGAATCCTGGTCCAATCTCCTTGCCGGGAATTCCGGCATTGACCTGATCAGCCGGTTTGACGCCAGCGCCTTTGCCTGCAAATTTGCAGGTGAGGTCAAAGGTTTCAACATTGCCGATTACATCCCGGAGAAAGAAGCGCGCCACATGGACCGCTTCATTCATCTGGGATTGGCTGCTGCCTTCCAGGCCGTGGCTGACAGTGGCTTGCCGACGGGCAGTGCGCTCGATGGTGAAATGGCCACCCGTATCGGTTGCAATATCGGCTCTGGTATCGGCGGCCTGCCATTGATTGAAGAAATGCACGGGGAACTGGTGAATCGCGGTCCGCGCCGTATTTCACCATTTTTTGTGCCCGCCTCCATCATCAACATGATCTCCGGTCATGTGTCCATCAAGTTCGGATTCAAGGGCCCCAATGTGGCCGTGGTGACGGCCTGCACGACTGGCCTGCATGCCATCGGGCTTTCTGCCAGGATGATTGAATACGGTGATTGCGACGTGATGGTTGCCGGCGGTGCCGAAGCCACTGTATCCCCGCTGGGAATAGGTGGTTTTGCTGCGGCTCGTGCACTTTCTACGCGCAACGATGATCCTAAAACTGCATCGCGCCCCTGGGACAAGGACCGTGACGGTTTTGTGCTGGGCGAGGGTGGCGGCGTACTGGTGCTTGAAGAGTACGAGCATGCCAAGGCCCGCGGGGCGAAGATTTATGCCGAGTTGACCGGTTTTGGCATGAGTGCAGATGCTTTCCACATGACTGCGCCTGACATTGACGGGCCGCGGCGCTCCATGGTGATGGCCTTGAAGAATGCGGGTGTCAATGCTGATCAAATCCAGTACCTCAATGCGCATGGAACGTCCACGCCACTTGGTGACCTGAATGAGACCAATGCCATCAAGGCTGCCTTTGGCGACCACTCGAAAAATCTGGTGGTCAGTTCTACCAAATCCATGACGGGCCATCTTCTTGGTGGTGCTGGCGGGATTGAGTCGGTCTTTACGGTGCTGTCCCTGTATCACCAGAAGATCCCCCCCACCATCAACATCTTCAATCAGGATCCTGAGTGTGACCTGGATTACTGCGCCAATACGGCTCGGGATGCAAAGCTGGAATACGCGGTTAAAAACAACTTCGGTTTTGGCGGTACCAACGGCACTCTGGTATTCAAGCGCGCTTGATGGGAGTGCATCAAACGCGCGGCTTGCCTGATCATCCACAGCGCAAACTGCCGTGATTGCACATAGCGCCCCTCCGGTTGTTTATCCGCTGGGGCGTTCGCGTTTCCAGGCGTGCCTGCTTGCAGGGATATGGTTGGCTGCTGCTTGTTCGGTGTTGTTCTGGTTTTACTCAAGCCAACAGGCAGATTGGCGTATTTATATTGCTGCTATAGCCATGATTTCTTCTGGTCTGGCCGCCTTCTTCGGGTGGAAGAGCACAGCTGTCGGGCAGCTTGTTTGGGACGGCCAGTTGTGGCGCTGGGAAAGCTCCGGCCATCAGCCCGGCATGTCTGAACAATACATTTCAGTGATCGCGGATTTCCAGCGACTGGTTCTGATCAGAATGGAAAACCAGGCACAAAAGAGCATGTGCATGTGGTGCGAGCGAGCTGCGCTCCCCGAGCGCTGGCTGGATTTTCGCCGTGCTGTTTTTTCTCCAGGCAGGCACTCGGGCAATCCGCATGTCGGGGCGTTATCGGAGCATGCTGCTGCCACCAGGGCTATAAAACGATGACGGAAGACGTGGCTCCCCCCGAAGTCGCCAAGGCCGTGGACAGCGACGCCATACTGGTCGAGCGCACGGTAGCTGGCGACCAGAAAGCATTTGAATTGCTGGTCATCAAATACCAGAGGCGTATCCAGCGCCTGATCGGGCGCATGGTCCGCGACGTGGATCTGGTTGAAGACATTGCCCAAGAAACCTTTATCCGGGCGTATCGTGCGCTGGCGCAGTTCCGGGGTGAGGCCCAGTTTTACACCTGGCTGTACCGAATCGCGGTCAATACGGCCAAAAAAGCGCTGATGGACCTCAAACGCGACCCGACGGTCTCTGAAAATTCATTCAAATCAGGTCAAAGCGATGAAAGTGATGAAACTTCCCCGCTGGAAAACGAACTAACGAGTGCGGAAACGCCAGATGCCGTGCTGGCAAGCAAGGAAATTGCGGAAATGGTCAATGCAGCCATGGAGGCTTTGCCTGAAGAGTTGAGGCAGGCCATCACCCTGCGCGAAATCGAAGGTTTGAGCTACGAAGAGATCTCGGAAGCCATGAATTGCCCCATAGGAACGGTGCGGTCCCGGATTTTCAGGGCGCGTGAAGCCATTTCGCAAAAAGTAAAACCTTTGCTTGAAAATCAGTCCGGCAAGCGTTGGTAAGCCATGAAAAATTTTATTGGCGGGCAGGCCGGACATTCGCAGTTGCAGGAAACGAGCCAGACTCATATAAATTCGGCAATAGCCGGCAGCGAGACAGCATGAACACCACGACATCCTTCCTATCGACAAACAGCGAACGTCTCTCTGCCCTGGCGGATGGCGAATTGCATCACGACGAACTGATGTTGTTGCTGGAGGCCTGCAAAACCGATGATGCTGCTGCTCATGACTGGAATGCATATCACCTTATTGGCGAGGTGCTTCGCTCCCCGGCTGCGGTCGCAGGCAAAACGTCCCCTGATTTTGTGCAGCGCGTGAGTCAGCGCATTTCGATGGAGCATGCCCTGCCTGTTTTGGCTCCGGTCGTTGATGGGCCTAAAGTGGTACGTATCGGTAAGGCGGCGAATGACAGCACCTTCCGTTGGAAACTGGTCGCAGGTTTTGCCTCGCTGACTGCCGTGGCAGCGATTGCCTGGAGCAGTTCTGGCCTCGTTTCTTCGCCTTCTGGTGCCCAGCTTGCACAAGCTTCGGTTGCCACGCCGCCTGTGTTTGTTGTTGCCTCCCCGCAAGGGCCTATGGTGCGTGATGCCAGGCTTGAAGAGATGCTTGCAGCGCATCGGCAACTGAGTGGTGCCTCTGCCTTGCAGGCGCCTTCCGGTTTCCTCAATGCCGCTTTTGAGAGCCCGCAAAATGCGGGCCGGTAAAACGGGGCGGGATGTGACCAAAAATAGCTGGATCATGAAGCGCCGGGGTTTGCGCCAATGGGTTTGCGCGGGATCGGCCATGCTGGCCTTGGGCAGTGCAGTTGCACAACAGACCTCGCCTGCCACTCCCGCGCAGACGCTGGCCCAGTCTTCGAGCGAAGCCAAGGGTATCAACGAATGGTTGATGCGTATGCACGAGGCTTCCAAAAAACAGGCCTATATCGGCACCTATGTGGTGTCCTCGGGGGCGAGCATTTCCAGCGCCAAGATATGGCATGTGTGTGAAGGCAACCAGCAGGTGGAGCGCGTCGAAACGCTGACCGGTGCGCCCCGGTCAATCTTCCGGCACAACGACCGTGTGGTGACTTTCATGCCTGAGCACAAGGTGGTACGGACCGAAAAGCGTGAGTCGCTGGGTCTTTTTCCCGAACTGCTTCAGTCTACGGACAACCGGGTTGCCGACTTTTACAAGGTCAGGCATGAGGGGGCCGAGCGCGTTGCTGGTGTCGAAGCTGATGTCGTTGTGCTTATGCCCAAGGATGCGATGCGTTTTGGCTACCGTGTCTGGACAGAACAGAAAAAAGGCATGGTGGTCAAGCTCCAAACCCTTGATGTTGACGGCATGGTTCTTGAACAGGCGGCCTTCTCCGAGTTGCAGCTGGATGCACCGGTCAAGATCGACAAGCTCCTGCACATGATGGGCAAGACCGAGGGTTATCGGGTTGAAAAGCCTCTGCTGGTCAAAACAACTGCGAGCGCAGAAGGCTGGGTGCTGAAGACTCCGGTTGCGGGTTTTACACCCATGAGCTGCTACAAGCGTCCTGCGACTTCTTCTGCATCACCCACGGGCGACGAGCCCCTTCAGTGGATTTTTTCTGATGGCCTGGCGTCCGTTTCCCTCTTTCTTGAGCCCTACGACAAGCAGCGGCACGACAAGGAGGCCAGTATGTCCCTGGGCGCGACACAGACCATGACGAAGCAGATGGGGCCTTACTGGCTGACCGTGATGGGCGAAGTCCCCCTGAAAACCATCAAGCTGTTTGCCAGCAGCCTTGAGCGCAGGAAATAAACGGATATCTGGCCTGTGCCGGATGATGCTGCGGGTGTTGCGATAGCCGCCTATATCCTCATATGTGCCCAAGTTTCTTTTGATCTGTAACAGACACCAAAGTATCAACACCGATTGACGAGGCCGACCCATGAATGACCTGACCCTGAAACCCGTGCGTTCTTATATTGCCGCTGGCATTCTCGCCATTGGTGCTGTGGCGGCGTTTGCGCCGTTGCAACCCGTATGGGCACAAAACCGCACCCTCCCCGACTTTACCGATCTTGTGGAGCAGGTCGGCCCTTCGGTGGTCAACATCAGGACATCTGAAAAGGTCAAGCCCGGCGCTGCCAATGGCGTCGATGAACAGATGCTGGAATTCTTCCGCCGTTTCGGTATTCCGGTGCCGCCCACCACGCCGCGTTCGCCCAGGCAGGATCGCCAGCCTCAGCCTGATGAAGACCAGCCGCGCGGCGTGGGGTCCGGTTTCATTCTCACGACAGATGGTTTTGTCATGACCAATGCCCACGTGGTGGAGGGCGCTGACGAGGTGATCGTGACCCTGACCGACAAACGTGAGTTCAAGGCGAAGCTCATCGGCGCCGACAAGCGCAGTGATGTGGCTGTGGTGAAGATTGAAGCCGCGGGACTGCCAGCAGTCAAGATCGGCGATGTCACCCGCCTCAAGGTTGGAGAATGGGTCATGGCCATCGGTTCGCCTTTCGGTCTTGAGAATACGGTCACTGCAGGTATCGTCAGTGCCAAGCAGCGCGATACGGGTGACTACCTGCCTTTCATACAGACCGATGTCGCCATCAATCCCGGTAACTCCGGTGGTCCCCTGCTCAACATGCGCGGTGAAGTGATTGGCATCAACAGCCAGATCTACTCCCGCTCCGGGGGGTTCCAGGGCATCTCATTTGCCATTCCCATCGATGAAGCCGCACGTGTCTCCGATCAGTTGCGTACCAGTGGCCGTGTCACGCGCGGCCGTATTGGCGTACAGATCGAACAGGTGAGCAAGGAAATCGCAGAATCCATTGGCCTGGGCAAACCTCAGGGTGCCTTGGTCAGGGGTGTTGAAGGCGGAGCGCCGGCCGAGAAAGCCGGCATTGAGGCTGGAGACATCATCACCAGGTTTGACGGAAAGCAGATTGAAAAATCCAGCGATTTGCCTCGACTGGTTGGCAATGTCAAACCCGGCACCCGTGCCGTTGTTACTGTGTTCAGGCGTGGCGCATCCAAAGACCTGACAGTGGTGATTGCTGAGATCGAGGCCGAAAAACCCGCGCGCAGGGCGTCTGCGCCAGAAGCCAAACCCCCGGTTGCAGGCTCAGCCCAGATGCTAGGTCTCGCTGTGAGCGAGTTGTCGGATGCGCAGAAAAAAGAGCTGAAGGTTAAAGGCGGTGTGAAAGTCGACAGTGCCGATGGTGCAGCAGCCCGCTCTGGTTTGCGTGAGGGCGATGTGATTCTCGCCGTAGCCAATACCGAGATCACGACAGTGAAAGAATTTGAAGCTGCGCTGGCCAAGGTGGACAAGAGCAAGCCCGTCAATGTGCTGTTCCGCCGTGGTGAGTGGGCGCAGTATGCGCTGATCCGGCCAGCGCGTTGAGCGGTCCGCGTCTGCTCTCTGGACCCCAAAGCACGGCCATAACCCGCAGAAGCCGGGGGTTTTTCTCTGGCAATTCGCCTTTTATGCCCGCCATAAATAAATTTCTGACGAAAGATTGGTCTTGAAATTGTTAGTACTTGCTAACTTTTGGTTCTCCGGAACCTAGGGTTTGGTTAGAATAAGACCGCTTTGAGGAGGTTTTTTCATATATGAAAGTCTCCTGTAACCGTATTATGAGCTTAAATGAAGTTATTCCGGGTTGATCACAGATCGCCCACATGTTGTCCAGAGCCAATCAGGCTAAAATTGTGAATAAGTTGTGTATAAGTTTCTTGTTGCTAGCCTGCAACGACAAAAATATGGGCATTTGGAGACTGTTGGCTTCCGGCTTTTTGCCTACAATGAAGTTTCCAACTATCGCAGTTGCCATAGATTGTTGGTTCAGGGCGCGTCGCAATCGACGCGCCCTTTTTTATGGTCATTACGAATGGCCTTCTATTTCTTGGCAATACTTTCAAGCACTTAGGCGTTCTCGTTGATGAATCACATCAGAAATTTTTCGATCATTGCGCACATTGATCATGGCAAATCGACGCTTGCAGATCGACTCATACAACGATGCGGCGGTTTGCAGGATCGCGAGATGAGCGCGCAGGTTCTAGATTCGATGGATATTGAAAAAGAGCGTGGGATAACCATCAAGGCGCAGACTGCTGCGCTCAAATACAAGGCACTTGATGGGCAGGTTTACAACCTCAACCTCATCGACACGCCGGGTCACGTCGACTTTTCATATGAAGTGAGCCGCTCACTGTCTGCATGCGAAGGTGCGCTGCTCGTTGTTGATGCAAGCCAGGGCGTTGAAGCGCAGACGGTCGCCAACTGCTACACCGCGCTCGAGCTTGGTGTCGAAGTTGTACCCGTGCTCAACAAAATGGATTTGCCCCAGGCCGATCCTGAAAACGCCAAGCAGGAAATTGAAGAAGTCATCGGGATCGATGCAACCGACGCCATTCCCTGCAGTGCAAAAACCGGCATGGGCATCGATGAAATCCTGGAGGCTGTGGTCGCCAGGATTCCGCATCCCAAAGGAAATCCGTCAGGCGCGCTGCGCGCGATGATCATCGACAGCTGGTATGACGCCTATGTCGGCGTTGTCATGCTGGTGCGCGTGGTGGACGGCCGGCTTGCCAAGGGTGATCGCATCAAGCTGATGGCCAGCGAAGCGATGTACAACGCCGAGCAACTGGGCGTCTTCACGCCGCATACCGAGCCGCGTCCCGCGCTTGAAACCGGCGAAGTGGGTTTTGTGATTGCCGGCATCAAGGAGCTTCAAGCCGCCCGGGTTGGCGATACGATCACGCTGATCAAGGCGGGTACCGGCGGCGCGTCGTTCACGGCGACCGAGGCCCTGCCGGGCTTCAAGGAAATCCAGCCAGCCGTTTTTGCCGGACTCTACCCATCCGAGGCGAGCGAATACGAGTCCTTGCGTGATGCACTGGAAAAACTCAAACTCAATGATGCGTCGCTTCACTACGAACCCGAAGTCAGCGAAGCCCTGGGTTTTGGTTTTCGCTGTGGGTTTCTTGGTTTGCTGCACATGGAAATCGTGCAGGAGCGGCTGGAGCGTGAATTCGACCAGGACCTGATCACCACGGCGCCCAGCGTTGTGTATGAAGTCCTCAAATCCGATGGCGAGACCATCAAGGTTGAAAACCCGTCGAAGATTCCAGACGCTGGAAAAGTCAACGAGATCCGTGAGCCTATCGTCACTGTGCATCTTTATATGCCGCAAGACTATGTGGGCGCGGTGATGACGCTGGCCAACCAGAAGCGTGGAATCCAGCTCAACATGGCCTACCACGGCAAGCAGGTCATGCTGACTTATGAAATGCCATTGGGCGAGATCGTGCTGGACTTCTTCGACAAGCTGAAATCCGTGTCGCGCGGGTATGCCTCCATGGACTACGAGTTCAAGGAGTTCCGGGTATCGGACGTGGTGAAGGTCGACATCCTGCTGAACGGCGAGAAGGTCGATGCACTGTCCATCATCGTGCACCGCAGCCAGTCTGCCTATCGTGGCCGCGCTGTCGTCGCCAAAATGCGCGAGATCATTTCGCGCCAGCAGTTCGATGTTGCCATTCAGGCCGCCATAGGCGCCAATATTATTGCGCGTGAGACAATCAAGGCGCTGCGCAAAAACGTGATCGCCAAGTGCTACGGCGGTGACATTTCCCGCAAACGCAAGCTGCTTGAAAAACAAAAAGCGGGCAAGAAGCGCATGAAACAAATCGGTTCGGTTGAAGTGCCCCAGGAGGCCTTCCTCGCCATTCTCCAGGTAGAAGACTAATGCGTAATTTGATGGGTTCAATCACGGCTGTTGTACTGGCGCTGTTTGTCGGTTACGGTGCGGCCTGGTATTTCGGTGCGGTCGAAGGCAACTTCTCGCTTTTGCTGTTCATGGCAACAGTGGTCACCGGTATTTACTGGCTTGCCGAGCGCTTTTATTTTCTGCCCCAGCGGCGCAAGGATGTGGCCACACTGGACCAGAACGCCGCCAGGCGCATGGCCGAGTTGTCCAGCAAGGGCATTACCCAGGTGGACGACAACACCGCCGAAGCCAGGACGCGACTCATCATGCAGCCCTGGTGGCTGGACTGGACGGCCGGTCTTTTTCCGGTGATCGTCGTGGTGTTCCTGCTGCGCTCTTTTTTGTTTGAGCCCTTCAAGATCCCGTCGGGCTCCATGATTCCGACCCTGCTGATCAATGACCTGATCCTGGTCAATAAATTCCATTACGGTGTACGCCTGCCGGTGATCAACACCAAGATACTGAACAACAACAGCCCCCAGCGCGGTGACGTGATGGTGTTTCGTTACCCGCCCAAGCCAAGCCTTGACTACATCAAGCGCGTGGTAGGCGTTCCCGGCGACGAGGTCGCCTACCTCAACAAAAAGCTGACGGTCAATGGAAAGCCCATTCCCAAAACTGCACAGCCGGATTTTTTCGACGAAGACTCGATGCGCTATGCCAAGCAGTTTGAGGAAGTGACCGGCAGCAAGCGCTACCGAATCCTCAATGACGACGACCGACCGGCCTTTATTCCAGGCACCGAGGACTATCCGTTCAAGGAAAATTGCCGTTACAGTAGCGAAGGGGTGGTTTGCAAGGTACCCGAAGGGCATTACTTCATGATGGGCGACAACCGCGATAATTCGCTGGACTCGCGTTACTGGGGTTTTGTGCCAGAGAAAAACATCGTGGGCAAAGCCTTTTTTGTCTGGATGAATTTCGGCAACCTCAAACGTATCGGTACATTCAATTGACGGATTCAGGCGCTTGCCGGCAGTTTGGGCTGGGCTCGGGTTTAAGCAGGAGAAACACATGAAAAATAGGCAACGTGGTATTTCATTTATCGGTGTGCTGTTTGTGCTCGGTGTGTTGGCTTTTGTCGGCGTTATTGCTGCCCAGGCCATTCCTACCTTTACAGAGTTCCAGACGATCACCAAGGCTGCCAGCAAGGCCGCCAATGAAGGGAAGTCTGTACCGGAAGTGCGCAGCATTTTCGACAAGGTTGCGCAGATTGATGACATCAAATCCATTGGCGGCAAGGATCTTGAAGTGACGAAAGACGGCGACAAGACAGTCGTTTCTTTTGCCTACAACAAGGAAATCCATATTGGTGGCAACGCCTACCTGCTGCTCAAGTACGCCGGCAAATCCAAATAAGTGCAAGCCAGCGCGTCACTGAGTCCACAGCTGCAGGCCCTGCAAAAGCGCCTTCAGCATGATTTCTCGAATCCCCGGTTGCTGGTGCAGGCACTGACCCACCGCAGCTTCTCGTCCGACCATAACGAACGCCTTGAGTTTCTGGGTGACTCGGTCCTTAACCTGGCTGTGGCTGGTCTGTTGTATGAAGTCCTGAGCGAACTGCCCGAAGGCGACCTGTCGCGGGTGCGCGCCAATCTGGTCAAGCAGGACACCCTTCACAAGGTGGCTGTCGAACTGGGCTTGCCTGATCTGCTGCGGCTGGGCGAGGGTGAAGCCAAATCGGGTGGCCAGAAGCGTCCCTCCATCCTGGCAGATGCACTGGAAGCCGTGCTGGGCGGTGTTTACCTGGATGCCGGATTTGACGCCGCTTCCCAGCTGGTTCGCCGCCTGTTCAGGGACGTCGAGATCAACCCCCAGATGCAGGCCATCGGCAAGGACCCGAAAACCGAGTTGCAGGAATGGCTGCAGGGCCGCAAAATGCACCTGCCGATTTACCGTGTGGTCGGTACCCAGGGTGCTGCGCACAAACAGACTTTTGATGTTGAGTGTGAAATTGCCGAGTACCGGCGTGCGGAGCGCGGCATAGGCGGCTCACGCCGTGCGGGCGAGCAGGCCGCTGCGGCCGCCATGCTGGCTTTCGTCAAAACCCTTGATGCCTGAGCGGCCTGAGCTGCCTGCTTCCGAGTAAAGCCGACCGTCGGCATTCACGAGCCTCTTTCCCGAATATGACCAGCGCCCCCAAAAAACTTCCCAGCCATCCGACCGTCATAGCGCCGGCTGACAGCCTGCCCGCACAGCAGCAGTCGCTTGACGAGATGCTGGCCAAGGCGTTTTCGGTGCGTACCAGCACCACGCCTGCAGCCGATGCGCCGGCTGTCGAGACGCAGCGCTGCGGCCTGATTGCGATTGTCGGCAAGCCCAACGTGGGCAAGTCCACGCTGCTCAATGCACTGGTCGGCCAGAAGATCAGCATCACCTCACGCAAGGCGCAGACCACGCGCCACCGCATCACCGGCATGCGGACGGTGAAAGAGACGCAGTTTGTTTTTGTGGACACGCCCGGTTTCCAGACCCGCCACGGCAATGCGCTCAATCGTTCACTGAACCGTACGGTTGTGGGTGCCGTCAATGACGTGGACCTGATTGTCTTTGTCGTCGAGGCCGGCCAGTTCAACCTGGCCGACGCCAAGGTGCTGGCCCTGCTGCCCGAGAAAACACCGGCCATCCTGCTGGCCAACAAGTTTGACCTGATCCATCGCCGCGCTGAAATCGCCCCCTGGTTGCGGGACATGCAGGAGCGCCACAACTTTGCCGAGTTTGTGCCCATGTCGGCCAACAACGCCAAGGACGTGGACCGGCTGTTCGGCATCTGCGAAAAATACCTGCCCATGCAGCCCTGGATGTATGGCGCTGAAGAACTGACCGACCGCAGCGACCGCTTCATGGCCGCCGAGATCATCCGTGAAAAGCTTTTCCGCCTGACCGGTGACGAGCTGCCCTACACCTCGACCGTCATCATCGACAAGTATGAGGAGGAGGGCAACCTGCGCAAAGTCGCTGCCACCATCGTCGTCGAGCGTGACGGTCACAAGGGCATGATCATTGGCGAGAAGGGCGAAAAGCTTAAACGCATTGGTACCGAAGCCCGCCATGAGCTGGAAACGCTGACTGGCGGCAAGGTGTTTCTGGAAATCTGGGTGAAAGTCCGTTCTGGCTGGGCCGACGACGAAGCACGCGTGAAAACCTTCGGCTACGAGTGACCGATATAGAAGTTGTTTTGTGAGAGCCCGACGTTTTGGCTACCAAACGCATTTCTGACGAGCCCGCTTACGTATTGCACCGCTACGACTGGAGCGAGTCCAGCCTGATCCTGGAGGTTTTTACCCGCACGCATGGTCGGGTGGCGCTTGTCGCGCGCGGTGCCAAAAAGCCCAGTTCCAGCTTCCGCCCCATTCTGTTGCCGCTCCAGCCGCTGCATGTTGCTTTTGGCGGAGATGCTGAAATCCGTACCCTCAAAAGCGCTGAATGGCAGGGCGGCCATGTGATGCCGACCGGCGATGCGCTGCTGTCGGGCTATTACCTCAATGAGCTGCTGATGCGTCTGCTGGCACGCGACGATGCGCACCCTGTGTTGTTCGATGCCTATGCCGCGACGGTGCAACTGATTGCGAGCCAGAGCAATGACACGCTTCAGGTCGCGCTGCGTGCCTTTGAGCTCCGATTGTTGCGCGACATCGGCCTGTTGCCGTCGCTCGATATGCAGACATCGACGCTGTCCGAACTGGACCCGGGCACGCGCTATGTGTTGCTTGCCGAAGCCGGCCTGCGCGAGGCGCATGATGATGACCGCGCCTCGCTGAGCGGGGCGAACTGGCTGGCCCTGCAGGAGGCGCTCGATGGCGAAGCCCCATTTGCCGACACCATGCACGCCTGCGTCAACCACCTGCCTGAACTCAAGAGCCAGCTGCGCAACCTGCTGCACTACCATTGCGATGTGAAGGTCCTGAAAACCCGCCAGATGATGCGCGAGTTGCAGGCTTTTTAAAAAAACCGCCACACACCATGACCGCAGACCAGCACCCCTACCATCCAAGCGGCAAGACCGCGCTATCCGTCAACGTCAACAAGGTCGCGCTGCTCCGCAATACGCGGCACCTCGGCATTCCCGATGTCGTGAAGGCGGCGCGTATTTGCCTTGAAGCAGGCGCGGCCGGCATTACCGTCCATCCCAGGCCTGACCAGCGTCACATCCGCGATGACGATGTGTACGAAATCGCCGCCATGATGAAGGAGTGGCCGGGCCGCGAGTTCAACGTTGAAGGCAATCCGACGCAAAACCTGATGACCTTCGCGCATGACCTTTCGGCGCGCGGCTTGCCGCTGCACCAGGTCACTTTTGTGCCCGACAGCGAAGACCAGTTCACCAGTGACCACGGCTGGAGTTTCCCGCAGGACGCAGAGCGCCTGAAGCCGCTCATCCAGGAGGTGCAGTCACGCGGCGTGCGCGTCAGCCTGTTCATGGACCCGGATGCCGGTGCCATGGCTGCGGCAAAGGCCGTTGGTGCTGACCGCGTCGAGTTTTATACCGAGAGTTATGCGCGAACATGGGGCACACCTGAACAAAAAAAGGTGCTGGCGCTGTTTGCCGACGCAGGGCGGGCCGCAGCTGACGCTGGCCTGGGTGTGAACGCAGGGCATGACCTGAACCGCGACAACCTCACCGACTTTTTGCGGGCTGTTCCACAGGTGCGGGAAGTCTCCATTGGCCATGCATTGATCGCTGATGCGCTGGAGCTGGGGTACGAAGCGACGGTGAAAGACTATTTGCGCTGTATTGACGAGGCGTTTTCGCCAGCGATCAAATGATTTTTGGCATTGGGACGGATATCTGTGACATTCGCCGCATACGAGAGAGCCTGGATCGTCACGGCGAACGCTTCGCCCGAAAAATCCTGAGCGACGGCGAACTTGCCACCTGGAGGGCCCGCAGCGCCCGCTGGCCTGACCGTGGTGTGAGCTACCTCGCCACGAGGTTCTCTGCCAAGGAAGCCTTCAGCAAGGCGATAGGCACGGGCATGCGCATGCCCATGACCTGGCGTTCGTGTGAGGTTGCCAAGGCGCCCAGCGGCAAGCCCGAGATTGTTTTGTACGGCGCGCTCAAGGCCTGGTTTGAAGAGCGCCAGCTCAGCGCTCACGTCAGCGTGACCGATGAAACCGATTACGCTGCCAGCTTTGTGGTCGTCGAGAAGCACGTCCCCTGATTCTTTTTTGTATTTGCCAGATCACACCATTTTTATGACCCAGCACGCCCCCCTCATCATTGATATCGCCGGCTTTGAACTGAGCAAGCCTGACCGCAAGCGCCTGAAGAACCCGCTGACCGGCGGCATCATTCTTTTCGGCCGCAACTGGCAGAGTCGCCAGCAGCTCGCCGACCTGTGCACCGACATCAAAGGCATACGCAAGGACCTGCTGATCTGCGTGGACCATGAAGGCGGCCGCGTGCAGCGCTTTCGCAACGACGGGTTCACGCACCTTCCGCCCATGCGCGCGCTCGGCGAGCTGTGGATCAAAGACCAGATGGCAGCCACCAATGCCGCGACCGCCTGCGGTTATGTGCTGGCGGCCGAGCTGCGCTCCTGCGGCGTTGATTTCAGCTTCACGCCGGTTCTGGACCTGGATTACGGTGAAAGCAGCGTCATCGGTGACCGCGCCTTCGGCCGCGACCCGCGCGTCGTCAGCCTGCTGGCCAAAAGCCTGATGCACGGCCTGCTGCAGGCGGGCATGACCAACTGCGGCAAACATTTCCCCGGCCATGGTTTCGTCAAGGCCGATTCCCATACCGACATCCCCGTCGACAGGCGCAGCCTGAAAGCCATCCTGGCCGACGACGCCGCGCCTTATGAATGGCTGAACACCACGCTGACCAGCGTGATGCCGGCGCATGTGATCTACCCCAAGGTGGATGCGCGTCCCGCCGGTTTCTCAGAGAAATGGCTGACGTTTATCCTGCGCGGTCAGCTGGGTTTTGGCGGTGCGATTTTCAGCGACGACCTGAGCATGGCCGGCGCCCGGATCATCGACGGCAAGGAAGTCAGCTACACCCAGGCTGCGGTCACGGCGCTCAATGCTGGCTGCGACATGGTGCTGCTGTGCAACCAGTCCGTCGGCGACGGCAAGCCGGTCGATGAACTGCTGGACGGCATGGCCGAAGCGCTGCTGAAGGGCCAGTGGGAAGCGCTGGAGTCCAGCGAGATGCGCCGGCTGGACCTGTTGCCGCTGACACCCGGCCAGGATTGGGACAGCCTGATGCTGCAACCCGCCTATATGCACGCGATGGGTCTGCTCCCCTGAGTTTTGGGTGGCGTGTGGTGCTATGAATTAAGTAGCTGCTCACGTCCGTATTTATTGGTCTGGAGGCCAATTTGATGGTCACAAAAGGTTGTTTTTGGCCTTTTTTGACAGTCTGGGGCGCTTAAAACAGCTTCGGGATGCCTAAAAAGGTCAAATGTTAATATGGAGGTTAACATTTGACCGGGATCAAGTAGACGGCCACTCCAGCTTGCCCGCCACTTCCAGGTGTGTCAGGTAGACGCGCAGGTCGAACTCGTACTGGTGGTAGTTGGGCTCCATGTGTGTACAGAGCTTGTAGAAGGCCTTGTCATGGTCTTTCTCCTTGATGTGGGCCAACTCGTGCACCGTGATCATCCGAAGGAACTCCTCAGGCCCCTCCCTGAACAGCGTTGCCACACGAATCTCGCGCTTGGACTTGAGTTTGCTGCCCTGCACCCGCGAGATGGTGGTGTGCGTGCCCAGCGCGTGCGCAATCACATGCAGCTTGCTGTCGAACGTCACTTTTGACAGCGGCTCCGAGCTGCGCAGGTATTCGCCTTTAAGCGCCATCACATAGTCGTACAGCGCCCTGTCCGTGCGTACGCCGTGGGACTGCGGATATTTTTTGAGCAGCATGCCGCCGAGCTTGCCCTCATCCAGCAGCAGCTGCACCTGTTGCTGCAGGCTGGCGGGGTAGGCGGCGAGGTATTTGAGAGGCGTCATCCAACGAAGCCCCAAAGCAAGTCCGAGCCGCAGAACCGGCTTTGCCGGGCTGCAGGCGGGCGGCCCCCTCGGGGGGCAGGAAGTGACACGAAGTGCACGACCGCGGGGGCTAACTCTCTCGCCTGAGCGCCGGGAAAAGGATGACGTCGCGAATGCTGGGGCTATCCGTCAGCAGCATCATCAGGCGGTCAATGCCCACGCCGCAGCCGCCGGTTGGGGGCATGCCGTATTCCAGCGCGCGGATGAAGTCGTGGTCGTAAAACATGGCTTCGTCGTCGCCGCTGTCCTTGGCGGCCACCTGCGCGTTAAAGCGTGCGGCCTGCTCTTCGGCATCGTTGAGCTCGCTGAAGCCATTGCCGAACTCGCGGCCCGTGATGTAGAGCTCAAAGCGCTCGGTGACTTCAGGCCGGCTGTCGTTGGCGCGGGCCAGCGGCGAGATCTCGGTGGGGTGTTCCATGATGAAGGTCGGCTGCCAGAGCTTTTCTTCTACCAGCTCTTCAAAGTACAGCACCTGCAGGCTGGCCAGCGAGCGGGTCGAAAGGCGGTCTTTTTCTTCCGTCATGCCCAGTTTGCGCAGAGCGTTGGTGAGCCAGATAGCGTCGTCCACATTGGCGCCAGCTTCGGTGTGCTTCAGGATGGCTTCGCGAATGGTCAGGCGTTCAAACGGCTGGGCCAGGTCGACCGGCTTTTCCCCATAAGTCAGTTGCAGCGAGCCGCAGACCTTTCGCGCCACTTCGCGAATCAGCGACTCGGTGTAGCTCATCAGGTCAGAGTAGTTCCACCACGCGGCGTAGAACTCCATCATGGTGAACTCGGGGTTGTGGCGAACGCTGATGCCTTCGTTGCGGTAGCTGCGGTTGATCTCGAACACGCGGTCAAAACCGCCGACGATCAGGCGCTTCAAATACAGCTCGGGCGCGATGCGCAAAAACATCTCCTGGTCGAGCGCGTTGTGGTGCGTCTTGAAGGGTTTGGCATTGGCGCCGCCGGGAATCGGGTGCAGCATGGGCGTCTCGACTTCCAGAAAGTCATTGGCGACCATGAACTCACGGATGCTGGTGACGGCCTTGCTGCGCGACATGAAGCGCTTGCGGGCTGCCTCGTCCATGATGAGGTCCACATAGCGCTGGCGGTACTTGACCTCCTGGTCGGCCATACCGTGAAACTTGTCGGGCAGTGGGCGCAGGCTTTTGGTCACCAGGCGCAGGGTGGTGGCGTGGATGGACAACTCGCCGGTCTTGGTGCGAAACAGCTTGCCAGTGGCCGAGATGATGTCGCCCAGATCCCAGTGCTTGAAGGCCGAATGCACGGCTTCGCCGACATCGTCGTTCTTGATGT
>JAZKCB010000269.1:0-41625 GCA_040388335.1 Pseudomonadota bacterium | reverse complement strand
TTGTGAACTTCGTCGCCTGGTTCTCCCGAACCGGCCCGCCTTTGGGCGATATTGAATAGCGCGGCGAGTGCTTTGGCAGTGATTTGCACCAGCTTTGGCAGTGATTGGCGCTGGCTTTGGCAGTAAATCCAGCCTTCGGATTGAGCATCCTTTGGCAGTATTGAGGACTTTTTGGCAGCGAGTTACAGCGCTGCAGCCCTAAAACCCACCAAAGTTAAAGCGCCGGCCAAGCCCCGCCGGAGCCCTAATTTCAGCCCTCTACCCGGCTGGCTTGAAGTTGCTGATCACCAGCTCGCCCTTTGGCTCCCTGCCGCGACCGGAAGCGCCCACTGTGTAGCTGATGCTGACCCGCTTGATGTGGTGGCCTTTGAAGGCTTTCCGCATCTCCGGGATATCGTTGACGCTGACCACCGCTTTGCCCTTCATGGAGCCCATCAATTGGGCCATCAGATCGTACTGTTCCAGCCCAAAATCGACGCCGTATCCTTCCGTGGCCCAGTAGGGCGGATCAAGGTAAAAAAGGCTGTGTGGGCGATCGTAGCGCTCCAAGCAGGCTGACCAGGCCAGGCGCTCAATAAACACCTGGTGCAGCCTCAAATGGACCGCGCTGAGAGTCTCCTCCAGCCGGAGCAGATTGAGACCCGCCTTGGAGGTGGTGGCGGTTCCAAATGTCTGACCCTGGACCTTGCCACCAAACCCCAGCTGCTGCAGATAAAAGAACCTGGCAGCGCGCTGTATATCAGTCAAAGTCTCGGCCGGCGTGGCCTGTAACCAGCGGTAGATCTCCCGGCTGGCCAGTGCCCATTTGAAGTGCCTCACAAACTCCTCCAGATGGTGCTGGACAACCCTGTAGAGCGTGACCAGGTCACCGTTGATGTCGTTGAGAACCTCCACCTTGACCGGCTGCTTCATGAAAAACAGAGCCGCTGCACCGCAGAAGGGCTCACAGTAGCAGGAGTGATCAGGGAATATCGGCAGGATCTGGGGCGCCAAACGCCGCTTGCCGCCTACCCATCTGACCATCGGCGACGCCTGAACCATGTCATGGTCGGTTGAATTTTTAAAGGGCGCTTTCGGCCCCCGATTTATCGTCATCTTTCGTTCCTTTTACAGATGACGCTCGGGGGCGTGCTTGTGTGGAGCTCTGGCTGCTGCGATCAGCGGCGCTGGCTCTCAAAACATTGAGTGCCTTGCATCGAGGGCACTTGATTTCCAACCTGGTGTAGCAGCCTTCGCCCAACTTGCGCTGGCAGCTGCCACACCGTATTAACTCCAATTTTTCTTGCATGGCATCGTCCGTATGATGACCAGGCCTGTACAGGTGGCAGGGTCATCGGTCAATACCGTGCGCGTTCACGGTGGAGGCGGGGGTCAGCGGTGTTAGCGCACCGTTGGCCTTCGCCCTGTCTTTTTTTGCGGGTCCACCCTTTCTCGACTCAGTCGTGCAGCGCCGCCACAGCGGCCGGCAGTGTGCAAGGATCGAATCGCCAGGCATCCGACTCCTGAACACCCAACGCAGCAGCACAAAACTGCGAGCATGTTGTTTGCGTGGACACCTTGAACGACACCAGCCAGGCCGCCAGCTTAGCGATCAGCCGCCAGCTGTATGGATGCCCCTCGCAATTTCTTGCGTACCAGGCAGCATCGAACGCCCATGAGCTGCCCACGACAAGCACGTCCCACTTGGCGGGCTCCAGCACGATCCTCTTGAACCGCACCCCGCCCAGCTTGCCGGCCCGGTACCGGGACCATGCCGGCAGGCGCTCTATGGCAACGCTCGACGCACACCACAGTGCGCCTTCAGCATCCGCCGCGCAGCTGCCATCAGGCATCAAGGCGTCCACGCCATCGCCAGGCTCAAACACCACCTCGCTGTGGCTGTAAGGCCCGCTGAACCGCCAACGAATCAGGCGGTTAAACAGGCCCTGCAGGCCGGGCCGGGTGGCTTTGTAGCTGGCCAGCTTCATGACACCCCCAGTTGGCCCTTCATGGCGACCAGAAAGCCCGCCCATTGCGCCAGCACTGCAGCCACCGCAGCAGCGTCCTCGACATTGCGGGCCTGCTCCTTGCGCAGCAGGCGCTGGGCCCTGATGGCCTCCTGCGCAGGCCGCCAGGCAGCGGCCGTGGCCAGAATGTCGTCAGCCGCCTGCTGGACCGTCCAGCCCGATGCCACCTTGGCATCAGCCCAACTTTGCACACAGGCCGGCACCGGGCCCGCGTAGCCGCCTGCTGCAAAGGCCGTCGCCTGCGCTTCTGCGCGCTCGTATTCGCTGGCACGGTTACCGATGACGGCCGCGATGAGCGCGTCCGTGTCGGCATCGATCCGCTTCACTGCAGCCTGCTTTAGCTCGGCCAATGATGGCGCCGGAAAAGTCTCGGCGGGATCTGGTGCGTTGTTGTCTGCCAGCCAGGCAAGGTAGGCGGCGTAATCGGCGTTTGCCGCATCAGCGGGAATGATCGCGCCGTCGCTCAAACGCTTGATCGCGGAGGTAGTGGTGAGTTGGTACATGATTAAAGCTCCGCCGATGCGCTATACAGGCCACCGCAATTGGTTGATGCTCGTTGAAAGTAATAGCCGGTGGCCGTCGCGGTGATGATGTCAGGGGGACCGAAACCGCCCAGGCCCGCACCAAGCCTCACAAGAGTCGGGACAGCACGCTTGGGAACGATAAAATTCCCAGTCCCGGCGACAGCCGTCACGGAACCAGTCGTGAGCAAGAACCCAAGCTCTACCGTCTCGTAATACCGTTGGCACAGGGCAAGATCAACGCTTACAGGGCGGAACTCAAACGGCGTAGCCTTCGCGCCGCGCTCAAGCTGCGCCTGGCCGACCGTCCCGCCGATGAACTTCACCGTGCAATTTGTGCCCGGCGTCAGGGCTACGGTGTCGCCCTTCGCCTTGGCCACACCATCAACCGTGCAGGTTGCAGTGCCGGTCCAGTTGATGACGTGAGTGGTACCGCCGATATTTGCGCCCTCGATCACCTGCTCAATGCCGCCTGCTGGCGCCGTGACAATGTTGCCGTTGCCGGATGCCGCAAAGGTCAGGTTCTGCCCGGAGGTGACCACCCGCCAGCGGTCAAGGGTGTACTGGTTCGCAACGGTCGTTGCTGTGGCGCTGACATAGGCGCGCTGGTTGATGTTGAAGTTGCCATTCATCAACAGATTGCGCAGACTCTGCGCTCCGGCGGTGCCAATGATCACATCAAGGCCGTGTGCCGTCCGGGCGGCGGTCGGCGTCCCCCCACTGATCGAATGCACGCGCCAGTCCGTCTTGCCTGCCGGCAAACGCAACCGCATGGTGCCGGTCACAAGCACACTGGCAGCACCACCAATCGTGTCCGCGCCTGCAGGCACAAACGTCACGGTGTTGGCCGTCGCGTCCAGACGGTCCACTTCATACAGTGCCTCGTCGGCATCCACGCCGCTCGCCGGCAGCGTCAGCAAAATGTTGCCGCCTGAAGCGTCCACCAGCAAGGTGCCGCATTGATCAACGGTCAATGCACCGGTGGCCGTGACCACTACCCGGTCAACGTCCGTCAGGCCGATAGCGGCCTTCAATGCGTCCCAAAGCCGGGTGCGGTGGAGCAGCGCCGTGGCACCGGAGTAGATGACGGCACCGGTGAACGCCACCCTCGAAACAAATTTAGTCGGCATCAATCAGTCCTTTCACAGTTGAAAGCGCGCGGCTGTTCACCGCAGCGCCAGAAGAATCCACCTGCTGCACTAATGGGCCCAGCAGTGGCGACAGATCCAGCCAGCGGCCGCCCACCGCACCAGAGCCATCGGCCTCGGGCAGCATGGTCACGCTCTGAACGGTCGCCCAGGTCACCGGCGGGTCGCCAGCGCCAGGTGCCAGGCGCGTGCCGGCAGCCGCAATGTCCATCGCCGCAAAGGTCTGCTGCACGCTCTGCAGCGCCACCTTGGCAATCAGCTTTTTAACCTTGGGCGGCGCAGATCCGCCGGCCATGCTGAGGCGCAGCTCGTACATATAGGACTTGCTCAGGGCCAGCGCACCTGGCCACGGCGAGTATTCATTGGCACCGCTATTCAGGTCGGCTTCCGCGTTCCAGTCGGCCAGCAGGTTCAGGTCATTGGTGGTCGAGCCGATAACGCGGTACTCCACCGTCGCCTGCGGGCCTTCGGTTTCAATGTCCAGCACCAGCGTGCCGCCGCCATAGAGCGCAACAAAAGCCGCCTCATACACCAGCGGCAGCAGCAGCGTGGCGTTCAGGTCCGGCTCACCGTTCCAGTCCTGCAGCAGGTTCAGGTCGGTGGCCGGGTTAGGGTCAGACACCAAATCGCCCACCACAATCGAGCAGTCGTCATGCGTGCCGGGCCAGCCAGCGGCCCGGTAGTCGAACGTCTGGCCAATGTTCTGGTTTGACGGCTGGCCGAAGTCCAGTGAGGCGTAGGCCACTTCGCTCCAGTTTCCAGTGGAATCCTCGGACACCACCATCACCGTCTGCACGCCATACAGCCGTGTGGTGAAGTTCCAGGGGAAGCTAGCCACATACCCCTCGTGCGCCGGCGTGCCGCGCAAAAACTCGGTCATCGTGGCCTCAACCACCCCCGGTGTGGACCGCACCAAAAAGCCGATCACATCCACCGCATACTGCGTGGGCCGGCAATAGACGCTGGTCTGCGTCAGTGAAACGCGGTCTGGCTTTTCAGGGTTAAAGGCCAGCCCCACGATCTGGTAGGTCAGCCGGTACGGCACGCCCACCCGCGTCGCGCTGTAGGTGCGCAGCTCAAGCGACCACATCTCCTGCAGTCCCCCCCGCCAGCTCAAGGCCTGGCTGCGTGTTTCACCCAGCCGCTGCAGAGCGCCGCCGTCAGTCGCACCCCACAACTCGGCCCGATCAAATTGGCCTGTCACGTCATAGGTCAGCGTCAGCTCGACGTAATAGGTATTGCCCTGGCGGCCCAGCTGCTCGGTCACCAAAGCGCGGGTAACCACAGGTAGGCCGCGCCCGATCAGCGAGCCGCCAGCCGGCGCGGTGTAGGTGCCGTTCCACACATAGTCCCAAAACTCGGCAGACTCGGGCACCAGTTGCACCTTGGCGCCGTCCATGTTGCCCTGCGGGCTCACATCACTCACGCGCAGCTTCTGCCCTGGCGTGGCTTTGAAGTCGTAAATCCACACCGTGTCATGGGCCGGGTTATCTGCGCTGTCTCCTGGAACAGCCACGCCGCCCGGCCAGGCCGTGGTCAGTGTCACCGTGCGACTGCTGCCCACAAAAGCATCTACCGGGAAAATTCGGTACTGCGCCTCACCTGGAAGGCGCAGGCCGATGTAGCGGCTTATCGCGCCCAACGGCGACACCGCGGGCACCAGGTCATCCAGCGTCAAGGTCAGGAGTCCCGCGTTGTTCACCGCAGCCTGCACCCGGCCGCCATACCCCCATTGCGTCAGGTCGTGACTGATCGCCATTACCGTGCCGCGGCGGAAGGTCATGTGCTCCAGATCCACGTCGCAGCTCACCGTCTTTCGGTGGTAGATGTTCTGGCCCATTGAAAAGCGCGCCAGTACGGCGGCATGCGCCTCTTCCGTCACGCCCTGCAGCGGCTGGCGGGCCGTGCGCTGCGGGGTGGTTACGCCAGGGGCCACCACGCGCACGCTCTTCCAGGTGTTGTTGCGCGCCCGGTCGAAGTACTGGAACTCAATTTCGTCGGCCGTCTCCTGCGTGTTGTAGTCCACCCCGAAGGTTTTCGCCTTCATGGTCGCCATGTTCAGCACACCTTCCACCGGCTGGTCATCGCTGAACCAGATCACGCCGAGCTTGCCGGTGTGCTCGCTTCGGCTGCCCATGCCGGCCGCAGCGATGGACTCTATAAGGTCGCCGATGGATATGTTTTCCTGAACAAACAGGTCGAACTTGAAGCCGTGGGTGGTGCAAAACACCATGAAGCCCTTGAGCCCCTCAATGTCGATTTCGTCATCCGGCAAGCCCATCCCGGCGAGCAGCTTGCCGTCGCCGTCGTATATGCCGCGTGCAAGCAAAAGAATCAATGCGCCCGGATTGCTCAGGCCGTTGTCTCTGCTGGTGGCCGTCACCCATTCGCTGCCGTTCCAAAAGGGCATGGGCTTGGCGGTACCGATCAGGTTTACTTCGTCAAGCTGGCCATTGAGCTGGCCCGTCGCCTGGACCTGGATGCCCAATCGAGCCTGGCCCCCATAGTTTCCGGTGTCGAGTTGATAGCTTTTGAGCTGCTGCCAGGTGCAGCTGTTTTGCTCAGTGTTGCTCGATGCATCAGCGCTGATCTTTTGCATGCGCACTTCATACTGACCCGCAGGAACCGTTCGCTGGTAAGTAACGCGCAAGGGCTTGGCGCTCGACCAGTTCAGTGTTACCAAAGCCACGTTGTCCAGCGGAAACGGCTGCCAGTCCACAGCTCCCACGCCACGGTACTCGATGCGCAGCACCATCGTGTTGTTTTGGATCGCGCCAGTTGTTGGGCTAACGGCATAAAGCGAGCACTCGTAGTCAATCTCCAGAACGATCGTGTCGGTGCTGCTGGTACGGGTGACGTAGTCACCCGCTCCGCCAGGCGCCTCAAGCAGCGCGCCCGGCACTGAGTCCACGTTTGATGTCAATACAGGCAGGCCAGTGTTGCCGCTGGCAAACCCATCCTTGAGCTGCATTACCCCCCGATAGTTTCCAATTTCAGTTTGGCCGATCCGAATGCCCGACACATCGGCACAGTTGATGCCGCAGTGAAAGAGCTGCCACAAATACTGCTCCCCATTGGCAAAAAACGTGTACGGTTGCGCAGCGAGGTCCGGCAGACAGTAGGGCTGGCCAAGCATCAACCCCAGAGGCTCAAACTGCCGCGCCCGGTTTTTGCCGGCCTGCAGGCTGTAGCTTGGGCTGTTGGTGTTGTTGGCCAGTGCGGCCGGTGGTTTGGCCGCCACGGGCTTGGGGCCCAGCAGCTTGTTGATCACCATGCTGCCGGCCAGGTACACAGCGCCGGCGGCAAGCCAGCCCGCGGCACCAGACAAGCCCATAAAGCTGCCGGCAGCCATGCCGCCCATGCCAAAAGTAAAGTAAGCCAGCGCCACCACGGCCACGATCTGCAGCACCTGCTTTTCCGGCACACGCCGCGCCTCGATAAGGTGGCCGTGTTTGGGCTTGACCAGGCGCCAATGCGCCTCTAGCACCTCCACCCCGCCCAGGCTCACCACCCATTGCTGGCCGGGCTCCACACCGTGCCGGGCCAAAAAGGTGCTCAGGCGCTCACCAGGCAGCAGCAGCGCCTGCTCGGCGTGGTACAGCCGCTGCCCGTGCAGCGTGATGGGGTGCGGCGTCACCACCAGGCTGGTGCCGGCGCTCTTGTCGATCACGGGCATGCCGCTCATGCCGCCCTCCAGGCGTAGTAGCCGTCCAGCCGCGCGCCAAAGCGCTGCAGGTCCGCCAGCCGTTGCAGGCAGGCGCAACCCATCGTGAAGTTGTTGTGCAGCAGCCAGACCTCGCCGCCCGCCACAAACGCAGTTCCAATGTGCCAGCGCTGTCCATGCTCGGTTGGTTCGTACATCAGCACGCCGCAGCCGGTCACAGGCGTGTCGATACGGTCGGCCAGATCTGCCTGCAGCGCGTGGATCTCCCGCGCCTGCCCCATCGCGCCGCGCGGGCGCTTACGGCGCGCAGGCAGGGCCACCAGCCGGTCAAACAGCTCCCACTGCACCATCACGGCCAGGTCGGCACAGTCGAACTCGCCCTCCAGGTAGGGCATGCCCACGTATTTTTCGGCTTTGGCGAGCATGGCGTCCATGTCCGTCACTCGGTAAACAGCGCGGGCGCCGTGACAGGGTCAAAGCGCAGCAGCACGGCCGACATGCGCATGATGTCGTCGCGGCCCATCGTGGCCGACACGTTGGTGCCGTCCACGCGCACACCGCTGAGCGGCGCCGCAAACTGGAAATCAATCACGCCGGGCGTGGACCGGTGCACCATCGTGATCGTCGCCTTCAGCGAAGCGCCAGGCGGCAGGGCCTCCAGATCGGCCGTCATCTCGCGGCCCACGTTGTCCATCTGCAGCTTGGCCCGCGGCACTTCCTTGGCCTTGTCGCTGGGCAGTGTCACGGTAAAGGGTACGCCCGACCATTCGTGCCCCAGCGTGGTGATGGGGCGGGTGTCGTTCACAATGCGCATAGGCACGCTAAAGCTGGCGTCGTTGATCTCCAGCAACATGAGCACGCCGCCGTTGTCAGTGACTTTCTGCAGCCTGCGCGCGGTGGTGGTGCTGACGGTCATAGCGCCACCCGCACATATTCAATCTTGAACTGGCGCATCGTCATGCCCCAGGTTCGGTTGCTGGGAACAAGCTTCCCGATATCACCACCCACGATCCGGGCTTGCACCACAACGCCTGTTCGCGGATGTGTGAAGTCAAACCAGTCAGCTCCGCCGCCGATGTCCAGGTAGATCCAATCCTCGAAGTCGCTGGCTTCCAGCGCCGTATCAAAGTAGGCCGTGATTTCCATCGTCACGACCGTGTCTGCAGCAATGCGGCGCTGCTTGGCGATGCCTCGCTCCATGTCGGTGCGCGCCACAACAGGCTTGGGTTGCTCGCCGCTATCCTTCCAGCCGAGCTTGACGTATGCGGGGAAGGCCATCTCAACCCACCGCCGTTCTCAAGCCATAACGGCTCTCTATGGCACCCGCCAGCGCACCAGACCCCGCCGCCACGCCGTCAGCGAGCGCTTCGGTCATTTGAGTGATGAGCAGGTCCACCTGCATGCCGCCATCAGCTGTACGCCGCTGGCCTGTCACCTCGGCCTTGGCGTTGCCCTGGATGGAGACGTTCAACGTGACTTGCGGGCCGCCAGCTCCGCCGGCACCGACTGGCGCCAAGTTCGCCATCTGCTCTGGCGTGAACACGCCCTCGCCACGCTTGCCAATGATGGGTACCTCGTCACCCATGATTCCGCCGGTATGAAAGCGCGGCGCGCCTCGGAACAGCCCCATAGAAGCCCGGCGCGAGCTCGGGGAGGTGCCACCGAGAATGCCACCCGTGTGGAACACTCCATAGTTTGCCAACTCGTCCATCATCCCGCCGCCACCGAAATCTGCAGCAGAGGCAGCAACGCCTTGGGGAATGATGTCGGTACCCATACCACCACCAGTGAATGCCGATATCGCGGCGCTCAAAAGCCCCCCCAATCCCCCTCCTCCGCCTCCTTTCGCAATACCGCCCACGGTGGCCCGAAACGCCAGCCGTGCCAGCTCACTGATGCCGAAGTCAACCAGGCTAGAGATACTGATCTTCCCGGTCCTCGACAACTGGACAAAGGCGTCCTCGCCAGACTTCAAAACGCCGTCCATCGAGCTGGCAAAGCTGTCGCGCATCAGCGTTGTGGTGTCGCCCCAGCCGTCTGCCATACGCTGCCAGCCTGGCTTCAAGCGCTCCTCGAGTTCGGTGTTTTTATTGATGACAAACTCGTTGTACTTCTCCGTGGCCAACTCTCGTGCATCAGCGTCAGAAATCGAGTCCACCAACGCCTTGCGCAGGCGCAGCTCCTCCTCCAGTTCGGCGCGTTTCTGACGGTCCGGGTCCTTGATCGCCTGAATTTTCAGACGCGTGTTGTCCGTATCAAATTGCGCAGCCTGGCCGTAACCGTCCTGTGCAGACCGGAGCTGCTCGCGATAGGAATAGGCACGAAACTCATCCTGCTCAGCCTTCAGGCGCAGCGCACGCTGATTACCAGGATCTGCCTCGATCGCCGCCTTCTTGGTGGCCAGTTCCACCAGTTCACGCTCCAGGCCCACCACGCGAGCCTGCGCCTGAAGCTTGTCGTCTTGCTTGCGTGCAGCTGCCGCCACCGCCTGGGCCTGCTGTAACTCGGCGCTGGTTAAACGCTCCGTGATTGCCAGATCCTGCAGGGCCAGCTCAGTCTTGCGGTCATAGTAGGTCTCGACATCGACCAGGTTCAGCTTGTAGAGCTGCTCGTTGGTGCGGGTCTGCTGGTCCATCGCCTGCCGCTCGATACTGGCGGTCAGCTCCAGCCGGGCCTTTTTGTCTGCAAACTGCGCCTCGGTCAGTTGCTTGGCGTCTGCCGCGCCCTGCTCGCCTATCGCCTTGATCTCGCGGGCCGCATCCTTGTCGACCTGGATCAGCCGCGCATTCATCTCCTTGGTCAACGCAACCTTCGCTTCATCCGACGTGGCCAGCTTGATGCGGTTCTGGTACGACTTGGCAATGTCTACCGACTGGTCGTAGGCCTCGCGCTGCACGTCCACCGCCAGCTTTGCGTATTTACGCACCTCCTCGAGGGACTTGGCGCCAGGAAACATTGCCCCCGCGTCAGAACGGGCCACATCATTGCGCTCAGAAGCCCTGAATTGATCACGCGCGCTGTTGGTTTTGTTGTCGTAGCCACTGACAGCCGCCTGCGCGGTTTGCAGGCTTTTGGAGACGCGCTCCCTGTCGGCCGTCAGGCGGGCCACATCGCCTTGGTTGCCGCCACGGGCGATCAGTTCGTCCAGCCTGGCTACACGGGCCTGCAATGCCTCCAGCTTGGCGCGGGCACCACCTTCTGTGGCGTTAAAGGCGCTTTGGTTCTCGACGGCCGCATTGAGAATGGCGCCGCCTCCCAGCAGCATGGCCAACACCGGATTGGCGGCAATCACAGCGCCCACACGGGCGATGCCGCCTGCCACCGCAAACCAGCCGGCTGCCAGTACACCCACCGAGGCGGCGCCCGTTACCAGAGCGCCCAGGGTGCTCCAGGCGCGCTCATTGCTCGTGACGGACTGCGCCACACTGCCAATCGCGTTGGCAACGCTGGTGAGACCCGTGGCGAGACCTTTGCTGGCACCGGTGGCTTTGTCGAATTCACCGATGAACAGCGTAGATGAGTTCTTGACGGTCTGAAACGCCTGGCTGATCGTGGGAGTGACTTGTTCAAACTCGCGCTTCAGTGCCGGCGCAGACTTTTCCAGCGCTTCAATAATGGTTACAGCCGTAAGCTTGCCGTCCGCGCCCAGGGCGCGCAGTTGGCCCAGACTGACGCCCATGCCCTGCGCGATCGCCGTGGCCAGGCGCGGGGTCTGCTCCATCACCGAGTTCAACTCTTCACCTCGCAAGGTGCCGCTGGCCAAGCCTTGAGTCAACTGGACAATTGCCGCCCGCTGACTGTCAATCGGCCCTCCGGAGATGGCCATCGCCTGGTTGATGCTCTGGGTCAGGTTGAGCAAGCGTTCCTGGGAGATGTTCAGATCCGCGGTCGATCGAGCTGTTTGCGCGTAAAGCGCCCCCAGGTCGCTGTAAACACCACGCCCGACTTGAGCGATATCGAAAACCCGCTTCTGCACATAGGCCAGCTCATTGGCACTGGCAGTCACAAGCTTCAACCGGCTCTGCAGGATGCTCATGTCGTCGGCCGAGGACATGGCCAGCTTACCGAGCTGCCATGCCGCCGCCACTGATATCACCTGGCCGATCGCCCGCTGCACCCCGCCCAACTCCGAAGTCAGCTTGCCCGAGCTATTACCAACCTGCTTGACCTGCTTGTCGAAGTCCTGGGCGGCATGTTCTCCCGCTGCGAAGGCGGCAGTCAGCCCACTGGCGTCGCCAGTGAGCTTGATACCTGTCCTGATCTCGCTGCCGTTCATTGGTGGGGCTTCTTTGGTCGTTCTATCGTTCGTTCATTGCATCCCGGGCTTCCATCTCCATGACGCGAAGCTGGCGGAACATTTCAGGCCGATCGGCTGGCTCAAGGCCCATCAGCCGCATCGCCGGCTCGATCGCCGCGTAGTCCAGGCCGGAGTAGAGGAAGCCACCCATGCCCGCGCTGGCAGTACGCCACTGGCTGCGCAAATGCGCAAACAGATTGATGGCCGGCGAGAGGTGAGGCGCAACACAGATGGCTCCGTCGTCTTCCTGGTCAGCGCCGCCGCGCGCATGGCTTTCAAGCTGCTCGCGCGGTACGCCAAGACGCTCCATTTCCTGGTTGTCTTTCTCGTCAGGGCGCCAGTCGTTGCCATCACCGCTCCGGTTGCCGTTCGCTGTAACTAGCCAGCGAGCGGCTTCACGGAGTTTTTTGTTTCCGCCTCCCGGTAGCCGTCAAAGAAGGCAGCAATCACCGCCCTGGTGGCACCTGGTGTGTTGAGAAGCATGGTGACGTTCTCAGGCGTGAAAGCCAAAGGTTGATCGTCAGGCCCCTTCACGTCTTCGGCAAAACCAACCAGCCAGCAATCAATGAACTCGCGGTCAGTCATCGTTGGCGGGATATGCGCCTTGATGGGAGGCACCTTGTTGAGGCGATCGGCGGGATCTGCGTACACCGCCGGAACGCCGGACCACTTGACTTCCAGCGCGCGGAGTTCCTCCGCATGCAGCAGCGTGCACTTGATGCCAAACGAGGCCTGCAGTGCCTTCAGATTGATAACGGCTGTGGTCTCGAAGGGCAGATTGGGGACAATTTTCAGGGCCATGATGGGGACAATTCCGAGTGTTGAATGCGGGAAGAAGAAGGCCGCGAGGCTTAACGGAACTCGATCGAGATCTCGTCGTTGCCAGCGGTGCTGGGCTGCAGCTCCAGGCCGGCCGAGATCATCACTACGCCCGCGTCCTCGCTGTACTTGGGCTGGCTCAGCAGCACGTTGGGCGCCTGGATCTGGACGATGTTGCCGGCCGTGACGCCGTGAACGATGTTCAGAGCGCCTGCAGTCTTGTCCTTGGCGATGGCAAACCAGTTCTTGGTAGCCATGAGAGTGGACTCGAACTCAACGCTGCCGCCAGGCTGGCGATCGACGTTGTCCACGCCCTCGTAGTTCACCAGATTGCGGTACTGGATCTCATTGGCCATGTCCAGAGTCAACGACTTCAACACCGCGGCATAGCCGTGCAGCGTGAATGTGGGCGTATTGGCCTTGTTCACCGCCAGCGGCGTCACAAAACCCGTATAGACAGCGGTCGGCAGCGCCACATCGGTGACTGCATTGAACAGGCCTGTATACGAAAATTTGAACACCGGGATTGCTTTGGCGTTGAGCATCTTCTGCACCGTGCCGCGTGAGCCGGTGAAGACGTGCAACACCCCGTCCAGGTGAAAGTACAGCACAACGGATTCAAAGCCGGCACTGACAGGGGTGTAGAGGACTTTCGTGGCCACGGTGATGGCCTCCGCCAGGCTGCAGGACCGCAGCAACGGACCGCACTTTGGCGGTGTGCCGGCCGCGCCAGATCCGGCCAGCTCGACCTCAAAGTCGATCTTGCCGTAGAACGACGTGACGATCTTGCCGCTGTTGCCCAGGTACGGCTGCTGGATGTTGCGCTCTTCTTCCTCAACCTCCAGCGGCGAAATGTTGACGTTGCGCGCCAGGATGGAGTTGGCAGCGCCCGTGGGCGTGCTGTCTACGCCGTAAGCGGCTTCAATTTTGGCCAGCAAGGCCATTTTTCGCATAAACATGGTTTAGCTCCGGTGTGGTTTGGGATGTGCTGCGACCAGGCTCACGGCTTCTTGGCACTGGGTTTTTCGGAAGCCTCCGAGTGCGCCGGGGTGGCCCCTGCATCAGCCGCATTCAACTCAGCTGATGCCCGCCCCGGCGCACCTTCGGCAATCGATTTGAGCGAGGTGCTGGTGCCGTCGTCGCGAACGGGCTTGCCGTCAGCGCCAACCACATAACTGCCGCCCACGTTGATGGCGTCCACACTCTCAAAGCTCAAAGGTTTTTTCATAGATAGCTCCACGTTCTCAGTTGCAGCAGGGCGCTGTGGCACAGCACTCCACAAAAAAGCACGGGCGAGCTGTCCACCAGCTGCAGCCCATCGGTGTTGTCCCCTTCGTTCAAGGGACTCTGCTGGCACACACCGCCCAGGGTTGGGTCTTCCCGGACCTTGTCGCGCATGGCCTCGATCAGCGCGTCGAACTCGACCTCGGTCGCATCCTCGTCGTTGAGGGACATGTAGCCGCGCACGCTCCAGGTGTGCACCTCCATGTTTCGGCCAACGCCCAGCGTGCGCTCCATCGTGGCGGTGCGGCGCAGCCACCAGCCCCGCACCTGCTTGACGCCGCCCGCGGGCGTGTAGTGGTACAGGCTGACAAACTTGTTCTCTTCGCGGATGTAGCGCTCGCGGTTGTGGACCTGGCCAATGTTTGGCACGGTCAGAAAAAGCGCCTGCAGGGCGTCACGGATGATCGGCTGGCTCATGCTCCGGCTCCGTTCACATTGCCGGCCAGCCTGGTCGCCACCCGGCCGGCTGCGCGTTCAAACACCATGCCGATGGTCCGGTACTGGAGTTCGAAGGTGTTTTTGAACGGCCGCTGCGCCTTGGTGCCCTTTTTGGCGATCTTCAAGGCGATGGCAAACGCCACCCGGCGTGCGGCCTTGCCCGTGATGCCAAGCTTGTCGTTGACCCAGGCCTCTATCGGCTCCACTGGCGGCATGTGCGGCTTGGTGCCCAGCTCCACGGCCGCTGCAGCCACACTGTTGCTTCCCACCACGCCCAGCACGCCGGCCGGCGTGATGAAGGCGTCTGAAAAAATGCTGGTCCGGGTCAAGCCGCTGGCGGACGGGAACGCGTCTTTAACTTCACGCTCCAGGAGCTGGGTCCCTTCAACCATGCCGCTCAGCAGCTCCTGCCTGGTGTACTCGGGCGCCTCCTTGAAGCCACGCTGCAGCGCAGCCAGGCTGGTGGCGGTGATGACAATATTCATCAGTACTCCATCCGCGTCAGCGAGCCACGGCTGCGGCCGGGCCACGAAGTTACAGCGCCGGAGGCTTCGGCGCCGGCTGAGCTGCCGCCCGAGCCTTGTGGGTCTGCCTTGCCGATGCCCGCGTAGTACGCGGCACGGTATTCCCGCGCCCTTGACGAGAAGTTACGCGCCCGGCTGTCTGTGTTGCTGCCGTCTGCATTGATGGAGGTGTCGCGCTCATTTGCATAAAACGTGGCGAGCTGGCGGCACAGCAGGCTGGCCGCATAGCTGGCCACCGCTTCACGGTGCAGCAGGGGGACCGTGTCTTGCGGTGTCAGGCCGCCAACCAGCAGGTGCGGTGCCGAGAAGTTGACGCGCACTACTTCAGCAGCCTGCAGGGAATCTGGAGACATGAGCTTGAACACCGGGCCTGGCTCCATATAAATGACCAGGTCGAGCACGGTGGGCGGCACTTCGCCGACCGGGTACTCGGCTACTTGCAGCTCGGCGCCCTCAACCCAGTCCGCCGGCATCGGGCCAAAGTAGCCGTCAGCAGTCCAGATCACGTCGTTGACCAGCTGGCGCGGCACGTCCTGGCTGTAGCGGCCCACAGCCAGCTGCAGGGCGCTGTCGCGCTCGACATCGCTGTAGCGGCCGTCAGCCGGCACCATGCTTGTAACGAGAGTTTGAAAATCCGCGAGGGCCATGAATGAGTGGTGTGTGAGGGTTCGGGGGTTTTACAAACCCGCCATCTCTGGTGGGCTTGTAAAACCCGCCCCTTGCGGGGCGGGCTGGCCGGGTGGGCTGGCCAAGCAGGAGTTCAGTTACGCAACGACGGCCTTGGTGGTGCCCTTCCAGCCATCGACCAGCACGTCGCCGCCGTAGATGTGGCGGATCTTGTAAGTGATCTTGTCGTTGCTGAACATGGAACCGACGTTGGGCATGTCCTGCACGAACAGCTCCGGTTCTTCCTTGCCGTCCAGGAAGCCGATCTCAACCACCGGCAGCACGTTCTGGTCGCAGACCGTGACCCAGTCGTTGGCATCGGTCCAGTACGGCACCGGGATGACTTCCGGGTTGATGCTCTGGACATAGGTCTTGTCCAGGTTCTGGTTGCGCACGAACAGGTTGTAGGCCGTCTCCTGCAGCTCGTACGGCACCAGGATCGACTTGGGGCTGATGCCCAGCCGCTTGGCGCTGCCGGCACGCGTCTGCTTGACCATCGCCAGGCGGTGGGCGGCAAAGGCCGTTGCGTCCAGCGCGGCCGTGAACAGGTTGGCGTGCTGGGCGACGTGATACAGCGCAAAGGTGTCGTAAGTCGCCGCGTTCAAGCGGTAGAAGTCCATCACGAACTCGTACAGCGTGTTTTTCGCAGCCAGGGCCAGTTCCATCGGGATCTGGCGGATGGCGCGCACATCGTCGTTCTTGAACGCTTCCAGCGTGATGCTTTCGGTACCGCCGCGCTTGGTGGGCGCGTAGGTCGCCTTGTCATCACCTGGCGAGCTGAGCGGGTCGTAAGAGCCGCTTTGAGCCACAGCCGGCAAATTGGCATAGCCACCGATGCGAACGCGCTCCTGCGTGCGGAAGTCGTTCACCGGGCCCCACACTGCCACTTTCTTCCAGGCGTCCAGCTCGGTCATGCCGGTGAAGATGGCCTGCATGCGGCGCGTGATACTGTTACCCAGCGCATCGCCGAACGTGGCGCTATCGATCGCCTCGTACATGTCGCCCAGCGATTCACGCATGCGCGACATATCGCAGTTGCGCAGCTGGCCGGTTACCAGTCGGTCGCCGGTGATCTGGATGTAGCACTCCTTGATGGAATGGACGCTCCGGTGATCCTTGTGCGCAGGATCGAAGAACGCTTCCAGCATGTCCTTGATGGTCACGCTGCGGTCACCGACCTCGATGCTGCCGTTGCCGAACATCGGCACGCGCACCGAGCCGCTTTCCGTGAAGCGGGCCAGGTAGTCGCCTTCTGCCTTGATGGCCTGGTCGACCTCGGCTTCGGTGAAGCGGGCGGTTCCGGCGAACTGGCTGGCCAGTTTGTCCTTGGCGACTTGGGGCAGCTTGCTGGCGCCGATCTTGGCGCTGGCACGCTGGCGCAACTCGACCATTGCCAGCTCGGCGCGGGTCACGGGCGCGTTGTCATCCTGGTTGGCTTCGGTCATGCGACTGCCTGCGGCGCCTGCTGGCGGTGGCGTGGCAGATCCACAGACGGCTTCGTGCAGCTCGGCCAATTCGCCATCGCCGATCGTTTCTGCGTTGATCGCAGCGTACTTCGCCGCATCCTTGGCCTTGATGGCCTCCAGCATCCGTTGTTTCCACAATGGCATGGCTTTTTCTCCAGTAGTTAAAGTTTCGGCAGCGGCTTCGGTCAACCGATCCAGGCCGCCGCCAGCGCCCGGCTCGACAATCAGGTCCACCGAGTTCACTTTGGTGAACTTGGTGGCCTCGCGGAGGCGTTGACCGCCTTCCGTGCGTGTTTTGGTGCGGGCCTGCGCATCGATGCTCAAGCCCAGCAGGTTGTGCATGCCACGCTTGACGGCTTCCGTCATTTTGGTAACGGTGGCATCCGTAGGATCAATGGCTTTGAATGTGCCCACCAGCGCGCCCGTATCGGGCGCCTTGCCCTCCACGAAGCTCACGCCATAGATGCCGCCAATCAGGTTGCGCACGCTCTTGCCAGCACCCTTGATGTGCTCGGCATCGTCCTTGACGAAGACGCGCACGCCCTCGAACAACGACACCGCCGCCTTCAGCACCGCGTCGGAGTAATAGTTCTTGTTGCCGCTGGCACCGGCCTTGATCAGCGTCACCGCGATCGAGCCGTCAGCCGCTTCACGGAAGGCTCCCGTCTCGCCATGCGCGGCCTCAACCATGCTGGTGGCCACCGTGGCGGCCGTGGCATTCTTGACGGCCTGTATGGCAGGTGACCCCGTCGCGACCGGCACATACTGCTCGACCACCTCGACAGGCGCGCCCAACACCACCTGGTCAACGCCACCGACGTTTTCCAGTTTGTAGGGGTACTGCAGGTAGCGTCCACCGACCTGAATAACCGCACGGTCGGCATAGATCGCCTCCATGCTGACGTAGGTGCGGTCGTTTTGCGGCCTGGTGGCATTGATGGCCGTGTTGAGGGCCGACCGGACGATGTCGATCAGCTGGCGGAAGTCCCGCTCCGGCGCCGGCGCAGCTTCGCGCATCGCCGCTTCGACCGCGTCGGTGCCACGCAGGCCTCCAGCAGCCAGCAGGGATGCAATGATGAGTGCGTACTTCATGCGGCCGGCTTATTGCTCGTCAGCAGAGCTGAACTTCTGGCCGTCTTTGGTCACCACGACGACGTGGGTGCCGTAGTCCTTGAAGTCCAGTACTTCGTTGGCAGAGACCTTCACCTGCTTGGTGACGGTCTCCGTCACCTGGTTGCCCTTGTCGTCCTTGCCGACGACTTTGGTGGTTGTCACCGGGCGCAGAACGGCCCTGGCAGCTTCCGCGGCCGTCATGGCCTTCTTGTCGCTGGCTGCCGGTGGATTGGTCTTCGTGGGGTCTTGCATTGATCACTCCAGAGTTACGCCCTTGCGGGCAAAAACGATGGAGTGACTTTGCGCTGTTGCAGCGCTTTGGCTAAGGCTGAAACGCTTCAGCCCGGTGTGATGGATTGCTTTTTTAGCGTAGCACAGACCTGGTCATATACAAAACTCCCCCGGATGTACGTGCTTTAACTTTCCAACAAAGACAGGCAGAATCGCAAAAAGGGGAGGTAAAGCAATGAGTAAAAAATTCGTGCTCCCACGCACTGAAGATCCATGCCCTGACTTGCTGGTGGACTACGGGCCAAAGAATGAGGGTGTTGGAAGATGGGTTCCAGAGCAAAAGCACCTGCTATTGGCGAACTACATCGGCGCCGCCAGACAAGCAATGAAGGCGTGGCCGCACCGCGTGTTTATCGATCCTTTTTGCGGCCCCGGAAGAATTCAAGTAGCTGGGGAAGGGTTTACGAGAGACGGCGGTGCAGTGGTAGCGACCCGCCAGGCATCGTCTTGGGGCGCGCCATACACGCGAGTCCTATTGGGTGACATAGATCCAGAACGAGGTAATCCGTGCGCCGCCCGTGTCTCCGCTCTCGGCTCTAACGCCGAGATATTCGTTGGACCGGCAGTTCAAACCGTGCAGTCAATGGTGCGAAAGGTTCCGTCAGGATCGCTGTGCCTCGCATACATCGACCCTTACAACTTGGAATACTTGTCGTTCAGCATCCTGGAAGCACTGGCCAAATTGCCAAAAGTTGATATCGCCGTTCATTTCTCATTGATGGACCTTTTGAGAAATGTCGAGTTCGAACTTGATCCAAGCAGAGCAAGATTTGACGATGTGGCACCAGGTTGGAGAGATGCGCTCAAAGGCACGAGCAAATCAGCACTCCCCGTGGCATTCTTCAACTACTGGTCCGAGCTGGTCAAATCCCTGGGCTTCACCTTCAGCAAGGAGATGCCTCTGGTCCACAACAATACAAATCACCCCATCTACCGACTTGTATTTTTTGCTCGACACGATCTGCCCAACAAGCTATGGGATGACGTGGCCAAAAGCAAAAATTACTCTCTTGATTTCTAATCGAACATTCAAGCAGTAGCTGTAACCACACGAACTGGAAAGTCATCCCAGCGTCGACCAGATAGCTCCCGACCGTTGCGCTTCTTGTCTCTGCGAATTCCGTCTGCGCCCCAGGCACCCCACTGCTTGAAGAAGAATGCCACGCCTTGACTGATCGCCTGTGTGCGAACGTTGTCAGCCCACTCTGGCTTCATGAGACGCGCCTTTGCGCCGCTCTCGCCTCCAACGATGACCCAGTGAATATCTTTCAGGTTTAACTTTCCGACATCTTCAAGAAGAGGCTCGACCGACAGAAACCGAACGGCCGCCTTTACCCGCCGCAGATGGGCAATTCTGGGCACTCCATACTTTTTATCTTCAACGGAAACACCAAGCCAAACGTTAGAAGGGCAGTCTCGCCCTTTGAAAAATTCCTCTAACCGATCTCCGCGCTTGGTCAAAACTTGATACGTGTGTTGCGGCGTCTGACGACACACCTCGATTACCTGCTCGATGAACTCGTCCGGCACCTCTTCATGAAAAAGGTCAGACATCGAATTCACGAAATAGGTCGTGGGCTTTTTGCGAAGTAACGGCTGCTGCAGGCGCTCTGGATGCAGAGCAAGCTTGAACCCATTTTCATAGCCAGAAGCTTTCATTGCCTTCAAACGAGTCGCCATTGTCTCGGCATAACAGTGTTTGCAGCCAGGCGATAGCTTGGTGCAGCCAGTGACTGGATTCCAGGTGTGCTCAGTCCATTCGATGTTTGATTCGGCCATGCTTTTCTCCTGCTATTTCGTTCTGCCTCGAATTGTGCCCTGTGAGACAAACCCGCACCAGAGGGTGGGCGACTTGCGATCTTCTTTAACTTTCAGTTTCAGGCCTTCTGCTTACATTTCCCGGTTTGCAAATGCCCTCTGGGCTCTCCAATGCCTCGCCGGCTTGAGTTAAAGCATAGTTAAAGGGGGTCTGGCGCAAAGTTGGTGCACTGGGAGCCATGCGGTCGACAAACGCCCCACAGCCCCGATTTTCCGAATCATGGCTTTCCGGCTTTAACTCGGCTCGTTTTGCCCGCCGGTCTGGCGCATTCCGGCACGCCTGGCAGCCTGGTCGAGCTGGGCCTTGCGCGGATCGCCCTGCAGCTCGAGCTGGGTGAATGGTTCGGCGCCTGGCGTCATCACCCGCCAGCTTTTCATGTACGGGATGGCCATACAGCCGCAGTTGATCACCTCCTCGATCGGCGCGGTCGGGTCATGCGGGTGCATCATCGTCACCGGCCCGCTGTAGCTGGGCAGCACAAAGGGCTTGGTCACGTCCACCACCTGACCGTCGATCGCGTCGTGGTTCCACCGGCTGTGGATCTTGCCGCTTCGCCGCCATTGTTTTTGCAGGCCCGGCACCTTGACGGCCGCCTGCACCAGGCGTTGCTGGTTGGACAAGGCAAAGGCCCGGCCCAGCTCGGTGCGCACGATGGTCGTGGCGCGGCGGGTCGCCTCGTCTCCCAGGGTGGCATGGATGTCCTTGATGGCCTGGAACGGCGTCTTGGCGCCGATCGTGACAAGGCCCAGGCTGGTGTTGACCTTGCCCAGGGCCTCGCGGCCGATGTCCTTGATGCGCCCCGTAGTGAAGCTGCGCAGGTTTCCTAGCACAGTGGTGTCCAGCAGCGGCAACTGCGCCTCGATGTTCAGACCACCAGCAGCCAGCGGCTTGTCCACAAAGTCCTCGCCCTGCTGCCAGGCATCGCGCAGGCCAGCATCGACCTGGGCCGCGCCGTTGGCGGTGGCGCCGTCCAGGACGGCCTCGATCTGGGCCAGCAGCTGCGGCAGTCGCCACAAGGCAAAGTCACTGGGCTGACCGGCCAGTTGCTCGATGATGCGGGCCTTCGCCTCCGCCAGCAGCTTGATCACCCCCTGGTCTGCGCCCAGAATCAGCCGCGCCCGGTCGCTCAGCCGTTCCTTGATGGCAGCCATGAAGGCCGCTTGCGCCGCCTTTTCTTCAGGTGTCATGCTGCAGACGCATCAGCGACAGCAGGCTTGGCATCACCGCGCTGCAGCAGATCGCGCTGGTCGGCTGGCAGGTTAAAGCTGTCGTCCTTGGCCTTCTTGGCGTCACGCGTTGCTTTTTCGGCTTTTGCGGCTGCCAGCTCGGCCTTGGCGTCGATTTCCTGGCCGAAGCGCTGGGCAATGTCCGCGATCAGCAGCAGAGCGCGCTCCTCTGTCAACAGCCCGGCCTCGATCAGACTGGTCACGGTGGTGGCTACCTGTTGCATCGCCGAGGCGAACTTCGTCACGTCGTGATTGACCAGCTCCGGGAACACGGCCGTGACCTTGAACTTGTCGTCACTCCAGTCCACGCTGCCGGTGCTGGCAGCCTTCCACAGCACAAAGCGGCCCATGTCCTCCAGCATCAGCTTGAGCATCTTCTGCCGCGCCGTGTAGACCTTGAAGGTGGGTCCGCCCATTTCGGCCGCCGCCGCGCGATTGACGTCGCCTCCACCGCCAAACCAGTGCTCCGGCATGGTCGCCCCACCCAGGACGTGGTTGCGGAACACGCGGGCCGCTTCGGCTGTGTCGGCCGACTGGAGCTCCGGCGCTACCGCGGTCAGCTCTTCGTTTTCGTTATGGACGAAGGTGCTGTTGGCCGAAGGCGGCTTGAAGGTTTTTGCCCTGGCAGTGATGTCCTCTTTCTGAGAGCCGGTCACCTTCAGATCCCACACAAAGGCGCGCAGGTACCGGGCCCGGTCGAACTCACCGAACAGGAATTCGTCGTAGGCATCCAGCCAGTCCGCCTGCGCCAGGAGGTCGCTGCGTCCGCGCGTGCCGGTGGCCAGCTTGTTGACCTGGTACAGGAAGCACTCGCCGTCCTGGAAGTCGTCAGCGCGGATCTTCACCGTGCGATCGCTGAACAGGTCAGAGTCCTCGCCCAGCACGATCACCCGGTATTTGTGGTGCTTGCCCTTTGCGTCTTTCTTGGTGACCACGCCGATCGGCTGCTCCGGGTTGTCCGGGTCCATCACCACATGGGCAATGTTGCCGGCGTCCAGATAGCCCAGTCGCACCACGCCATTGCCCGTGTTGACGTGGGCGATGTAACACTGCTCACCCTTGAGCGCCAGATCTCGGGCACGCGCCTCCAGCTTCAGCGGGAAGTTGTTGATCGGGTCACGCCAGAAGCCGTCGAGCAGCTTCTGGTTATCTTCATCTGTGCACTGCAGCGTGACCCCCTCTGCCAGCAGGTAGGCCAGTGGCAGCTCCACCAGGCGGTTGGCCAACAGGTTGCTTTGCCACAGCCACTCGGCAATACGCTGCATGCGGTCCTGGCGCATGGGCGTCAGATCGCGCCGGCTGCCGGCATAGTCGCCCGACAACCGCGTCCAGCCTTCATCGTCCTCATTGGACTGTGAGCCGGCCGCCTCGCGCAATGGCTTGTCCTCGGCCGGGATCTGGGCTTCGGCTGCGCCAAACAATTTGTTGAACCAATTCATGCTCGTCCACCTCTTCGGAACATGCCCGCGGCTTGCCTGCCAAGCCGGCGCATGGTGTCTAGTTCGTCGCCTTCGTCGCTCTGAATGCCCGGCATCATCGCGCCCGTAAGGCAGAGCATCCAGAGCATGCAGACCATGTCGGGTCCGTCGTCATGGTCAGCGTTCGGGAAATGCCGGAATTGGTCGACCAGCGTCTGCAGGCGGGGATGCAGCCGGATCAGCCCGTTGTGCATGTGCGGCTGCAGGCCTTCGATCCGCATCAACTTGTCGGCGATCGGCAGCAGCATGCGCATGGGCACGGGCACGCCGGCCTTGGCACTGCGTTTGACCAGCTCGGTCGCCAGGAACTCCTGGAACTGCACGGTCTCAACGCCCCAGACCAGGCAGTTGTATTCCTGCTGCACGTCAATGATGTCGCTGATGATGCGGTCGGGCGTGCGCTTGCGGATCTTCGCCTCCACCACGTCCATGACACCGGTTTCACGGTTGAAGCCGGCAACGCCGATCGCGCTCGGGTCGCGGCCGGCACCGGCCTTGCCCATTGACGGGTCGCAGGCTCCGTAGAAGATCCACTCGGCCAGGCGGTTCACCCAGAAGCGGATGGAGTTGGCAAACGGCGCATCGTCCCCGCTGGTGGGGTCGTTCTGCTGCTCGCTGTCGAAGGCGCTGTGGCCCTCACGTGCCCGCTTGATCATCAGTTTGATCAGCGGCCGAACCGATGGCCAACTGACTACCGCGCCGCGCTCCATGTCAGCCTTGTGGGTGTTGTACAGCTTCATCGCTGCGGCCATGCCCAGCTGCGGGCTTTCGCCGTTGAAGAGCAGCTCCTCGAACTGGTCCCACAGGTCCATGCGATCCGGCCACTGGATGATGGCCTTGAATACCTTGCTGTTCCACAGCGGATTCTTCAGGAAGCGCGCCAGCACGCTGTCATAGTGCAGCACGGTGCCCACGATGATGGCGTCCATGCTTTCATCCGGTGGCCCCAGGCTGAGCACGCCTTTGGTGACGAAGCTCTGCAGCTTGTCACGCTGGGCCGGCGTCTTGACGTTTTCGTCGTTCTCGATATCGTCCATGATCGCCAGATCCGGGCGGTGCGGACCGTGGCGGCGGCCCCGGATCTTCTTGGCGCTACCGAAGGCTTCCACCTTGCGGCCATTGGTGGTCACAATCACACCAGCGCGCCAGACCCGGCCCTGGCCAGTGGCCTCCGGGAAGTCGCCGCACAGGCGTGGGTTGCTGTCCAGCTCGGCCTTGACCGCTTCCAGCATCTCGACGGACTGCTCGAAGGCGTCCATCACGATGATCGGGTACCACTTGATGCCGGTGATGATGCACCAGGTCACAAAGCTCATGCTGATCTTGGTGGACTTGGCCTCACCCCGTGGGGCCGCAAAAGCGTCCCGCTGGCCGTCTGGCGCGTTCACGATCTGAGGCAGGCGCACATAGAGGTGCTTGTGCAGTTCGCTCGGCTCGGCCGTGCCGTAGTGCGGGAAGTAGGTCTTGTCAAAGAACTCGAACCCGGTCACCGGGTCGAACACCTTGCGACGGCGCTCGGCCACCGCTTCGGGTGACAGGTCCCAGCCGTCCAGGTTGGCGTCAATCTGCCGGCGCAGCGTTTCCGCCAGCTCGGCCAACCCATCGAGGAATTGCTTGCTGCTTTTGGCCACGGCCTACCGCCTCACCCGTAGGCCTTGGCCAGCTCTTCGCCGAACGGCTCCAGCAGCTCCACCAGAGCCGGTACAAGTTTCGGGTGCTTGACCTGGGCAAACTGCGCCAGGCGCCGCAGCACGTCCAGGCCGATGGCCTGACGGTTCAGCTCCGGGCTGATGCGCTTGAAGCTGGCCATCGTTTTGTTAAAGCTGTCGCCCATGCTGGCCAGGATCTCGGCGCGCTGCATGGCCGTGAGGTTTTTGTCCTTGTCATCTTTCAGCATCTTCATCGTGGCCTGGTGCTGCAGCAGGTAGTCCTCCAGCAGCATCATGGACAGCTGCTTGAAGTTCTCGTCGCCCATCGCCATTGCGGCGCGCGCCTGGTCCCAGTCGTCGCCCTTGTCCTTGGCTTCCTGTTTCCAGCGGTTGGCCGTCGTCTTGGGAACGCCAACCTTTTTGCAGGCGGTCTCCATCGGCATGCGCTGAAAGACGAAGAGGCCGCGCAACTGGGTGCGCTTTTCGGACCCGTGGGCCATTACTGGCCACCGCCTTTCGTCGCCCACCAGGACTTCACGCCTTCGACGATCAATGCCGTACCGAAGGCCATAGCGCCGCCGGAGACGGCACCGACCACTGCAGCCCGCTGCTCGACCACGCGCAGCCGGCTATCGAGGTGATCAAGCTTCTCGTCGAGCTTGGCCTCCAGCGTGTCCATGCGGCGGTTCTGGATGTCTTGCCCGTCTTTCAACGCCTGCACCAGACCGTGGATCTGGCCGAGCAGGAGCAGCTCCTGGGTGCGCCCTGGTTCATTCATCGCTGTCTCCCTTTAACAAAATCAATCAGACGCTGATGCCGGAGCCGATCGACGGCGCAGGCTTTGGCATTGGTGGTGTGGTTGTCCCAAGCGTCTTCGAGGGTGACGCCGGCTTCAAGGGAACAGGCTTCGCTGGACTGATCAGCAAGTCCGCAGGTACCAGAAAGGGTGTCTGCGCCGGCAAGGGCACTGTTCCACATCCAGACAGCGCCGTGAGTGAGCTGCACAGGCTCAGACTCAGGAGGTACGACGATGCACCCCGGCGGCGCGGCTTCGTTGACAGTGGTTTGCGTTGCAGGCACGACACGGCTGCGCGCCAGAGGCGCTTTGCGGTTTCGATAATCATGGAAGGCCTCTTCAAGTTGCTGGTAACTGGCGGCCTGCTGCTGCAGATCCACCTGCAGGGCTTCGCTGGCTTTGAAACTGCGCAGCTCCTCGGCCCGGAAGTTCTCGTGCGCCTGGCTGGCCGCCTTGGCCTGGCGGGCCTGCCATTGGTTGTCCTTGGCAGACGATCCCCAGTAGTACCCACTGGCGATCAGGCCCAATGCCAGGGCAACCAGCGCGAGGGCCCTGTAGCCCGCGCTCATGTGGTCCCCTCGCCCTGACATTGGCGCAGCTCCGCCTGGCGGCGGGTTGTCAGGCCCGGCAGCACCCGGCCACCGGCCTTGTCCCAACGCAGGATCTGCAGGCACGCCCCCACGTAGTCGCCCTGGTTGAGCAGCTTGACAAGGGTGGAGTTACAGAACGCACTGATTCCGATGTTGTAGGCCAGGCTGACATACGCGTCGAACTCGTGCTGGAACAGCGGAACTGTCACGCAGCGCTGTATGCCAGCGCCGAACTTTTCCGCGTCCTTGAGCAGGCGGATCAGCGCCCGCTCGGGCGTGATCTTGTCGCCCATCTTGACGCCTTCGGTGCTGCCGTAGCCGATGGTGCTGACGCCAACGCTGTCCTTGTAGGCCACTGGCCTGAACGCTTCGAGGTTGGCGATGCCAACAAGGGCAGCGCCTGACACGACAAGCGTGACGATCAATGAACGGCTGGCCGCGCCAATCATGCGGCGCCAGCGGCTCAAGAGGTGGAGTTTTGATGGTGTACCCATGCCGACGATGGTCGGGGGAATGGGTCAAAACCATAAGGCTGAAACGCTTCAGCCCGTGAAGGGGCGATTGCCTTTTTTAGAGTAGCACGGCCGACCAAAGACGGTCAACTGTGCGGCGCGGCGATCAAAGGATGGTCTTGCCGTCCAGAGTGAGGGACGTAATGCGCTGAGTCTTTCCGTCCACGGTGCAAGACGCTGTGGCGGCGACTTCGAGCCCGAGGCCGTTGCGCATCCGAACAAGCTTGGTGGAGTTGCCCCACGCGTAGTAGTACTCGGTCCCTTTGCCCTGATCGTCCACGTAAGGTATGTCAGCTTTCTCCGGATCGCGGGAAATTTTCTTCAAGGCCATCTGGCACATCCACAGCGCATCGCTCTCGCGCATCCCTTTCGACGTGTCCGGCTTTCCGGAGCAGAACGCGAGAAAGCCGCCAAAAAAGACAACGCCAGTCAATATGTGGACGAGGTAACTGTTCTTTTGCTCTGCCATGCTTCCTCCTGCAGGCCCGTCACTTGACGCAGCGCACCGTCATGGAATGCTTCACGCGCGGCTTGGCGGTGAAGGTGTACGTACCCATCTCCAGCGGCACATCAGACACCACTTCGGTGCGAGTGCACTTGTCTCCCAGCAGATAGGCCACCGCCTTTTCGCGGTCCTCGCGCTTTCCGCCGTCCCAGTCGAAGTCGGTTGTGTTCATGACGGTGACACGGTACAGCCCTTTCGCTGCGTCCACTTCGTCAAGCCCGACATTGCCCGTTTGCACGAGCTGCCCCATGCCGAATTGGGTACTTGCGCAGCCCGCCAGCAGAACGATCGCCACGGCGGCTGCAATGTGTTTTCCCTTCATGAGTACTCCCTTGTCAAAGTTCGCCGGCATGCCAAACCACCCGGCCCGATATCCGCAGCTCTGCCGCCTGCTCAGCTGTCAGCAGTTGCGGCTTGTAGGCGGGGTTGTAACTGATGATCTGCAAACCGCCCGTCGCAAAGTCTCGCTGCAGCAGCTTCACATAGTCAAGGCCGTCCAGCTCGATCACATAGACGCCGTCCTGCTCCAGGCTGGTGACGGCCGTGTTGATGAGAAGCACATCGCCGGAGTTGATCTTGTCGGCCATCGAGTCGCCACGAGCACGTATGCATTTGGCCTTGTCCGGATGCACGCCCCGGCTCTTCAGCCAGGAACGCTTGAACGCAAAGCGTCCGATGCTTTCGTGGTCACCGTTGAGGGAGCCGCCACCGGCGCTCACCTTGACGTCTAGCATGTCGATCAGGGCGAATTCATCGTCATCGAGCTTGTTGGTTGGCACCTCCCTGAAGTGTGCGAAATCCAGCGGTCTCATGTGCAACTCGCGCCCGATGAGTATCAGTTGGACGATTGAGGCTTCGGTCTCGCCCCGCTCAATGCGGCCGATCGTATTGAAGTGCAGCCCGGTCTTGCCCGCTAATCCTTCGATCGTGAGGTTCGCCTTTTTTCGAGCGTCACGGATTTTTTCACCTTGACGCTTGAGCAAGCCTCTCACCAACGACTCCACGTCGTTGCTCATGTCATTCATGGTGAGGGCGGGAATCTCCCCGCTCTGTTCCGTGCTTGGATAGTTCACTGATTAACCTGATCTGTGTTGTTCATCGCAGATTATCGGCGCAGCGGGTTGCCGTCAATCCATTCGGGTTAGTCCTGAGCCCAAAAAATTGTGTTTTATTAACAAACACGACTTGTCAGAACCTGATATGTGTGTATCATCGCGATTAATTACTCAAATTGAGGTTATTCGATGGATTGGCACCCAGCACAGGTTAAAGCAGCTCTCGAGATGTCAGGAACAAACCTGGCTCAGTTGGCTCGCCAACACAAATACAAACATCTCAACGATGTTTTAAACAGGCCGTGGGTTGCTGCGGAATTGATAGTGGCGCGGGCCCTCAAGACCACACCGCAGGAAATCTGGCCCAGCCGCTACAAACGCTCCCGTGATCGCGCTATGGCGCTGACACGAAATGCCGAGGTCTTGAAGCAACACAAGACCACCCTGCGTCCCAAAGTCGCAAAGGCATGACCGCCATGACCATCTGGCTCACTGCACGCGAGATCGCCGGCCTTCCCGGCTTCGACATGTCCGAACGCGCTACTCTGGACAAGCTCAAGCGCCTGGGTGTACCGCACCAGGCACGCGCCGGCCGGGGCGGCGGGCGCGAGTTCGATTGCTCGGCACTGCCAGCCGAAACAAAACAGGCGCTGCTCGTCGCCCAGGTGGCCAACGCAGCCCCCGCCGTCGCTGGTGAAGCCGAGGCGCCGACGTCCTTTGCGCCACCAGCACCAAAGGACCCTTTGTTGCCGGCCTTGCCAGACCAGGGCCGACGCCCGCCCAGCCAGGCCGACAAGTCGGTAGCCGACGCCCGCTCCATCCTGGTCAACCAGTTGCTCGAACTCGCCGCCAGCGTGGGCACCACCCGCGCCAGCCAGCTGCTAGCACTGCAGCTGGCCAGCGGCGCCGCCTCCAAGGAGTTACAGGCAGCAGCACGCGCTGCCAACCAGCGTGCCCGCAACAGCGCCGTCAGCGACCGCACCTTGTTCCGCTGGCTGAGCAGCTACCAGCTGCAGGGCTGGTGGGGCCTGCTGCCTGCGCCCTCTGATTTGCCAGCGGCCAAAGTTGACGAGGATGTTGCCGCCACGCTGGGAAGCTATCTCAGCCGCGACCCACAGTTCCGCAAGCTCACGGTGGCGGCGATCGAGGTCACCAAGAAGCTGGGCCGGCCCTATGACGAATGGCGCAGCCTGTACGACCGCGCCCGCCGCGCGCTGCCCAAGGTCAACCAGGTGGACCTGATCAAGGCCCGCCACAGTGGTGCCGAACGCGCAGCCAAGCTGCCCTTCAAGCGGCGCGACACATCCGTTCTCAAGCCGCTCGATGTCTGGCTGATCGACGGCCACACCTTCAAAGCCAAGGTTCGCCACCCCGACCACGGCGCCCCCTTTGCGCCCGAAGTCACAGTCGCCTTCGATGCTGCCACCCGCAAGATCGTCGGTTGGTCGGTGTCCCTGAGCGAGAACACCATCGCTGTGGGCGACGCGCTGCGCCATGCGGTTGGCATTCACGGCGTGCCAGCCATCGTCTATTCCGACAACGGTGGCGGCGAGACCGGCAAGATGATCGACTGCCCGGTGGCCGGCATCATGGCCCGCCTGGGTTCAGACCACCGCACCGGCATTCCTGGGCACCCACAGGGCCACGGCCTGATTGAGCGCAGCTGGCAGACGCACATGATCCGCTGCGCCAGGCAGTTCGGCAGCTTCCAGGGCAAGGACGTAGACGCCCTGACATTCCGCAAGGTGGCGGCCGAGCTTGCCAAGGAGCAGCGTGCCGTCAAACGGGCCAAGGGCACGGGCGACATCATCCAGCTCAGCGCCAAGGCGCCCAGCTGGAACCAGTTCATTGATGCGGTGGAGCGCCAAGTCGCCGAATACAACGACCAACACCGCCACCGCTCACTGCCCAAAAATGAACGGGGCCTGCACCTGACCCCGTCAGAGGCATGGGCCTTGATGCTCGACGCCGAGCTGCAGCACATCCCCAGCCAGCTGGAAACCCGCATGTTGTTCATGCCGGCCACGCTGCGCACCGCCAAGCGGGGCGAGGTCACATTCTTTAACCAGACCTACTTCGCCCATGACCTGATGAGCGTGGACGGCCAGCAGGTCCGGGTGCATTACGACATTCACGACCCGCATTACGTGATGGTGTTCACCACCAGCGGCGAGTATGTGTGCGAGGCGAAGTGGAACGCCAACCGCATGGATTACTTCCCCAAGCCTGTCATCGACATGGCCCGCGAAAAGCGCGTCAAGGGCATCGTGCAGCGGCGTCAGAGCCAGATCGACACCGCCATGCGCGAGCTGGATGCCATGCAAGACGGCAACACCATCGAAACAGTTTCCCTGCCAGCACCCAGCACCCCCGTGGTGCTGCTGCACAACGTGGAGGCCATCTCCTCCTCCCTCCCGATCTCCGTGTCTCCACAAGGCGGTGCCGAGCAATCAGCGCCGGGCAGGCCTTTCTTTGACACCCCATCCGCCCGCTACGAATGGCTCATGCAGAACCGCGCCGGCTGGCGTGATGGCGACGCCGGCTGGGTCAGTCAATACGTGGGAGGTGAGGACTATGCCGAGCTGCGCGAGTACTACGCGAGCCGGGGCATTGAGTGGAACGAACAGGAATCTGGTTTTAAGAGTGCCCGGTGAAGGTGGCTGCCTTCACCGAGCGTGCCTAGTGTTTTGAAGCAACTTTAGACGAGGAGATAGTAGCAATGAAAAAAGGTTTTGTCCAAACCGAGAACTTCAAGCGCCTCAAGGAGGCCGAGAAGCTCGTCGCCCGGCGCGGCGCCCGCGAGGCCGGCCTGGTGATCGTGCGAGGCGTGTACGGCATCGGCAAGAGCGAACTCACCGAACGCTGGGCCGCAGACAGCAATTACGTTTTTGTGCGGGCCAAGGAGACCTGGACCAAACGCGCCCTGCTTGACGAACTGGCCGACAAGATGGGACTGGCCAAGGGCGGGCGCAACCAGGAAGTGCAGGCCCGGATCATCGGCAAGATGGCCGTGGACATGGTTCCTCTGATCGTGGACGAGGCCGACTTCCTGGTGCGCAGCACGGCCAGCCTGCTGGAGGTGCTGCGCGACATCACCGACCTGACCGGCACCATGTGCTTCCTGGTCGGCATGGAGCACTTCCCGCTCAAGGTCGCCAAATACCCGCACATCGCCAGCCGCGTTGCCAAGGTGGTCGAGTTCGAGGTGCTGAGCCTTGGCGACATCAAGGCCACGGTGAACGCCAAGTGCGAGGTGCCACTCGATGATGACCTGGTCACCGAGATCCATCAGCAGTCCAAAGGCCGCATGCGCCTGGTCCTCAACGCCATTGCCAATATTGAGCAGTGGGCAGCCGCCAACTCCTGGAACAAAGTCTCGGCCAAGCTGATCAACGGCAAGGCCCTGTGCACCGAGTTCAGCGGCATGCAACTGGGCAAGCGCCGGGAGGGCATGTAAATGGCCACGGCCACCAACAAGACCGATCTGCGCTGGGTGACGTCGGCCGTGCTGGTGGCATTGGCCGGACGTGACAAGTCGGCCGGGGACACCTTCACCAGCCAGGACATGCTGCAGTGGGTACCTTCCCTGACGCTCGCGCAGCGCAAGCACGCCGCCCACACGTTGATCAGCATGGGCTTTGTGACACAAGAGACCCGCATTGGCGAGCGCGCCAGGAGCTACTCGCTCTACACCATCACCGCCGAGGGCGAGGCGGCCATCAAGGCGATCGCCCAGGGCAAAAAGCTGACCAGCGGGCCCAAAGGTCCCCACCAGGTCGATCGCCAGCCAGGCAGCCAGACCTTCGCCGTCCGTCTGTGGGCGCTCATGCGCGCGCGGACCATCCTGGACAGCGAGACCGCAGCCGAAACCCTGGTCGATGCCGGAGACGACACCGCAATCGCCAAAGCATCCAAGAACGCCCAGCGCTACCTGGCCCGATGGGCCAGCACCGGCGCGCTCTCCGCCGGCCGCGAGCGCGAGGCCAACGGCTGCAAGCGCTATGTCCTCACCAAAGACTGTGGCCCCATGCCGCCCGCCTGGACACCCAAGGCCAAAGCCCGCCAGGCCGCACAGACCAACGAATGACAGCCACCTTTATGCCTTACAAAAACGAGCCCTGGTTTGCCCTGCTGCAAACCGCTGTAACCAACAAGCCGCGCAAGGAGGTGGCTCTGATGCTGGGCGTCAGTCCGCCGCAGATCAGCCAGGTGCTCAATGGCTCTGGCAAATATGGGCGCGGCCAGGCCAGCACCGAAAGCCTGGCCGAGAAGGTGGTCCACACCTTCGGCCGCTACCCCTGCCCGCACCTGAGTGAGCAATCCGGCTTTGGTCCGGATGCCAGCGTCATCACCGCCGAGCAGTGCCGCGCCTACGCGCATCGCCCGGCACCCACCGGCAGCCCCCGAGACATGCAGCACTGGCAAGCCTGCCGCAGCTGCCCCCACAAGGCGGCCAGCGCACCGCCCGTGGAGCGTGAGAGCAAGCCGCGCAAGTCCCGCGATCCCGCAACCCCTGACCCCCTGCAGGAGAAACCATGAGCGTTCAAACCTCGCGCCGTTCATACGGTCGAATCTTCATTTTTGCCGGATTCGTGGGCTTGGCCTACGCGATCAAGCTTGCATGGCTTCGCTGGCGCATGCGCCAGGTCGCCCTGTACCGCAGCCGTGAGCGCGACCTGCACAGGGCTTGCATGGCCCAACTCGATGCTGAGCAAAAGACCCTGATCGACGCACAGCAGGCTGCGCACCAGGCAGCGGCGGAATACTGGAAACATCTGCCTTGCGGCATGCTCTGCGACGTGCCGACCCGGGCACCGGCCGCACCTGGTGACAAGGGAGCGCTGTGATGGGTGCCAAAAAAGACACCATCATCACGATGGCTTCGCGGCCTCAAGGCGTCACCAACGGCGAGACAGCCAAGGCGTTGGCAATTTCGTCCGAGGATGCCGGCGGCAGCCTTGCGAGCGGCGTGCAATGCGGCTGGCTGTTCAAGTCGCGGCGCCCAGGCGAAAACACCCACTACTTCACCACCAATACCGCGGCGAAGTCGTGGCTTGATGATCCATATCGATCCAACACGGTGATGGACAAAGTGACGCACGGCGTCCTGGCGCAGGCTGCGATCAAGAAATTCAAGGCCGGCGATATCCGCTCCAGCTATGAGCTGGCAGACACCTGCAACTGCTCTGCGCAAGTCATGGATCAGGCACTGGCCCCCCTGGTTGAAGCGGGCAAGCTGCTGCGCGTGCCGACCCAACGCAGCGGCATCGACATGTTCACGTACCGCTACAGCGCATGCTGGGTACCGAAGCCGGAAGACTTTAACTTCGCAGCCACTGGCCAGCAGCCCAAGGCCTCGGTCAGCCCTGTAGCGCCTTCGAAGAAGAAGGATCTGCCGCCCGCACCAGCGCCAGCTGCGAGGTCGCCTGTGGCCGTCTCACGGCCTGCAGCGCCAACGCCGCAACCTCGCCAAGTGCAGGCTCAGCCGACAGCGCCCGTGCTACCAGGCAACCTGGGCTTCACCTTTGCAGCTGCTCCATCCACCTCGTCGGACCCCGACGCGGCCCTGCTGGCTGCAATGGTCGACAGTCCAGACGCGCCGGTCATCGAAGCGGCAGATCTCGCCTTCGCCATCAATTCGCTGGGCGAGTTTGTCATTGATCTTGGCCAGGGTGACCTGGTGATGTTCACACCGGAGAAAGCGCTCCAGTTAAAGCGCTTCCTGGGCAACACGACCATCCTGGAATCGCTGGAAGGCGCCGCATGAGCTGGCCCGCCTTCACCCCTATGCAGACGGCCCTGGTGGCCCTGCTGCCTAAGCGCGGCGCGGTTAGCACCGCAGCTCTCGCGGGCGCTGCTGCCGTCTCCCTGCCAAACGTCCACGTCGAGCTGCGCCCCCTGATTGATGTCGGCGCCGTGTCCTATGACGGTGAGCGCGACGAATACACCTACACGGGTGGTCAGCCATGAATGCGGCCGATCGGTCCAAGACCACCCAGGCATTGATGAACAAGCTGTTGCAGCTCCTCAATGACGAACAGACACCACATGCCATTGCTATCGACGCTTTGGCGAACCTGGCCAACCAGGTAGCGGCGAGCCACAGCTGCTGCACCGCTGGCGCTGGGCTGATGTTTCTGGAGCTGGGCGCCAAGTTGGTTTTCAAGGGAAAGGGGCTGCCCGAACAGATGCCCGACGCGGCGCCAAGCGGCACACACCTTCACTGAAAGGTCACCCATGAACAGCGCAGAACTCCTCAACCTCCTGTCAGGCCACAAGGGCCAGGCCAATGGCATCCACATGGACAAGCTGGCCGCGCTGACCGCGCAGCCGGGCCGAACGCTGCGCAAGCTGATCAGCGATCTGCGCCGCGAAGGCATCGCCATCTGCGGCAAGCCCGAGACCGGCTACTTCATGGCCGACACGGCCGAGGAGCTGGATGAGTTCTGCATCAAGTACCTCGAAGCGCGCGCCCTGCACAGCCTGCAGCTCAGCTCGCGCCTTCGCAATATCCCGCTGCCGATCCTGGCAGGGCAACTTTTACTCAACCAAGCCTAGGAGCAAAACAATGGCAGACGAAAAAACCATTCCATCAGGTTACTGGCAAGACGCCAGCGGCAACCTGATCCCGGTCAGCAAGATCAAGGAAATCGACAAGCTTCGCCACCAGGTGGTGGTCGAGATCTGCCGGCAGGCCGAGCAGGAGAGCGCCCGCCTGATGGCATTCAAGACCACGGCGATGGAGGCGATCTCCGACTTCATCGGCAAAAGCCTGGCGCAGTACGAGGTCAAGCACGGCGGCAAAAAGGGCAATGTCACGCTGATCAACTTCGACGGCGAGTACAAGATCATTCGCCAGATGCAGGAGACCATCACCTTTGATGAGCGCCTGCAAGCCGCCAAGGCGCTGATCGACGAATGCATCCACGGCTGGAGCAAGGGCAGCAACGCCAACATCAAGGTGCTGGTCAACAACGCCTTCCAGGTAGACCAGCAAGGCAAGATCAGCACCGGCCGCGTGCTGGGCCTGCGCCGCCTGGAGATCACCGACGAGAAGTGGCTCCTCGCCATGCAGGCAATCGGCGACAGCATGCGCGTGGCCAGCACCAAGCCCTACATCCGCTTTTACAAGCGCGATGACACCACGGGTGAGTACTTCCCCATCAGCCTGGACGTGGCGGCGATATGAACGGCCCGCGCGTCATGTGCAACGGCTGCGCGCTGGTGGAAGTGCCGCTGGTTGAGCCTTTCTGCGACCGCTGCAGCGATCAGGTGATGCAGCAGCTGGCTGTGCCGCTCCCGGCCGCCACAGATCCGCAGGACAAGCGAACCGTCATCGGCCCCTTCGACGTCTGAGGCCAGACATGGACAAGAGCACCACTGACCTGCTGGCAATCCTTGCGCTCGTCGCGTTGGCGGCCTTCCTGGCTTGGCTCCATGTCCGCGATTGAAGTTTCCTTGATCACGCCCGGCGGGATGGAGCCCGCAACACGGCTGATCTCACCCCGGGGCATGAGCCTCGGGGTCTTTTAACAAAACCGAACTCAAAGGCACTGACCCCATGTCTATGAAAACCGAAGAGCAAGTTACAGCCGAGATTGCGGCGCTGCAAGCCATCAAGCCGAAGGTGAGGCAGTTCACCGCGTTCCACGATGACAACCATGCCGGCATCGACGCGCAGATCCAGGTGCTGACCGATCGCATGGACAGCGACCAGGTACACGACAAATACCTGCTCGCTCCTGGTGCCGGTGACCACGTCTTCTTTGAAGCGCTGCACGCCAGCGACTGGCTTTACGGCCTGCTGGCTACCGACGAAGACAAGGCGCCCAGCCTTGAGTGGCAAAGCCTGACCGAGTGAGGCCGTCATGACGATCAAACTTTCAACCAATCTGGCGATGGTGCAGCAGTTGCGGGACGGCGTGAATACGGTGTTTTCTGGCGACAGTGAGATCGTCTTCGGGCGAGACACCGCGGCAGCGCTACTGGCCGACGCCGAACACGCCCACGAATTCCACGCCTTGGTGAACAACCCGAACACGGCCGAATTCCTCGAAGCCGTCAAGCTCGAAGCCGCTCACCAGCGCGATCGCTGGGGCGATGCCCACGACCGGGGAAAAAGCGCTGAAAACTGGTTCTGGCTCATCGGCTACCTGGCCGGCAAGTGCCTGCGCGCCTGCATCACCGGCGACAAGCAGAAAGCCTTGCATCACACCATCAGCTCCGCCGCGGCCCTGGCCAACTGGTTCGAAGCCATCCGCCGCGACGAGACCGGTACCGGCCTGGGCAACGACGCCGACATCAAGCCGGTCGAGATCTCCCGCTTTGAAAATGCAGAGGCCAAGGCGATCGGCGCGGATCTTGACCCTTCGAGCCTGGAGCACGGCGAGGTGCGGCCATGCTGACCGCCCTGTCCAAAGCGGCCGAGGTGCTGCAAAACGTGGCCTTCCCGGGCTACACCTTCCAGATCGAGGGTAGCTTCCAGGACGGCGAAGCCACCTATCTGCAGGCGCTGTTCTACGCGCCAGATTGCAAGACCGGCCACCTGGTCAAGCAGCGCACGCGCAAATGGCTACTGTCACCCCACATGACGCCCAGCGAGCTGGTGCAGACCGCATTCATGTGCGTGCTGGCCAGTGTCGAGCACGAAGCCCGCGAACGCTTCACCTACCTCAGCCAGCCCATCCTCGGCCCGCACTTCGACGTGAACGACCTGGTCGAGCTCTGCGCGGCCGGCCGCGATACCGCTGGCGGGAGGACATCATGAACTGCAAGCCTCACCAGCTCGCCTGGATCAGGGTGCCAGCGTTTTACAACGGCACCGGCATTGATGCCCTGCATAACCACGTTGTCCAGACCAAAGACTTGCTTCCTGGCTACAGCGAGCCGACCTGGGTGGTTTCACCGCCTCAGAGTGTCGTTTTCTCCATCAAGGCAATTGATGGCCACGGCCGGCCAGTCCACAAAGGCGATCGCGCGGTGGCGGACGGCATACCCGACGCCTGGTTGCAGCCTTTCGACCCGAAAGCAGCGCCCGAGGATGAAACCACCGTGCGAGAGCTGGAGCCGGTGTCATGAGCAGCTTCACGGTCGCCGATCTCTACACATTGCTGCTGCCTTGGCTCCTCAAGGCGTGGGTGGCGCTGCACAACCCACTCACGGTGATCGAAATCTTCTCGGCGGCCTGCGGCATGGTAGGCAGCCTCCTGGTTGCATTGAAAGGCAAGCTGGCCGGCCAAGGGTGGGTCCTGTTCGCACTCAGCAACGTGGGCTGGATCGCCTTCGCCTACGGCAACGCGCACTGGTTCCAGCTGCTGCAGCAGGTCTGGTTCTCTATCACCAGCGCTATCGGAATCTTCCAGTACCTGATCGTGCCGCGCGTCGGCAGCCTGTTCGACTCATTCTCGTCCACCCACCTCAAGCCTTGAGCTTTAACCAGTAGCCCACCATGAAAACTGAGACCGATCCTTTCTCGATCATGGGCGGGTACCGGCGTGTCGCCGTTCCTGCAGGCTCGACCTCATCCCTCCAGACATTCAAGGTCAAAGGTGTCTTGCAGCTGTCGAATGATGCGCGCGATGTCAGCTCGATATTGATCGCGACCGCGCAGCACCGGCACGGTCCAGTTGCCGCCGGCGCCGCCAGGCGCCCATACCACGCCGCCCATTTCGACGTCTGTCACTTGACCGGCAAGATCAGGGATGGCGTCAATGCGCTCTTGAATCAATACCTGCAGCTGCTTGGCCGTGCGACTGGGCTTGGCCATCTATCAGTCGCCTCCGAGCCACTTCTTGAAATATGGCCACGCGGCCAGTGCCAAAGCAGCAAGGGATACCAAGATAGACCAACCGGCCCACTTCGCCGACGTACTTGCGGCGTCTGCCGATCGTTCCGCTGCGGCTGCCGATCGCTCTTCACGCTCCGCTCGCCCTTGGTCCGAGACCCGGTGAGCTCTGGCGCCGTAAGCGTCCAGAAAACTGGTGACCGACATCGCGTTTCTACCGCGGAAGTCTCCACGCGCCAAACGATGACGCAATTCGTCAGCTGGGTCGTCTTTCCCAGTGAAGTCCAGCGACTTGTTCACGACCTCTTCCGCCCAGTCGGCCATCCAACGCTCAATTTCGCGGTGATCCTGCCAATTTACTTTGTCGGTCATTTGGTGCCTAGAAATTTACTTCACTTGGGTCTGAAAGCCGGTCGGGCGGTCCACCACCGCGATGCCCGCGCCAAAGCCCTTGTCCCACGCCTGTTGCTGCGTGTTCGCAAACCACTGGGACGGTTTTTCAACAAGGTTCTTGTCGGGTTGGCCCGGCTGCTGGACCAACACATGGTAGGCCCACGCATCCTCGGTTCCCACGTATCCACAGACCACCTGAATCGTGGCGTCTCGGTATTGGCCTCGCATGACGTAGCGGGGACCACTTTCAACTTGCACTGGGTTGTGAATCCTACTGAGCATTTTTGCCTCCGTATTTTGGAAGCCACAGTATGAGCGAAATCAAAGGCATCGCTTGGTGCGCCAGCCTCGAACCGTCAATTCAACCCGGGGATGCACCCGTGATAGGTGTGCGCCAACCAATGACACCACTTACACAGAGTGATGCCGTTGTTCACATCAAAGCGCAGTTCCGGGTATTCGGCCCATTCCTTCCGATGATGGGCCTGCAGGTTCCCGCCACTGACGTCCCCGCAGTGAATGCACATCCAACCATCCCTAGAAAATACGTCGTACCGCCAGCGCTTGTATTCAGCACTCAGACGAAGGCTCTGCCGCTCGGCGTATTTGCCATCAATGTAGCCTGGTGCCTCCGGACCGCGCACGGCACGCTCTCGCGTAATTTGGCTGATTTTTGCTCGGACTTCCAGCGAGTGCTTCTTGCCAAGGCGATTGCTGGGGCGCGTTTTCGCCGCCGCACTCATAACCGCTCGAGTGGCGTCGCTATGCGTGTGCCCCTTGAACACACTCGGACGGCCTTTGGTGCTCTGGCGCACCTTCACACGGCTGCAACACTGCCCCTTTGCGCAGAGGCCGTCGCTCCGGCATTTGTCCACATTGAACGTCGTAACCGGGTGCCATTCCTTGCAGCCAGTGCACCGCTTCAATCCCGCCGCCCGACGCGCCAGGTAATCGGCCAACGCAAGCCCTGCCTTTTGGGCCGCAATCTTCACTGCACCTTCAGAGGTTTGAGCCATGCGAAAGCATACACCGGCGGCCTGCATAAGTGGATCGAACACCTCGGATTTTCATCATGAAGCTCACGCATAGTTGCCACGCCAACGGCTGCTCCTGGGCCACAGAGCGCTGGCGCTTCATGTGCCGGGCCCACTGGATCAGGCTTCCATCGGCCATGCAGGGCGCCATCCTGGACGCCTACCGCGCGCACAAGACCGAGGCCGAGCGCTGCCGCAGTCTCGCCTACATGACGGCCTGCGCCAATGCCGTCGAACACATCGCCCGGCTTGAAGGCAAGCCCGAGGCCAACAGCTACCGCCGCGTCGCCTCGATCCTAGAGAAGCAGGCCGCTGCCCAGCTGCCGCAGATGACGGCCAACATCCAGGCGCTAATCGAGAACGCTCCACGCCCATCGGGAGTCCACCCATGACCAAAGAAGATTGGAAAAAGGTCCGCGTGGAGTTGCAGTTCCCATATGGCCGCGCCGAGCTGCTCTGCGACGGTTATGCGCTGACTCTTCAGGTGCAGCAGGTCAAGCCACTTAAGTTCGAGATCGGCTTCTACGTGAACGGCTTCTTCAAGGGCGAGTTCATCGTCATGGACTGCGAAGAGCGCAGGCGGTTCTCCTGCCCGAAACAAGCCTTTGTTTTTCCACCAGCTGATCGCACTCGGCTCCTGAAGGAGCTGGGCACGCGGCGCGCCCACCGGATGTTTCCTGACATCGACAAGAAGTTCACTTGGTATTCATCCCACTGGTCCTCGTTTGCATCCCTGAAGCGGCACTTGGTGGCCAACAACAAGGTGATCGAGTTAAAGGAGATCCAATGATGGATGTCAATGTCTCCGAATCGCCCACACGTTACCGCGCGGGGCTGCGCGTCTGGAAATTGATTGCGATCGCGTTCAAGACTGCTGCCGTAAGGACACCCGCTTCTTCTTGGGGATACCCATCGAAGTGGCGTGCAACGATTTCCTTCGCGGCCACCAGTTGTGCCTCAGCCAGTTGGGCACTCAAGTCAATGCGCTCTTGCAAAAGTCCTTCAACTCTTTTTGCCATTTTTCAGCTCCCTTTAAACCGGCAAGTATGCAACCAAACGGTGGTTATATGAGCAAGCTGGCCAGAGACCACCGCAACGCCCAGCTGGCACAGATCCACATCGCCGTAGCCGACATGGGCTGGACGGACGATCACTACCGGTCCGTCATGCGCGCTGTGTGCCACGGTATCGACAGCGCTGCGAAGTTGGACAGCACCGGCCGCCAGCGCCTGCTCGAACACTTCCAGAAATGCGGCTGGAATCCAAAGCGCCAGGCACGCCCACCACAGGGCTGGCAGGCCAAAAAGATCGAAGACCTGTGGGAGCAGCTGGGCCAGGTGCCCGGCGCGCTCACAGACCCGTCACGGGCGGGCCTGCTGGCCTTCGTCAAGCACCAGGCCGGCGTGGCCGAGCTGCGCTTCCTGGATACCCGCAAGGCCATCAAAGTGACCGAGGCCCTGAAGGCCTGGTTAAAGAGGGTCAAGGCCAAATGAAAGCCTGGGCCGATCTGTCCACGGAGCTGCTGCCGCAAGTGCTGCAGGACTTCGTGCGCCTGATCGGCCTGGCCGCCACCATGATGATCGTCGGCGCCTACGGTGGCCGCCGTTTGTACGTGCCAATCAACCCGCACGCCGATCATCCGATCGCCAAGCTGATCGGCCTTGAAAAGCTCACCATCTTGAGCAAGGTTTACGGCCTGGAAGACCACTTCGACATCCCCAAAGCCGAGCGCGCTTTACGACACCTTCGGGACGAGAAAATAAGGGCCGAATATGGCCCAAAATCCGCCAGCACTTTGGCCCTGGAACACAACCTCACAGAGCGCCAAATCTGGAACATCGTTGGCCGTGCCAACGGCACGAATGCCGACCAAAATCAGCTGTTCGGCTGATCTCTTTTTACCCTCGTTTTTTGACCAGTTCATCTGCGCATGATCCGCGCAGAACTGCGTCGCGTTGACGCAGATCGCCAAATAGTTAAAGTCGGAAGTAGCTTCCGAGTTCGGCGCCGCCAGTTTCTTTAACTCGCCCAACTTCCGACTTCCGAGTTCGCTAACTTGGAAGTTCAACTCGGAAGTTGCCCCGAATCATGTAAGCCTTTGATTTGTCTACGGTATCTGGCAACGTTGCCAGTTTTTGCAGCAAGTGCCCGAACTTCCGAGTTCGCCCGCTCGGGCAGGCTGACCTGACCGCCAGGGACAGCCCGTCAAAATGCCGCCTTGATTGCCTCCACCATTGGGAGAAGGCGCCAGACCCACACCGAGCCACAAAAGGCCCGCCACGGCCCGATCCTGGCCCACCAGGCCCGTTCCCGCCGCCCGGACGGCCCATTTACTGCCAAAGCGTTTGCCACGCCCCAAATGGCTGTAACCGCCCGGAAACCCGCATGGAATCTAGATCCGCCGTTTTTGGCCGCCGAGCTTCCGAGTTGCCATAACGATCACCTCCCCATAATTGACAAAGCGCACGTCGTACGCGGGTTCGATTCCGGCTCCGAGCACCAGATACAGGCCCTTCCAGTTCTGGAGGGGCCTTTTTTGTGGGCGCT
>JAZKCB010000268.1:0-7398 GCA_040388335.1 Pseudomonadota bacterium | reverse complement strand
CCGGCGGCGCGCAGGACATCACCTCCTGCTGGGATGCCGACAACTACCCCGAGGTCTGGTCCGACCAGATCAAGGCGCAGGACAGGGCGGTCGACCTGCCCATCATCACGCACCCGGTATCGGGATCTGCCGCACCTTTTTCTCCCGGCCTGCCGGTGGCGGCCACCCTGGCGATCTGCCGGGAGATCCCCAACATCGTCGGCTGGAAGATGACCTACGGCTATGACGGCTACCGCATCGTGGCCAAGGGCCTGCGCAGCCTGCCCAAGCGCGTGTCGGTGATGTCTGCACTGGCGTCGCGCTTTCATGAATACCGCGCCACCGACATGTTTGACGGCACGCTAAGCGGCTTCTGGAATTTCGGCATGGAAAGCATGCTGGACCACCTTGACGCCTGGGACCAGCGCGATATCGACTCTGCCTGCCGGATCTGGAACGGCGGCCTGGTACAGCTGCATGAATACATCGCCGACATGGGCCGCCTGCATGTGCGCTACAAGGTCGCCACCTGGCTGCGCGGCCTGATTCCCAACCCCTTCATGCGTCCGCCCATGCCCAGCCCGCGCCAGATCGAGATCGACACGATTTACGACCTGCTGGTCAAGGCTGGCCTGTCGGTCATCGATAAAAAAGATGCGGTGCTGGGCAGGCACATCCAGTACTGAAGGGGTGTTAAGGCGACGTGACAGAAAAAACAGAGACAACGTTTACGGCAGCGCACCGCTGCTGCAAACGCATTGACATAAAAGGAGCATTGCCATGAAAAAACCGGTCGATTTGAAGAAGGCTATCGTTGGTGCCATTGCTGGCGCTGTTGCATTGACGGGTGTTTTGCCTGCTGCCTGGGGCCAGGCCTACCCGACCAAACCCCTGACCGCCGTGTTGACCCTGCCCGCCGGCTCCACGGTGGATGTGCTGGCGCGTGTATTCAGCCAGCAGGTCGAACCACGGCTCAAGCAGCCCATGGTGGTCGACAACCGTCCCGGTGCCGGGCTGATGCTTGGCATGCAGGTGGTGCAGGCGGCTCCCGCCGATGGCTACACCATGGCGTTCTCACCCGCAACGCCGCTGACCATTCAACCGCACCGCACCAAAAAACTGCCCTATGCGGCAGATGGCTTTATTCCGGTTTGCCAGACGTTTGAAAACACCTTCATGGTGGCCGTGCCTGCGTCCTCACCGTTCAGGGATTTCAAGTCTTTTCTGGCGGAAGCGAAAGCCAACCCCGGCAAGCTGCGCTACGGGCATTCCGGTACCGGCTCCACGCCGCACCTGATGGCCGCTGAGTTGTGGCGCGACCTGGGCGTGAACCTGTCCGACATTCCTTATCGGGGTGAAACAGCGTATTTGCCAGGCCTGATCGCCGGCGATATCGAGGCTGGCATCGTGACATCTTCCCTCGCGCAACAACAAAAGCTGCGCCCACTGCTGGTGTTTTCAAAAGAGCGCTCGAAGTGGTACCCCGATGTGCCGACGACGACCGATCTTGGGTACAACATTCCACCGTCAGGGTATGGCGGTATTTTTGTGCGAACCGGCACTCCTGAGGGTATTGTGAGCAGGCTGGAGTCAACCTGCCGGGAGGTCGTGAACAGCCCAGCTTACCAGGCATCGGCCGAGTCGCTGCTGCAAAGCGCCACCTACCTGGACCGCAAGGCGTTTTCAGCGCGCATCGCGGAGGAGTCGAAGTCCAAGGCGAAGCTGCTTTCGGTGCTGAACCTGCCTGAATAAACGCAGGACAACAGGGCGGCGAGTGTGGCCGGGAATGCCGAACCCGGCAGGGCCCGCTTGTTCAGTTGCCGGTTTTGGCCGCGCAGGTACTCCAGCCAAACAGCGCATATGGCGGGCACCACCCGATGGCAGCGGTTGCCAGCGGGATGACACCCAGATAACCCCACCAGCCCACAGTGCCGGTGGCGGCCAGGGCGATCAGTGCGAGGCCGACGATGGTGCGCAGCGCGCGGTCAATGCTGCCGACGTTTTTGGTCATGAAAATCTCCTTGAGGCCGGTCGATGAATGCCGTGCATATCCATTAAGCGCCTGTTGGATCGGGATTTCAATGATCCATGTCAAACCTGTGCGATGTCGCCCGCCAGGTCATCCAGAATGGGGCAGTGCGGGCGTTCATCGCCGTGGCAGTGCTGCACCAGGTTTGAAAGTGTGCGCTGCATGGCCTGCATGGCTTCTATCCGCTGGGCCAGGTCGTCAACATGCTTCTGGGCGATGTTTTTGACGCTGGCGCTGGCCCGGCGCCGGTTGTGCCACAGGCTGACCAGCTCGGCGATCTCGGCCATCGAAAAGCCGAGGTCGCGGCTGCGCTTGATGAACTGCAGGCTCCGCACGTCAGCTTCGCTGTACTGGCGATAGCCGCTGTCCGTACGCGCCACACCGGCCAGCAGGCCCAGCGACTCGTAATGGCGCAGCATCTTGGCAGACACGCCAGACAGCTTTGCCGCCGTCCCAATGGCGACAGGCCAGGCGGTTCGGGTTTCGACTGCGGGCTTCATGAGGCGACGGCGTAGCCTTCTTCGGCAATCGCGTTGCCCAGAACGTCGTGGGGCTGGTCTGACTTCACTTCCACCTTGTTGGCGGCGCGGTCTATCGTGACTTCGGCTTGCGGGTCGACCAGCTTGATCGCGCGGGTGACTGCTTTTTCGCAGTGGCCGCAGGTCATGCCGGTCACGGTAAATGTCTGGTTCATGTCAATACTCTCCTGTTGATGTTGATACCCGGGTTTGGGAAAAAGCATATCCTGAACCTTGCCATCGTGGGAAGGTCAAGCGGCTTTCATTTGCCATTGCCTGCTTCAGGGTTGATCTGCATCAATGTTTGACCTTGCCATCATGGGAAGCTTTAACCTTCCTGAATTGCAAATTGAATTCTGGATTTCCATATGACCAACACCACTCTCACCGCACCCATTCCCCTCGATATTGGCATAGGCGGCATGACCTGCGCATCCTGCGTCACTCGGGTTGAAAAGGCCTTGAGGAAAGTACCGGGCGTCGAGACAGCCACTGTCAACCTGGCCACCGAATCGGCGCGCATTGTGTTTGCGCCAGGCGAGCAGATGGAGGCACGGCTGCGGCGGGCTGTCCGTGATGCCGGTTACGAGCCGCGTGCCGCCGATGCGGCCATTGATGCGCCCGATGCATCGCCGTGGGCCGGCTTCATGCCGGTCGGCATCGGCATGGCGCTGTCGGTGCCGCTGGTGGCGCCCATGATCGCCGACCTGTTCGGCCTGCACTGGATGCTGCCGCCGCTGTGGCAATTTCTGCTGGCCACGCCGGTGCAGTTTGTGTTGGGCGCGCGCTTTTACAAGGCCGGCTGGGGTGCCCTGAAAGCGCTGACCGGCAACATGGATTTGCTGGTCGCTCTGGGCACCACCGCCGGCTGGGCGTTGTCGATGTGGCTCTGGCTCACGGCAGATCCCGACGCCATGGTTCACCTGTACTTTGAAGGTTCCGCTGTCGTCATCACGCTGGTGCTGCTGGGCAAGTGGCTGGAGGCCCGCGCCAAACGGCAAACGACATCAGCCATTCGGGCGCTGCACGCGCTGCGCCCTGATGTGGCGCATCTGATCGGCCTGGAGGGTGAGGTTGACGTCCCGGTGGCCGAGGTGCTGGTCGGCGACCGCATCGTGGTCAAGGCGGGCGAGCGGTTTCCGGTCGACGGCACGCTGCTTGAAGGCCACACCCAGGTTGATGAGGCCATGCTGACCGGCGAGCCGCTGCCGGTGACCAAAGAGGTGGGCGGCAGGTTGACCGGCGGCTCCATCAATGGCGATGGGCGTGTGGTGATGCAAGTGTCGGCGGTGGGCGGCGGCACGGTGCTGTCCAACATCATCCGCCTGGTTGAAGATGCGCAGGCCGCCAAGGCGCCGATACAGCGCCTGGTGGACCAGGTGAGTGCGGTGTTTGTGCCGGTGGTGCTGGTGATTGCGCTGGGCACCCTGCTGGGCTGGTGGCTGACCGGCCATTCGTTTGAGCTGGCGCTGATACACGCCGTGGCGGTGCTGGTGATTGCCTGCCCCTGCGCGCTGGGCCTGGCGACACCCGCAGCCATCATGGCCGGGACGGGCGTGGCAGCCAAACACGGCATTCTGATCAAGGACGCGCAGGCGCTGGAGCTGGCGCACAAGGTCGATGTGGTGGCCTTTGACAAGACCGGCACGCTAACGGTCGGCCAGCCCCGGCTGACGGCACTGGTCGTGCTGCCCGGCATGGACGAGACTGAAGCGCTGGAGGCCGCAGCCAGCCTGCAAAGCGGCAGCGAACACCCGCTGGCCCGCGCCGTGGTGGCCAGCGCGCAGGCAAAAAGCCTGACCGTTGAAGCCCCTGATAACGTGCGTGCGGTGCCAGGCCGGGGCACCGAGGGAGAAGTGGGCGTGCGCAGCTTTTTGATCGGCAGCCTGCGCTGGATGGACGAGCTGAAAGTGGACATGGGCGCGCTGGCCGGCAAAGCCGTTGAACTTCAGGCGCAGGGTGCCACAGTGTCGGCCATGGCCGAACGCACCACCGCAGGCCTCACCCTGCGCACGCTGATGGCTTTTGGTGACGAACCCAAGCCTGGCGCCAAAGAGGCGCTGGCAGCGCTGCGTGCACGCGGCATCAAGACCGTGATGATCTCGGGCGACAACCGGGGCGCTGCCGAAGCTATGGCGCGCCGCCTGGGCTTGAGGCCGGAGGAGGGCGAAGTCATGGCCGAGGTGTTGCCGGGTGACAAGGCTGCGCGCGTCATGGCGTTGAAGGAGGGCGGCCATACAGTTGCCATGGTGGGCGACGGCGTGAACGACGCGCCGGCCCTTGCCGCGTCGGATGTCGGCATGGCCATGGGCAACGGCACCGATGTCGCCATGCACGCAGCCGGCATCACGCTGATGCGCGGCGACCCCTTGCTGGTAGCTGCGGCACTGGACATTTCTGACCGCACCGTCGCCAAGATCCGCCAGAACCTGTTCTGGGCTTTTGTCTACAACGCTGCCGGCATCCCGCTTGCCGCGCTGGGTTTCCTGAACCCGGTGCTGGCAGGTGCCGCCATGGCCATGAGTTCAGTCAGCGTGATGAGCAATGCGCTGCTGCTCAAGCGCTGGAAGCCGAAGTGAAAGGTTCGCCAGTCCGCCGCTGTGGCATAAAGGCAGCTGTCATGTTTTCAGGGGACACCCATGCTTCAACTCAGGCCCGGCTGCGAATGCTGCAACAAGGATCTTCCGGCGGATTCGACGGAGGCCCGCATCTGTACTTTTGAATGCACGTTCTGCGCGAGTTGCGCGGAAGACAAACTCAAGGGCAAGTGCCCGAATTGCGGCGGTGAACTGCTGACCCGGCCGCGCCGGCCTGCGGACAAGCTGGCAAAGTTTCCGGCTTCCAGCGAGCGCGTCTACAAGCCGCAAGGCTGCGCCGCTGGCTGAGCGCCTCCGACAGGGTGCCTGAAGCCATAAAGCCTTCATTTTTCACGTATACGTTAAAAAATAGTCAAAAGTTAATATGGAGGTTAACTTTTTGAGTCCTGGCAGGTTTCCGGGCCAGAAAAATCGCCCCAAACCCGAAAAAATTGCCATTTTTAGGCATCAAATCGGGCTTAAGGCCAATAGATACGTGCGTGAGTAGCTACTAAATAGATAGCGTTTCCAGCCTGAAGCCGCCCCCAAATCAGCGCGAGTCAGACCTGATCAACTGCCCCGATGCTGAAAATGACTCGGCGACTGCCCCATCGCCGCCTTGAACATCGCCGAAAACGCGCTGTCGCTGGCGTAGCCGCTGGCCGCCGCTACGGTGCTGATGGACTGGCCGCGTGCCAGCAGTGGGAGGGCGTGCGCCAGGATGGCCTGCTGGCGCCACTGCTGGTAGCTCAGGCCCAGCTCGTCCCTGAAGAGCCTGGCCGCAGTGCGTTCGCTGGCACCAATGTCGGCCGCCCACTCGGCCAGCGTGGCGCGCTGGGACGGGGCGCGCATCACCGCCTCGCACAGGGCGCGCAGGCGCTTGTCACCGGTTTGCGGATGCGGCAGCGGCACGCCCAGTGCCTGGATGTCGGCGCGCTCGATCTCGTCGAGCGTCAACCTGGTCAGCAGTTGCTCCCGGGCGGCGGGCAGAGGCGCAGCAGCCGGGGCATCCAGTGCCTGTATGGTCTCGCGCAGCAAGGGCGAGACAACGATCATGCGGCAGCCGCTCCAGCCTTTGGGCGTGACGCTGGCATCCATATAGAGGGTGCGAAACTCCGCCGCTTCCAGCACCGTGATGTGGTGTCTGGCGCCCGGCGCAATCCACACCGCGCGAGAGGGTGGGACGATGTAGGTGACATGATCCCGACCGTCCTGTGTCTGCTCTGAGGTGACCTGCACGATGCCGACCGCGCAATAGGCCAGTTGCGCCCAGGCATGCGAGTGCGGCTCGAAGTGCGTGTCCGCCGGCATGGTACGGGCCCGCACACGCACCGGCCGCTTTGTGTGCGGCGTGAAGCTGTCGGTGTCGCCGACAGGCATGTAGTGGAGTTGCTGCGTGCGTGGCATGTGCTGTGGGCGGCTTCCGCGGGTCTTTTGGGTTTCAGCCGGATTGTCTGGAATTCGCTGATTATTGGCTATTTGTCGCATTTCAACACAGACGGCAAATACTACGATAGCGCCATGACTACCTCAAGCACCCTGAACTTTCCGTCCAGCTCTGTTCCCTTGCGCAACGATGCGGGCGTGATCGGCCTGGTGGGCGCTGCGCACATGGTCAGCCATTTCAGCCAGTTGCTGCTGGCACCGCTGTTCCCGTGGCTGAAGACCGAGTTCAACGTCAGCTATGCCGAACTGGGCTTGCTGATGACCATCTTTTTTGCGGTCTCCTGCGGCGTGCAGGCGGCGTCGGGCTTTGTGGTCGACAAATTCGGCCCGCGTCCCATCCTGTTTGCCGGCCTGGCGCTGATAGGCGTCTCTGCGCTGGGTTACGCGGCCAGCCACAGCTACTGGATGCTGGCCTTGTTCTCCGTGGTGGGCGGCATCGGCAACGGCGTGTTTCACCCGGTCGACTACACGTTGCTCAACCGCAAGGTCAGCGCGCCGCGCCTGGGCCATGCCTACAGCGTGCATGGCATTACCGGCAGCCTGGGCTGGGCGCTGGCGCCTGCCATGCTGGTGCCGTTGACGGTGGCGTTCTCCTGGCGTGTGGCACTGGTTGCAGCCGGTGTGCTGGCCTTTGGCGTGCTGGCCGTGCTGCTCGCCAACCGCAAGCACCTGCACCTCAAGGTTGAAGCGCCCGCCAAAGGTGCGGCAGTGCCGGACAGCAGTTTCGGTTTCCTGAAGATCCCTGCGGTGTGGATGTGTTTTGCCTTCTTCTTCTGGTACGCCATCGCGCTCGGCGTGGTGCAGGCTTTTGCACCTGAAGCTGCGCGCCACCTGCACGACATGCCGATCT
>JAZKCB010000267.1:0-5194 GCA_040388335.1 Pseudomonadota bacterium | reverse complement strand
CCCGGAATATGCGCCTTGAGCTTGAGCAGGTCGAGCATGTTTCGGGTCGTGCAGGCTGAGGTGGATGTGACCGGAATGCCCAGCCTGTCCTGCGCAATCTGCAGCGCAGGGATGGACTGCATCTGCACGCAGGCCGACAGCACCACCACATCGACATTGGCGGTGTTGAGCTTTTTGACGTCGTCGAGCAACTGCATGGGGTCGCGTCTGCCGACTTCCAGGTTGTCGGGGATTTCGAAGCAGATGCTGTCCTGCACTTCTATGCCTTCGCTTTCTATATATGCGACGACCTTGGCAGTCAGCGGCTTCATATAGGGGGCCATGAGGGCTATCTTTTTGGCATTGAGCTTTTTCAGACCGTAGATCAATGCGCCGGCAGAAGTCATGACTTCCGCGTCGGAGTTGTTCTCACGGCAGATGCGCTTGAAGTCAGCCTCGACCTGGCGGTGGTAACCCAGGCCCTGGGCCATGATGGCAACCAGGCAGGCGGTGCTCATGACGTCCACCCGGGCGTCGGCGAGTTCGGCGGCGCAGCGCAGGCCTTCCTTGTTCATGTTGGCCAGCTCTTCAGGCGTGACCTTGTGCATGCGCATGCGGCTGGAATGAAAGGTGAAGCGCTCCGGGTACAGCGCCTCGCGGGCGCGCAGCATGGCGGGGATCTCGGTCTCCATCGTGGTGTTGGAGCTGGGCACGATCTGGCCGATTCGGTAGAGGGTTTTCATGATTTGAATTTCTGGAGTGCGTCCAGCATGGCTTGCGGGATGGGTGCGCGCCTGCGCACTTCGCGGCTGATGCAGATGGGCGAAAAGCGCCCGGTAAAGATGCGGCGGCCGTCTTTTTGCGTCGCTTCCACGCGGATATCGTAGCTGTGTTCGCGGATGGCTGACACGCTGCAAAACATGTCGAATTCGTCCTCGGGCCAGAGCGCGCCGTGGAACTCCATGTCCAGGCCCTTGCACGGTGTGTCAACCTTCAGGTCTTTCACCCACTGAAAGTACTTGCCGCCGCCCAGTTCGTTGAAGAAGTAGTTCACGGCGATCAGCATGTATTCATTGAACTTGCCGGTGAAGACCACACCCGCCGGGTCGCAGTCGGCCCAGCGCACGCGCTTCATGACGACGAGCGGCAGGGTGGAGGTCACCGCCTCATAACTTTTGGTCTCATGGGTCTTGTTCAAGCCGGGTGCCCGCTTTCTTCGTGCTGCGCGGCCTTCTTCAATACGCCCGCCTTTTCAAACTGGGCAAACAGCTCGGGGTATTGCTGCGCCAGGCGTTCATTGCCCATGCGGCCCGTGCGCGTCATAAAGGCGTGGATGAACTCAAACGGCGTATAGCGCTGCATCCACTCGCCAATGTTTTCGTACCAGAGGTAGGACTTGCGCGAGGCGTTGAGCAGCTTGTCTTTTTCAGGACCGCGCCGTTCGACAAACGTCGCCAGCCGCTGCAGCGCGGTCGGCTCGGGGCTGCCGGCGGGCACCTCCTCGGTTAGCGCCTCGGCCAATGCAATCGAATCTTCCATCGCAATGCGGGTGCCGGAGCCGATGGAGAAATGCGCGCTGGTCTGCGCATCACCGATCAGGACGTGATGGCCTGAAGTCCAGTTACTGCTGCGCGTGACCGGGAACTGCCGCCAGTTCGAGTTGTTGGAGATCAGCTTTTCGCCTGCAAGCTCGGGCGCAAATATTTTCTCGAACAGCTGCTGGCGTTCGTCGTCGGTCATGGCGTCCATGCCCAACTTGAGCCAGGTGGCATGGTCGCATTCGGTGACGAAGGTGCTGCCCGTCGCGCAGTAAGGGTAGTAGTGCGCCACAAACGCGCCGCCCTGGTACTGTCTGAACACCAGCGCTGATTTCTCGAACACTTTGCGGGTGCCAAACCAGGCGAAGTGATTGGTCAGAAAGCTTTTGGTCGTGCCGAAAGCCTGCTCATACGCGGCCCGTACGACCGAATTGACACCGTCGGCGCCAACCACCACATCGGCATCGCCCAGCCCCAGCGCAGCCAGGTCATCCGGGCGCGAGATGCGCTGACCGAAGCGCACATCGACGCCCACGTCCAGCGCGGTTTCCTGCAGCACGTGCAGCAGGTCGATGCGTGCAATCGCGCCACCCTTGGACGGGTGGTTGATGTCGATGGGCTGCTCCTTGAGGTTGATGGTCTGGCAGCCGGTGAACGTCATTTTGGCAATCAGCTTTTCATACACGTCGGCATCTGCCGCCTGTATGCGCGCAAGACCCGAATCAGCCAGCACCACACCAAAACCAAAAGTGGAATCGGCCACGTTCTGCTCGATGACGCTGACCTGCCAGGATGGCCTGCGCTTTTTGACCAGTATGGCGGTGTACAAGCCCGACGGCCCCCCGCCGACGATGGCGATCTTCATGATGCGACCTCGGCGATTGAAAGCGTGTCGTTGTCATAGTGGGTGATGCGCCCGAGCAGGCCGCCCGTCAGCGCGCCGTGCCACACAGCAGGCTTGAAGCCCAGCTGTTTTCGATTGAAGTTCAGGACCGGGCTACCCGAAATCCGGAAGTAGCCCAGACGCGGGCCTTCAACCCTGCATTCCGCCTGCTTGCGGGCATGCTCGACCAGCGGCAAAAATTCAGGCACGTTCAAAACAAAAATTGCAGGCATCAGGCAACCTCCTCTGGTGTTCGGGTCTTTTCAAATTCTTCAGCAAGGGTTTTCGCCTTGCCAGCCCAGACCTGGTCAATCTTTGTGAAGGGGGTCGTCCCGCGTGCGTTTTCGAGTGCGACAGCGGCGTCCATGGTGCGGGCCGCGTCATCAAGGTCAACCTGTTCGAAGGGCCTGACCTGCCAGGTGACTTCCAGCGAATAGCCATTCGGGTCATCGAAATAAATCGACTCGATCACCTCGTGGCGGATCTGGTATTTGATCTGGATGCCCGCAGCTTCAATCTTCTCGCGCGCTGCGAGCAGGTCTTCACGCGAGGTCACGCGCCAGGCGGTGTGCGATGCGCGGTAGCGGTAGTCGTCACGCACCTCGACAAAATCGGGCGGTGTGGTGCCTATGTAATAAAAGAAGGCAATCGTGCTGCCGTTGCCGCTGTCAAAAAAGAAATGCAGAAAGTCGGCATGGTCTTCCGGGCCCCAGCCGCGTGCCGAAATGGCATGCACCAGCGGCAGGCCGAGCAGGTCGCGGTAGAAGTGAACGGTTTCGGCCAGCTTCCAGGTGGGGCGTGCCGTGTGGTGCACGCCGGCAATCGGTACTGTTTTTGAGACAGGCTTATGGACAGGTTTGGATGCAGTCATGAATATTTCCTTCGCTTGAATGGAGTCAGGCCGTCACGGCATTTTTTTCAGCGGCCAGCTTTTGCACAATCATTTCCTTGAGCCGGGGTTTGCTGAGCTTGCCCGCATTGGTCAGCGGCAGTTCCGCCAGTACCTCGATACGTTCGGGCCACTTGAACTTGGCCAGGCCTTCCTTCTGCAGAAAGCCGCCCAGCTCTGCGACGCTGGGCGCGGCCATGCCGTCACGCAGGGTGATAAAGGCACAGACACGTTCGCCATACACCTTGTCTGGCATGCCGATCACGGCCGTTGCGGTAATCGCCGGATGGCGGCTGACCATCAGCTCGACCTCTTCGGAGTTGACCTTTTCGCCTGCGCGATCGACCACGTCCTTGGTGCGGCCCCTGAACTGGTAATAACGCTTGCCGCCGATGTCACGGAACAGCATCAGGTCACCGGAGCGGTACATGCCGGTGCTGGTGAAGGTCTGGGCGTTGCGTTCGGCGGCGTCGTAGTAGCCGTGAATGGTGTACGGGCCTTCAAACGCGCACTCGCCTTCAACCCCGGCCTCGGTGATTTCTTCTTCAGTGCCGATCTTGAAAAGCCTGACCTTGTCATGGCTTGAAACCGGCACGCCCACCATGCTGTCCTGCACTTCCTGAGGATCGTTTTCGCTGGTCAGCATGATCACGCCTTCGGTCATGCCAAAGATGTGGCGCACCGGGGCCTTGAGCAACTGCCTCAGCGCGGGCGCGTTGTTGGCGCTGATGACGCCGCGCAGTTTATCGAGTGGCAGCTTGCCGGATTCGATGGCGGGTTTCAGTCGTTCCGCAATCGGGCCAGCCACCACCGTCCAGGTCGGCTGGCAGCTTTTGAAAATGTCGCCCAGTGCATCCGGCGACAGGCTGGTCGCGACCGCCACAGCGCCACCCCTGAGCAGGAAGGGTCCGAAGCAGCAACCCATGTTGAGGTTGTGCATCATGGGCAACGGCATGAAGAGGCAGTCGTCCGGGCCATAGCCACAGAAGTCGGCCACCGCGCGCATGTTGTAGATGTACTCGTTGTGAAAACGCGGAATGATCTTGGGCACGCCCGTGGTGCCGCCCGAGAGCTGGAACACTGCGACCTGGAAAGGATCAAGCACGACCTGCGCGAGCAGCTTGTGCGCATCAGCCAGTGGCATCGCATCCATCAGCGCACGCAGGTGCAGCGCCTTGCCGCGCTGTTCGCCACGCGCCTGCACCGTCCACTGCATGCTGGGAATACTTTCACGCATGCGTTCTGCAAAGGCCACGTCGTCAAACTTCGCGTCATCACCCTGCACAAAGTGCATGCGCGCTGCGGCGTGTTTGCCGAGGTAGCCGATTTCGCTCTCGCGATGCGCAGCCAGGGTGCACACCGGAATCAGCCCCGCTTTCAGGCAGGCAATAAACCCGAACACCAGCTCGTTGCAGTTGCCGAGCTGGAAGATCACGCGGTCCAGCGGCTGCAGGCCCATGCGCAGGAAGGCAGCGCCCAGCCTGTCGGTGAGCTCATCAAGTTCACGATAGCTCACCTCGCCCTCGGTTCCCCTTAAAGCGAGTTGCTGCGCATGCTGTGCAAACGAGGCACGGAAGGCCTCGGGCATGGTTTCGCGCGTGAGCGCTCCGGCATCGAGGTAACGGCGCAGGTCTGCAGGTGGCGCATAAACGACGCCGGGCATGGGCTCTCGGACCTGGTACTGGGTGCTGCTGGACATGAATGTTCCTGGTGAATGGCTGCTCGGGCTTATCGGGTCAGTTGTTTATTCGGGCTTCAGGCCCAGGGACTTGATGACACCGCCAAATTGCCCGACCTCGCTTTTCACGAACCTCTGTGCGTCAGCCATGCTGCCCGGCGTTGCATAGGTGCCGAACTCATTGAACTTGCTGATGACGTCCGGCATGGCCATGGCGGCATTGATCT
>JAZKCB010000266.1:0-3018 GCA_040388335.1 Pseudomonadota bacterium | reverse complement strand
TGGCCATCATTGCGCAGATAGGCACCAGCGGCGGCGTGGGCTCGGCCATTGAATACTTCGGCCCCGCCATCAGTGCGCTGTCGATTGAGGCGCGGCTGACGCTGTGCAACATGACGATTGAAGCGGGTTCGCGCTTCGGCCTTGTGGCGCCAGACAGCAAGACGGTCGAGTACCTGCGCACCCGCGTGAACGGCCAGGCCAAAGAACTGTTTGATCAGGCCGTCGCCCATTGGGCCAGCCTCAAGACTGATGACATGGGTGACTTTGACCGTGTCGAAAAAGTCGATGCGAGCAAGGTAAAACCCATGGTCACTTGGGGCACCACACCTGCCGACAGCGCAGGTTTTGGCGACCAGATTCCGTCATCCTTCGGCGCAGGCCATGAAGACGAGCAGGCGCGCTTTAAAGCCGCCCTGCACTACATGGGCCTGCGCGTCGGCCAGCCCATTGGCAGCGTACCGATCGATGTGGCCTTCATCGGCTCATGCACCAACTCACGCATTGAAGACCTGCGCGCGGCTGCCGAAGTTGTGAAAGGCCGGCGCATTGCCTCCAGTGTGCGCGGTCTGGTGGTGCCGGGCTCTACCGTCGTCAAACGCGCGGCCGAAGCTGAGGGCCTGGCGAAAGTATTTCTCGACGCAGGCTTTGAATGGCGCGAATCCGGTTGCTCCATGTGTGTCGGCATGAACGGTGACGCCCTGATGCCCGGCCAGCGCAGCGCATCCACCTCCAACCGCAATTTCGAAAACCGCCAGGGCCAGGGCGGGCGCACCCACCTGATGAGCCCAGCCGCTGTTGCCGCATCAGCACTGCGCGGCGCACTCACCGACCCACGGGAGTTTCTGGCATGAGAAAGCCCATCACCACCGTCAAGGGCCCTGTCGCCGTGCTCAAGCGTGACGACATCGACACCGACGCCCTCTTTCCCGCCCAATTCCTGAAAAAGACGGTACGCGAAGGCATGGGCCTACATTTGTTCGCCGACTGGATAGCCAGCGGCCAGCCCGAAGCAGCATTTGTCACTGCGCCAACGCAGACGCGCATCCTGCTGGCAGGCCGCAACTTCGGCTGCGGTTCATCGCGTGAGCACGCTGTCTGGGCGCTGGCCGACTACGGCATAGAAGCCATCGTCGCGCTGTCGTTCGGTGATATTTTTCGCAGCAACTGCGTGAAGAACGGCGTTGTGGCGGCGGTGGTGACACCTGAAGATCACGATGCGCTGATGGCCTTGACCCACGACGGCGATCAGCTTGAGTTGCGGCTGGCGGATCTCAAGCTGGTAGCGCCGGACGGCAGGGAGTTTGGTTTTACGCTTTCAAACGGGCATCAGGCGCAGCTGATGTCGGGGGAGGATGACATCACGCGGACCCTGCGTTATGCGGAGGTGATTGCTGCGCATGAGGCCAAGGTGGCTGTTGAGACGCCTTGGTTGCAGCGGATGGGATAAATGTTTAGAACTCGGATCACGCCCGGCCGCCGGCAGTACCTGAGTCCGTTCTTAAGAAATACCAAGTAATTTTGCAAAGCCCTCGCGATTTTCGGGGCTGCAAACCTCGGGACTCGACAGGCTCACTGTTTTCCTTGCCAGCGATAGCAAGGTACCTGAGAAAGTGACCTGAGTGAGTCCGGGATAAGTGTTCCATGCGGCACTGAGAACCCTGCGCTCGAAGGCGTCGGTTTTTAGGCCGCACTCCGCAGCTTTTGCCGATAGGACACCAGCCGTAACCAGCGAATGCGCCAATCTTTCGGGAATTGGAATTCCTCTTCGCTCCTGCTCTGTCGCGGGCTCAGCGACTTCACCATTCGGAAGTTTCATCTTGCCCCAAAAGTTTTGGCGAAGACGTTCAACGATTGCTCGAGCGAATTCATCAGGCACTCGGGATTCTCCCTGCCAAAGAGGCTGAGCATGCGATACGGAAGCAACTAGTGCGAAGCCAATGGACGACAACGCCAAACAGTAGAACCTCAATTTTTATCCTTATGAGTGCGTCGTGACAATGATTGGCTCACCCCTGGTAATGATCATCGTGTGCTCATACTGCGCCGACAGGTTGCCTTTCACACCAGCCAGCGTCCATCCATCAGCCGTCTCATTCACCACCCGGCTCTTCGTTGAAAGAAACGGTTCGATGGTAATCACCATGCCCTCTTTCAGGATGCGCTTGTCCGACGGGTCAAAGTAGCCCTGAATGTGCTCGGGTTCTTCATGCAGGGCGCGGCCGACGCCGTGGCTGCCGAGGTTCTCGATGACCTTGAAGCCGTAGACCTTGGCCGTCCGTTCGATGGCAGCGCCTATGCCGCTGATGGGCTGGCCGGCCCTGGCCTGTTTCATGGCTTGTTCCAGGGCTGTGCGGGTGGCATGGCAAAGGCGCGTTTTTTGCGGGTTGGTCGGGGGCACGACTTTTGTGCCGCCGGTATCGGCGAAGTAGCCGCCGAGCTCGGCAGACACATCGACATTTAACACGTCACCGGCGCGAATCACGCGCTCACCCGGAATGCCGTGCGCCGCCTCTTCGTTGATGCTGATGCAGGTTGAGCCCGGGAAGTCGTAGGTCAGTTTGGGCGCTGAACGTGCGCCATGCTTTTCGAGCAATGCCGTACCCAGCGCATCCAGTTCGCGCGTGGTCATGCCAGGTTCGGCGGCGTCGAGCATTTGCTGGAGTGTGTATGACACGATTCTGCCGATGCGTTTGAGGGCAACAACGTCGTCTTCGGTTTCTATGGTCATGTGATGTCCTGCCTGAATATGTTGCGGAATATGTGGTTTTGGCCAGCCGGGTTCAATCGCTCAATCGTCCTGCGATGCATCAAGGCCGGGAAACAGCACCTCGGTAAAACCAAACTGCGTGAAGTCGCGAATGCGCATGGGGTAGAGCTTGCCGATCAGGTGGTCGCATTCGTGCTGCACCACGCGGGCGTGAAAGCCGTCGACCGTGCGGTCTATCAGGTCGCCGTACTGGTCGAAGCCGGTGTAGCGGATGTGCGAGAAGCGCGGCACCACGCCGCGCAGGCCGGGCA
>JAZKCB010000265.1:37242-39951 GCA_040388335.1 Pseudomonadota bacterium | reverse complement strand
ACCGCCTGTTCCGCTGCCACACCATCATGAACTGCGTCGATGTCTGCCCCAAGGGCCTGAACCCGACCAAGGCCATCGGCAAGATCAAGGAAATGATGGTCCTGAGGACACTCTGACCTGACTGATTCATGCAAGTCATCGACGCACTCCTCGACGAACGTGCCCTGAGCAAGCTCAGGTGGCGTTGCCGTCGCGGCCTGCTCGAAAATGATTTGCTGATCGAACGGTTTTTTGCCCGGCATGAGGCCACCCTGACCGTCAGGCAGGCCAAAGGCATGAATGATTTAATGGAGTTGTCTGACAACGACCTCCTGGATCTTTTGCTAAAAAGAAAAGAAGCCTCGCAGCTGCTTGAAGCAGACTCGCAGGCCACCGCATCCACTCCCGAAGCTGTTGAAGTTTTAAAACTGTTACGTCCAGCCGCAAGCCAAGCCGTGACTGCCCCCGTTTGACCTGACCAGAAAGAAGCATGAAATGAAGCTAGCCGATAACAAAGCCACCCTGTCGTTCAGCAACGGCAGCCCCAGCATTGACATGCCGGTTTACAAAGGCACCGTTGGCCCCGACGTTGTCGACATCCGCAAGCTGTACGCGCAGACCGGTATGTTCACCTATGACCCCGGCTTCCTGTCCACCGCAGCGTGCCAGTCCGCCATCACCTACATCGACGGCGACAAGGGCGAACTGCTGTACCGCGGCTACCCCATCGAGCAACTGGCGACCGGCTGCGATTACATGGAAACCTGCCACCTGCTGCTGCACGGAGAGCTTCCAAACGCCACGCAAAAAAGCGATTTCACGAGGCTTGTGACCAACCACACCATGGTCAACGAGCAGATGCAGTTTTTCCTGCGCGGCTTCCGCCGTGATGCGCACCCGATGGCCATCATGACCGGCCTGGTCGGCGCCCTGTCGGCCTTCTACCATGACAGCACCGACATCAACAATCCCGAGCACCGCGAGATTGCCGCGATCCGCCTGATCGCCAAGATGCCGACCCTGGTCGCCATGGCCTACAAGTACACCGTGGGCCAGCCCTACATGTACCCCAAGAACGACCTGAGCTACGCCGGCAACTTCCTGCACATGATGTTTGCCACGCCTTGCGAAGAGTACAAGGTCAACCCGGTGCTTGAGCGCGCCTTGGACCGCATCTTCATCCTGCACGCAGACCACGAGCAGAACGCCTCGACCTCGACCGTGCGCCTGTGCGGTTCGTCCGGCACCAACCCGTTTGCAGCCATTGCAGCCGGTGTGGCCTGCCTCTGGGGCCCTGCCCACGGCGGCGCCAACGAAGCCTGCCTGAACATGCTCACCGACATCCAGAACATGGGTGGTATCGCCAAGGTCGGCGAGTTCATGGAAAAGGTCAAGGACAAGAACTCCGGCGTCAAGCTGATGGGTTTTGGTCACCGCGTCTACAAAAACTATGACCCGCGCGCCAAGCTCATGCAGGAAACCTGCAAGGAAGTGCTGAAGGAAATGGGCCTCGAAAACGACCCGCTCTTCAAACTCGCCATGGCACTGGAAAAGATTGCCCTGGAAGACGATTACTTCGTCTCGCGCAAGCTCTACCCCAATGTCGACTTCTACTCCGGCATCGTGCAAAAGGCCATCGGCATCCCTGTGCCGCTGTTCACCGCCGTCTTCGCGCTGGCACGTACGGTCGGCTGGATCGCCCAGCTGAACGAAATGATCAGCGACCCTGAATACAAGATTGGCCGTCCTCGCCAGCTGTTCACGGGCTCTGAAACCCGCCAGGTCAAGCCCATCGCCCAGCGTTAAGCGGCAACCGGATTCCAAGGCCCGCCTGATGGCAACATCGGCGGGCTTTTTTAGTGGCCAAAGGGAATGCATTCACGCCTGCCAGCCGGGTGCGCGCGGCTCCGCAGGCCGTTGCCCTGCAGGAGCCGCATGGAACAAGGGGATCAGTCCGCCGTCGCACCCGACCTGTTCACGACCGCGCCCCACTTTTTAATTTCATCGGCAACAAACCTGTCCAGCTCTGGCCCGGTGGTCGGCGCGGGCTCGGAGCCGCGATCGCGGATGTATTTGGCCATGGCCTCGCTTTTTAAAATATCCACGACCTCGCGGTTCAAACGACTCAGTACCTCAGGCGGCGTGGCTTTGGGCGCCATCAGACCAAGCCAGCCCACAGCCTCAAAACCCTTCAAACCGGGCACCTTTGTTTCCGCGACAGTGGGTATGTCGGGCAGTTGCGGCACGCGCACACTGGACGTGACGGCCAGAGGGATAGCCTTTTTCGACTGGATATGCGGCAGCGCTGCGGTCACAGAATCCACCATCAGGGGGATCTGGTTGCCCAGAAAATCGGCTTGTGCCGGCCCGCTGCCTCGGTAGGGGATATGCGTGATGAAAACGCCGGTCGCCGCCTTGAGCATTTCTGCCGACAAATGCTGCGTGCCGCCAATTCCCGCGCTGGCGTAGCTGAGCTTGCCAGGTGAGGCTTTCGCCTGGGCCAGCATGCCTTCAAGCGACGTGATGCCCGACCCCGGTGTGGCCAGAAAAATCAACGGCACTTTGGCAATCAGCGAGATGCCGACCAGGTCTTTGCTCGGGTCAAACGGTACTTTTTTGTAGAGCGTCTGGTTGACCACCATGGCACTGCCGGCCACCAGCAGCGTGTAGCCGTCAGGTGGCGCACGCACCACAAATTCACTGCCAATGTTGCTGCCGGCACCTGCCTTG
>JAZKCB010000265.1:0-37232 GCA_040388335.1 Pseudomonadota bacterium | reverse complement strand
GTTGTCAATCACCACGCTTTGACCCAAACGCTGGGTCAACCGCTCAGCCAGAGCACGGGCAAAGACATCGGTAGCCTGCCCCGGCGGAAAAGGCACGACCAGTTTGATGGGCTTGTCAGGCCAGGCGGCCATTGCGCTGAAACTGAGGCTCGCAGCACAGCCCACCGCCAGCAAGGAGAGTCGTTTAAACACCGAATGCGTCACTTCATCAACTCCTGTCCGGCCGCATACGGCGCCGCGCCTTGCAGGCCGCCAGTCGCGCGGACTGCAAGCGCCGTGATGGCTGCTGGCAACGCGCCACAGCCAGCGTGTGTGTGCATGGTTTTCAAATTTATCTCCTCGTGATTGATGTTGTAAATGCCCCAACATTTCCCCCCGGATTACAGGCAGCCAGGCCCAAGGAAAGCCCTCGTACTTCAACGCTGCGGCCAGCGCTTTTGAAAAGCGCCGTGACGGTGCGACGGGCAGTGTGTCCATAACATTTGCTTTTGTCATCAGGCTGTCCGGACGAAAAGCGGGGCCGTCACGCCCGCAAGGCTCGCCGGGTGGCAACATCGGCGGGCTTTTTGTGACCGGAATCGCCGCTGGAGATGTCCCATTCACTATACTTTTAATAGCTGCTCACGCCCGTATTTATTGGGCTTAAGGCATTTTTCGCACCTTAAAATGACCTAAAAAGACCACTTTTTGATCTCAAACTGCCGTGTTGGACATCCACAACGCACATTCCAGTATTTTTTAACGTATACAGCAAATTTTTAACGTATACGTTAATAAAAATTCTGAGGCGCTTTTTTACGGCCAAAGAGCCAAACCAGACACGGCAAGCCGGTCATCGCGCATTGCGATGACAAGGACTCGTCCGTCAGTGCAAAATAGCAACCCAGCGTCTCCAAAGACGATGACCACGCCCAATGTCAATCAAAAGCTCAGAACGCAACTTCGCACGCCGCATAGACCTGACCTCGCTTCAGCTCTTTGTGGCCGTGTGCGAGCTGGGCAGTATCGGAAAAGCTGCCGAGCGCGAGTTCATTGCAGCGTCTGCCGTCAGCAAGCGCCTGAGTGACCTGGAAGCGACGCTCGACACCCCCCTGCTCTATCGCCACACGCGCGGTGTCGGCCTGACGCCGGCCGGTGAAAGCCTGCTGCACCATGCGCGCTCGGTGCTCTTCAGCCTTGAAAAAATGCAGGGTGAGCTTAGCGAATACGCCGACGGCGTGCGCGGCCATGTGCGGGTACACGCCAGCATCTCGGCCATCGTGCAGTTTCTGCCAGAAGACCTGGGCGCCTTTATCGCCGAACATCCACAAATCAAGATCGACCTGGAAGAACACCTGAGCACCGAGGTCATGCGCGCCGTGCAGGAGGGCGCAGCCGATCTGGGCATCTGCAACACCGGCGTCGGCACCGGTGAGTTGCAGGCCTTGCCTTATCGCAGCGACAAGCTGGTGCTCATCGTCCCGGCCGGTCATGTGCTGGCCACGCAGGGGCCGATTCTTTTTGAAGCCGCACTCGACTACGACCAGGTCGGCCTGCATTCCAACAGCTCGATTTACCTCGCCATGCGGCAGGCCGCCGCCGATGTCGGCCGCACCATCAAGCTGCGCATCCACGTCACCGGGCTGGACGCCATGTGTCGCATGATCCAGAACGGACTGGGCGTCGGCGTGATGCCGCAGCGTGCTTTCGAGCTCATGCACGGCATGGGCGGATTGGCCGCCGTGCCGCTGCTTGACGCATGGGCCACGCGCGACATCCAGCTGGTGGCGCGCGATTTTTCGACATTACCGGTCACCGCACGTTTGCTGGTCGAGCACCTGACGCAGCCGGCGGACAATGCAGCGCCGGCGAAAAACAAATCTGCAGTGCGCGCGGCCGCAAGACCCACTGCGGCGACGGCCTGAAAAGACAACACGAATCACCCCACAACAATCACCACGACTGAGAAAAAGGAAATCACCATGGGACGCACCCTCTACGACAAGATCTGGGACGAGCACGTCGTTCACACCGAAGAAGACGGCACCTCGATTCTTTACATCGACCGCCACCTGGTCCATGAAGTCACCAGCCCGCAGGCGTTTGAAGGGCTGCGCGAAGCCGGCCGCAAGGTCTGGCGCATCAGCTCCATCGTCGCCACGGCCGACCACAACACCCCCACCACCGGCTGGGAACTGGGCTACGACGGCATCACCGACCTGGTGAGCAAGGAGCAGATCACCACGCTGGATGCCAACATCAAGGAATCGGGCGCTGCAGCCTTCTTCCCCTTCCTGTCTAAGCGCCAGGGCATTGTGCACGTTATGGGCCCCGAAAACGGCGCCACGCTGCCGGGCATGACCGTCGTTTGCGGTGACTCGCACACCTCAACCCATGGCGCTTTCGGCGCACTGGCACACGGCATAGGCACGAGCGAAGTTGAACATGTGATGGCCACGCAGACATTGCTGGCCAAGAAGGCAAAAAACATGCTCGTCAAGGTCGAGGGCAAACTGGCGCCCGGCCTGACGGGCAAGGACATCGTGCTGGCCATCATCGGCAAGATAGGCACGGCAGGCGGCACCGGTTACGCCATCGAGTTCGGCGGTGCCGCGATCCGCGCGCTCAGCATGGAAGGCCGCATGACGGTCTGCAACATGGCCATTGAAGCCGGCGCGCGCTCGGGCCTGGTCGCGGTGGACCAGAAGACCATTGACTACGTGAAGGGCCGCCTGCTCTCGCCCACTGGCGTCGAGTGGGACATGGCCGTCAAGTACTGGAACACGTTGCAGTCGGATGCTGACGCGAAGTTCGACGCCGTTGTCGAACTGGACGCCAGCCATATACAGCCACAGGTCACCTGGGGCACCTCGCCAGAAATGGTACTGCCTGTGACCGGCAAAACGCCCGACCCCGACAAGGAAAAAGATGCCAACAAGCGCGGCGCCATCGAGCGCGCACTCGAGTACATGGGCCTGCAGCCCGGCAAGGCGCTTGACGATATTTATGTCGACAAGGTCTTCATCGGTTCCTGCACCAACAGCCGCATTGAAGACATGCGCGAAGCTGCAGCGGTGGTCAAAAAGATCGGCCAGAAGGTGGCCAAGAACGTCAAGCTCGCCCTGGTTGTGCCCGGCTCCGGCCTGGTCAAGGAGCAGGCAGAGCGCGAAGGTCTGGACAAGATTTTTGTCGCTGCAGGTTTTGAGTGGCGCGAACCTGGTTGCTCGATGTGCCTGGCCATGAACGCAGACAGGCTGGAGCCGGGCGAGCGCTGCGCCTCGACCAGCAACCGCAACTTCGAAGGCCGTCAAGGCGCGGGTGGCCGCACCCACCTCGTGAGCCCCGCGATGGCCGCGGCTGCCGCCGTTCACGGTCACTTCGTAGACATCAGAAAATTCGCTTGAGGAGATAGCACCATGCAGAAATTCACCGTACACAAAGGCCTGGTCGCTCCCATGGACCGCGAGAACGTCGACACCGACGCCATCATCCCCAAGCAGTTTTTGAAATCCATCCGCAAGACGGGTTTTGGCCCCAACCTGTTTGACGCCTGGCGTTATCTCGATGAAGGCTTTCCCGGCCAGGACCCGGCCAGCCGCAAGCCCAACCCGGACTTCGTGCTGAACCAGCCGCGCTACAAGGGCGCATCTGTCTTGCTGGCACGCAAGAACTTCGGTTGCGGCTCGTCGCGCGAGCACGCACCGTGGGCGCTGGACCAGTTTGGCTTCCGCGCCATCATTGCGCCCAGCTATGCCGACATCTTTTTCAACAACAGCTTCAAGAACGGCCTGTTGCCCATCGTCTTGCCTGAGGCGCAGGTGGCGACATTGTTTGACGAAGCGCTGGCCTTTCCCGGCTACGAGTTGACCGTCGATCTGGAGCGCCAGGTCATCGTCAAGCCTGATGGCAAGGAATTGCCGTTTGACGTGCAGGCCTTCCGCAAATACTGCCTGCTCAACGGCCTGGACGACATCGGCCTGACCTTGCGCCAGAGCGACAAGATCAAGGCCTTTGAAGCCGAGCGTCTGGCCACCAAGCCCTGGCTCAACCACATGGCCACGCCCGGCTTTACCGATTAAAAACACGGTATCCGTTATTTAAAACAATCGCCACAAGAAGACAGTAAAAATGAAAATCGCAATCCTGCCGGGTGACGGCATTGGCACCGAAATCGTCGCCGAGGCCGTCAAGGTCCTGAAGGTACTGGACCTGAAGTTTGAGATGGAATCGGTGCTGGTCGGCGGTGCCGCTTACGAAGCGCACGGCCACCCGCTGCCTGATGCCACACTCAAACTCGCGAAAGAGTCGGATGCGATCCTGTTTGGCGCTGTCGGCGACTGGAAATACGACAAGCTGGACCGCCCGCTACGCCCGGAGCAGGCCATCCTCGGCCTGCGCAAGAACCTGGGCCTGTTCGCCAACTTCCGCCCTGCCATCTGCTATCCCCAGCTGGTGGACGCCTCCAGCCTGAAGCGTGAATTGGTGTCGGGACTCGACATCCTCATCATCCGGGAGCTGACGGGCGACATCTACTTCGGCCAGCCGCGCGGCCGCCGCATCTCGCCGGACGGGCACTTCCCCGGCAGCGAGGAAGCCTTTGACACCATGCGTTATTCACGCCCCGAGATCGAGCGCATTGCCCGCGTCGCTTTTGATGCGGCCCGCAAGCGCGGCAAACGCGTCACCAGTGTCGACAAGGCCAACGTGCTGGAAACCTTCCAGCTCTGGAAAGACGTCGTCACCGAGATCGGCAAGGAGTACCCCGACGTCGCACTCGACCACATGTATGTCGACAATGCCGCCATGCAGCTGGTCAAGGCGCCCAAGAAGTTTGACGTGGTCGTCACGGGCAACATGTTTGGTGACATCCTCAGCGATGCAGCCGCGATGCTGACCGGCTCCATCGGCATGTTGCCTTCCGCCAGCCTGAACGACAAAAACCAGGGCCTGTACGAACCCAGCCATGGCAGCGCACCCGACATCGCCGGCAAGGGCGTGGCCAATCCGCTGGCCACCATCCTCAGCGCCGCCATGATGCTGCGCTTCAGCCTGAACCAGCCGGAAGCGGCAGAACGCATCGAAAAGGCCGTGGATGCCGTGTTGACGCAGGGCTTGCGCACGCCTGATATTTATAGCGAAGGAACCACGAAAGTCGGTACCGTCGAGATGGGTGACGCGGTCGTCAAGGCATTGAGCTGATGCGTACTTGATGCTTTTTCGCAGCAAACCTGCCTGAAACCACGTCTTTCGGGCAGGTTTGCGCGCACTTCCGGCCAGTACAAACGCGTGCCTGGCTACAATAGCCATCATGTTTAAAAACCCTGCATCCACACGCCTGGTCGCCGCTTCACGCGCGAGCAGCGCTGCGCCGGTTTTTACCCAGATCACCAAAACGACCACCATTAAGGGCTAGCAAGCCTGGTTCGTCGTGCCCTGCCGGCTCGATGAGCCGGGCCAAAAAGCCTTATTTTTGACTTTTTGAAGGGCAACATCATGAAACTCAAGGGCAATCTCACGGGACTCGTCGGCTGGCGCGGCATGGTCGGCTCGGTCCTGATCGACCGCATGCAAGCCGAAGGCGACTTCGACCTGATCGAGCCGGTCTTCTTTTCGACGTCCAATGCAGGCGGCAAGGCCCCGGCACAGGCGAAGAACGAAAAGACCCTGAAAGACGCCTACGACATCGAGGCCCTGAAAAAGTGCGACGTCATCATCACCGCCCAGGGCGGCGACTACACATCCGAAGTCTTCCCCAAGCTGCGCGCTGCAGGCTGGGACGGCCACTGGATCGACGCCGCATCGACTCTGCGCATGAACAGCGACGCCATCATCGTGCTGGACCCGGTCAACCTGCCGGTGATCCAGAACGCGATGAGCAAGGGCGGCAAGAACTGGATTGGCGGCAACTGCACGGTGAGCTGCATGCTGATGGGCGTGGGCGCACTCTACAAGGCCGGTCTGGTCGAATGGATGACCAGCATGACCTACCAGGCGGCATCCGGCGGCGGCGCGCAGCACATGCGCGAACTGCTGACCCAATACGGCACGCTCAACGCGGAAGTGCGCGCGCTGCTTGACGACCCGAAGTCTGCAATCCTTGAAATCGACCGTCGCGTGCTGGCGAAACAGCAGTCGCTGAGCGCCGATGAAACCGCCAACTTCGGCGTGCCATTGGGCGGCTCGCTGATTCCCTGGATCGACAAGGACCTTGGCGACGGAATGTCCAAGGAAGAGTGGAAGGGCGGCGCAGAAACCAACAAGATTCTGGGCCAGGGCGCAGGCTTTGGCACCGACGCCACGCCGGTGGACGGCTTTTGCGTGCGTATAGGCGCCATGCGCTGCCACAGCCAGGCACTTACGTTCAAGCTCAAAAAAGACGTGCCCCTGGCCGATATCGAAGCGATGATTGCAGCCGACAACGAATGGGTCAAAGTTGTGCCCAATACGCGGGAAGCGTCCATCAGGGACCTGACGCCGGTCGCCGTCACTGGCACCATGCAGATCCCGGTCGGCCGCCTGCGCAAGCTGGCGATGGGACCCGACTACCTGGGTGCCTTTACCGTCGGTGACCAGCTTTTGTGGGGCGCAGCCGAGCCGCTGCGGCGCATGTTGCGCATTCTGCTGCAGGCCTGAGGCCTTGAAATTGCGCCGGGTTGGCGATTGCCAATATCAATCGCCAACCCGTAAGCATTTGTGAATAGTCGTTGTCGTCAGACCACATTTAAAAGTTGTAAATACAGCCTAAGCAGCTGTGTCAAAACTTAAGTGGTGTCTTAGCTTGTCAGCGTAATGCCTTGATGTTAAGGTTGTTTTTCGAAAATACGCATCGAGGTTTTTGTGCGCTTAAGCAGAATAAAGTTACTTGCAGACCGAGCACTGGAGGCTCGAAACCCCATGAATAATCCCGGTCGCTGGCGCATGGGGGCATTGGCGAGCGCCATCGCATTGATGGGCGGTCTTTCAAGTTTCGATGCAGCGGCCCTCGGGTTGGGCCGGATTACCGTTCAATCCGCCCTCGGCGAGCCCTTGCGTGCAGAAATCGACATCTCGGAAATCACGACCGAGGAAGCCAACACCCTGCGGGCCGGCGTGGCCAGCGCAGAGGCCTTCAGGGCAGCCGGACTTGAATACACCGCGGCCATTGCGGGCCTGCAGGTCAGCCTACAAAAACGTGCAGACGGCCGCGCCTTCCTTCGTCTGAGCAGCAGCAGGCCCGTCATAGAGCCGTTTGTAGACCTGGTACTTGAAGCCAACTGGTCTTCAGGGCGGATCGTGCGCGACTACACCATGCTGTTCGACCCCCCAAGCCTGCGCCAGGCTGGTGGCACGGTCGCCCCGACGGCACCCATACTTTCCCGCCCAGCCACCCCAACCCCAGTATCACCGCCGCCGGCAGCGGGCATGGCAAGCACCCCGTCCTACCCGACCAGCCCACCTCCTGCCAGGGTTGTACCGGCCCCTGCGCCAGCTGCACAAGTGCAGAGGCCTGCCCCGGCACCGAGGCCAGTTGCGGTTGCACGTCCGGCTCCGGGCGGCCAGCAAGTCACCGTCAAGGCGGGCGACACGGCAGGCAAAATTGCCGCCCAGAACAAGCCGGCCAGCATTTCACTGGACCAGATGCTCGTGGCGCTCCTCAGAAGCAACCCCGATGCCTTTATCGGGGGCAATATCAATCGCCTGAAGTCCGGTGCTGTGCTGGACCTTCCTTCGGCAGAAAATGCAGGCGCGGTTTCACCGGGCGAAGCATCCCGCACCATCGTCGCGCAATCAAAAGACTTCAATGACTTCCGCCGCAAGCTGGCTGATGGCGTCCCGACGACGCAGGTGGGCAGCTCCAATCGCCAGGCCAGCGGCAAGGTTCAGGCCAAAGTTGAAGACCGCGCACCTGCAACCGCAGCACCGGACAAACTGACCCTGTCCAAGGGCGCCGTCCAGGGCAAGGCCGTAGCTGAGGACAAGATCGCCAAGGACCGCGAATCCAAAGCCGCATCCGACCGCGTTGCAGAGCTTTCGAAAAACATCAGCGACCTGAGCAAACTGACTGGTGGCTCAGCCGCTGCCGCAAGTGCAGCCAAAGACGCGGGTGTCGCCGTTGCCAGGCCTGGCGTATTGCCGGCGTCCACACCTGTTGCTTCAGCGCCTTCCGTCGCAGCAGCTTCAGCCCCGGCGAGCGCGCCTCGTCCTGCCGCCCTGGCAGCCAGTTCAACACTAGCGGCAGCCAGCTCGACTGCCATTCCTGCATCAGCAGCCAGTGCAGCGGCTGCAATGAGCACACCGGCTTCTGCAGCCGTGGCTCCAGCGTCCTCCCCCGCACCAGCCGCAAGTGCACCCGCAATTACAGCCTCCCAACCCGCAACGACGGTTGCTGCGGCAAGCGCACCAGCCGCAGCAGTTGTCAAACGCCCGGCTGCGCCGCCGCCTCCACCACCGGAACCAAGCCTGATGGACGAACTCCAGGACAGCCCTTTTGTGCTGCCTGGTCTGGGGGTATTGCTTCTTCTGCTGGGCGGTTTGGGCTTTTATCGCTACAAAAAGCGTAATAACGCCGTGCAGGTCGACAGTTCATTCCTTGAAAGCCGCCTCCAACCAGACTCTTTCTTCGGCGCCAGCGGCGGCCAGCGCATCGATACCAATGAAGGCGGCGCAACAGGCTCATCCCTTGTCTACTCGCCCAGCCAGCTGGATGCAGCGGGCGATGTAGACCCGGTCGCAGAAGCCGATGTCTACCTTGCATATGGCCGCGACCTGCAGGCAGAAGAAATCCTCAAGGAGGCGATGCGTACCAACCCGACGCGGGTGGCGATTCACTCTAAGCTGATGGAGATTTACGCCAAACGCAGGGATTCGAAGGCCTTTGAAGTTGTCGCCATAGAAGCCTTCAACCTGACGCGTGGCGATGGCCCCGAATGGGCCTACATCGCAGAGATGGGGCGTGAGCTGGATGCCTCCAATCCCCTGTATCAGCCAGGTGGCCAGCCACACATGACCGCCCAGGGGGACGCGGATTCGCACGGCGACGCGCCTGCATTTGGCTCAAGCACCATTCCGCAGCAGATAGAACCCTTGCTGGAAGAGCCTGCAGCTCCGGTGGACTTTGACCTTGACCTTGACTTCTCACTTGGCGACGAGCCCGGACCTGAAGCAGCCTTTGCGCCATCTCCTGCACCGGCGCCAGTAGCTGCGGCTCCCAGCTCCCAGCCGGAGCCGACGGTGGCCATGCAGGCCGTCCCGGACCCGATATTCGATGGCCTGGAAATGGACTTCTCCACCGGCACCGTTGCTTTGAAACCCGAGCCAGAACTGAAAGTACCAGTTACAGCTGTCGACAGTTCTTCTGACATGGCACTTTCTGCCAGTGGTTTGAGCTTCACGGTAGAGACCCCATCGGTGCCCCTGCCGCAGGTTCCCCCTGCGCCGGCACCTGCGGCCGCCCAGGACAGCGGGATGCTGGAATTTGATCTCGGCTCCCTCTCCCTTGACCTCGGCGGCCCGAATACAGAAAGTCCTGTGACGGAGAGCCCGACACTGTCGCCAGCCATCGATGCTGAGGATGATCCGCTGGCCACAAAACTGGCACTGGCGGAAGAGTTCCAGGCGCTCGGGGATCTGGATGGAGCCCGCTCACTGGCGGAGGAAGTGGCCTCGCAGTCCAGCGGTGCCCTGAAGACCAGGGCGCAGGCATTTCTGAACGGCTTGTCCTGAGGGCCCGGTTGAACGCATTGCGTTCACGGATCCCCGTCCAAGTCTGATGCCGCCGTGAGGATAGCGCTCGGCATCAGCTACAGCGGGAGCAATTACGAAGGCTGGCAAAGCCAGCTGTCGGGCAATACCGTGCAGGACAAACTTGAACTGGCGCTTGGCAAATTTGCAGCGCAGCCCGTCCGTACGCTTTGCGCAGGACGTACAGATGCCGGGGTACACGGCCTGATGCAGGTGGTCCATTTCGACACACAGTTATCACGCGAAACAGCATCATGGGTGCGCGGAACCAACGCCTTTTTACCCAAAGATATTGCCGTGCAATGGGCCAGGGAGGTTCCAGCCTCGTTTCATTGTCGGGGCAGCGCAATCGCACGCCGTTATGCCTATGTGGTGCTGGAATCCCCCGTGCGCCCCAGTGTTGAAGCAGGCAGGGTGGGATGGGTTTACAGGCCGATGGACGGCGAAGCCATGAAAAAGGCCGCGGATTACCTGATCGGCGAACACGACTTCAGTTCCTTTCGTGCGGCACAGTGCCAGGCGAAATCCCCCGTCAAAACCGTCAATCGCATTGAAATCAGCCAGCGTCGGGGTAACGCTGGCAGTTACTGGCGTTTTGAATTTGAGGCCAATGCGTTTTTACATCACATGATCAGGAACATCATGGGCTGCCTTGTGGCGATAGGCCAGGGAGGTCAGACACCCGAATGGATCAACGAGGTGCTGCAGGCACGTCGGCGAGACGCTGCCGCACCCACCTTTTCGCCGGATGGTCTTTATTTCCTGGGGCCGATTTATGAAGACCACCATGGCCTGCCGAAAAGCGCAACATCCTATGATTGGTTGCCATGATTAGCTCACTCGCCGAAAACAAGCGCACCCGTATCAAGATTTGCGGACTGACCCGCGAGGAAGACGTGGATGCAGCCGTGGCGGCCGGTGCGGATGCGGTTGGTTTTGTCATGTACGAGGCAAGTGCCCGCTTCGTTAACGCCAAGCGGGCTGCGCAGCTGGCCAGCCGCCTGCCGCCGTTTGTGGCACCCGTTCTGCTTTTCGTGAACGCGAGCGCCGCTCAAATCAGGGCCGCCTGCGCTGGTATTCCAAACGCCCTTATCCAGTTTCATGGGGATGAAACACCCGAGGAATGCCTTCAGGCTGCGCGGCCCTTCATGCGTGCCGCACGTATTCCCCTGAATGAAGCCCCCGGGCTGGCAGAAGAAGGCTTCAATCTCGTAAAATACGCAGAAGACTTCAAGGCTGCACAGGCCATCCTCCTCGACGCTCATGTTGAGGGATATGGTGGAGGCGGCAAAACATTCAATTGGTCACTTCTTCCTCCAAGCGTCAACGCTCACCTCGTTTTGTCTGGTGGACTCACACCTGCAAATGTGACCGATGGCATTTTGCAAGTCAGGCCGCGTTGTAAAACGCTGGCCGTTGATGTCAGCTCGGGCGTCGAGATTTCAAAAGGAATCAAAAGCGCCGACAAAATCAACCAGTTCATCGCAGCAGTGCGTACTGCGGACGAACAATTTGCAAAGAACAGCCCTCATGTACGACTATCACCAACCTGACGTATCAGGTCACTTCGGCATTTACGGCGGCAGTTTTGTTTCAGAAACATTGACCCACGCTCTCAATGAACTCAAAACAGCTTACGCCAGATACCACAACGACCCGGAATTTCTTGCCGAGTTTCAATCGGAACTCAAGCACTTTGTAGGCCGTCCGTCACCGATTTATCATGCAGCGCGCATGAGCCGTGAACAGGGCGGCGCGCAGATTTACCTCAAGCGCGAAGACCTCAACCACACCGGTGCCCACAAGATCAACAACACCATAGGCCAGGCCATGCTTGCAAGACGCATGGGCAAGCCCAGGGTGATTGCCGAAACTGGCGCCGGCCAACACGGCGTGGCTACGGCGACCATCTGCGCTCGTTACGGTCTGGAGTGCGTGGTCTACATGGGCAGCGAGGACGTCAAGCGCCAGAGCCCCAATGTCTATCGCATGAACCTGCTGGGTGCGACTGTGGTGCCGGTTGAAAGCGGCAGCAAGACACTGAAAGATGCGCTCAATGAAGCCATGCGCGACTGGGTAGCCAATGTCGACAATACGTTCTACATCATTGGCACGGTTGCAGGTCCTCACCCCTACCCCATGATGGTCCGTGATTTCCAGAGCGTCATCGGAACCGAGTGCATCACGCAAATGCCGGAGTTCACTGGCGGTCAGCCAGATGCGGTGATTGCGTGCGTGGGCGGGGGAAGCAATGCCATGGGTATTTTTCATCCCTACATTGCCTATGAAAACACCCGACTGATCGGCGTCGAGGCTGCCGGAGAAGGTATGGACAGCGGCAAGCATTCAGCATCCTTGCAGCGCGGATTGCCTGGTGTACTGCACGGCAACCGTACCTACGTCCTGCAAAATGAAGATGGCCAGGTGACAGAGACACACAGCATCAGCGCCGGTCTGGACTACCCGGGCGTAGGCCCCGAACACGCCTTCCTCAAGGACATCGGTCGCGCTGAATATGTGGGTATCACCGACGAGGAAGCGCTTAGCGCGTTTCACTACCTGTGCCGCACGGAAGGCATCATTCCAGCACTGGAGTCCAGCCATGCCGTGGCTCATGCCATGAAGCTGGCCAAAACAATGCGCAGCGACCAGAGCATTCTGGTCAACCTGTCAGGGCGCGGTGACAAGGACATTGGTACCGTCGCTGATTTGTCTGGCGCAGATTTTTACGACCGGCCATCCATGCGCGGGCTGTCCGTCAAAGGTGGCGCCGCCACTGGAAACAAATCATGAGCCGAATTGCCCCAGTATTCGAGAAACTCGCCAGCGAAGGCCGCAAGGCCCTGATCCCGTTCGTCACTGCAGGTTTCCCGTATGCCGACATAACGCCCGAACTCATGCACGGCATGGTCGAAGGCGGTGCCGATGTCATTGAACTTGGCGTGCCTTTTTCTGATCCCAGTGCAGATGGTCCCGTCATTCAAAAAGCCGGAGAGCAGGCGTTGGCCAGCGGCGTTGGTCTGGCTCAGGTCCTGGAGATGGTCCGCATCTTCAGGACCAGGGACGACAAAACGCCTGTCGTGTTGATGGGTTATGCCAACCCGATAGAGCGCTATGACATAAAGCATGGCGGCAGTACTGCTGAAAGTGCGTTTATCAATGATGCATCTAAAGCCGGAGTAGATGGCATGCTTGTCGTTGACTATCCACCCGAAGAATGCGTTGCGTTCGCTGCCAGGCTGCGTGCACACAACATGGACCTGATTTTTCTTCTTGCACCCACCAGTACAGACGCCCGCATGAAGCAGGTGGCCGGTGTCGCAAGCGGCTATGTCTATTACGTATCACTTAAGGGTGTCACGGGATCGGGCGCGCTGGATATTGGCGCGGTGGAGGCCATGTTGCCGCGCATACGCCAGCATGTGAGCGTCCCGGTGGGCGTAGGTTTTGGTATACGCGATGCGGCCACAGCCAAGACGATAAGCGGAGTGGCCGACGCAGTCATCATCGGCAGCAAAATCATCCAGCTGATTGAGAATGAACCCAGGGACAAAGTGGCATCGGTCGCACGCACTTTCCTGGCGGACATTCGGGCTGCACTGGGCTGAAACCAAGTTGACCAACAGCCCCCGGAGCCAGCGCATAATTGAGCTTTTAGCCCAGCTTACAGACTCAAAAGCAGGCTGGCGCCAATAAACAAGGAATGACTTCATGTCCTGGCTAGAAAAACTCCTTCCTCCGAAGATCACTCCCACTGACCCTACCGAGCGCCGTAGCGTTCCCGAAGGTTTGTGGATCAAATGCCCGAGTTGCGAAGCAGTACTGTACAAAACCGACCTGGAGAAGAACCAGAACGTTTGTCCGCAGTGCAGCCATCACCACCGCATCGGCGCTCGCGCGCGACTGGACAACTTTCTGGATCCTGAAGGCCGCTATGAACTTGGTCAGGAAGTCCTCCCTGTCGATGCGCTCAAGTTCAAGGACAGCCGCAAATACCCGGAGCGGCTAAAAGAAGCGCTTGAAACCACGGGAGAAACCGATGCGCTTGTCGTCATGGGCGGTGCAGTTCACAGCATTGGCGTGGTAGCTTGCTGTTTTGAATTTGACTTCATGGGCGGCAGCATGGGCAGCGTCGTTGGAGAACGTTTTGTACGCGGGGTGCATGCAGCCATCGAACAAAAAGTTCCTTTCATATGCTTCACGGCCACAGGTGGCGCGCGCATGCAGGAGGGTCTGCTCAGCCTGATGCAAATGGCCAAGACCAACGCGGCACTGACGCGCCTGGCAAAAAAGGGGCTGCCCTACATCAGCGTGTTGACAGACCCGACCATGGGCGGTGTCAGCGCAGGCTTTGCGTTCGTAGGTGACATCGTCATTGCCGAACCCAAGGCATTGATCGGGTTTGCCGGGCCTCGCGTGATTGAATCCACCGTGAGGGTTACCTTGCCCGAAGGCTTCCAGCGTGCGGAGTTTCTGCAAACCAAGGGCGCCATCGACTTTATTTGCGACCGGCGCGAACTCCGCAAAACCGTTGCAGGTTCATTGGCCATGCTTTTGAAGCAACCGGCAGATGCTGTGGAATGAAATCAGTACTCAAGTACTGTATTTAGGGCTCCTCGGTATCTCCAGCAGAAATTACATGAGAGCGCAGGGCAACAGCTTCGTGGGATGATGTTGGCATGTTTACCAGAGGCATGTTCCGATGTCTGAAGCCCTGACACTATTTTCGCTTCCGCTGTTTCCGCTGGGAACGGTTCTTTACCCCGGAGGCTTGTTGCCACTGCGGATTTTTGAGGTCCGTTACCTCGACATGATCGGCAAATGTCACAGGAACGGCGCCCCTTTTGGGGTGGTATCCCTGACCCAAGGCTCCGAAGTCCGCAAGGCTGACACAACCGGCAAGACAGGTAGTAATGGTTTTGCACAAGAGGACTTCAACGCGGTGGGAACCCTCGCCACCATCACAGAGTTTTCTGTGCCGCAACCAGGCCTGATGGTGATCCGCTGCGAAGGTGCGCAACGGTTTGAGATCTCAAACCGGGAAAAGCTGAAGCATGGCCTATGGATTGCAGATGTCACGAGGCTTGCAGATGATCACCGCATCAAGATCCCTGAAGACCTGCAAGCTTGCGCTAATGCGCTGGGGAAACTGATCAAAAGCCTGCAGCAACGGGAAGTGCCCAACGCGCAAATGCCAGTGCTGCCGCCCTATCAACTCGACGATTGCGGGTGGGTTGCGAATCGCTGGTGTGAATTGCTGCCCATACCACTTGAACTGAAGCAGCGATTAATGGAACTTGACAACCCACTGGTCAGGCTGGAACTGGTCAGCGATATTCTCGAAAGAACCGGCATTGCCCTTTGACCAGGCGGCAATAGCCAAGCGGCAATCAGGCTTGCGATTTGTACTCGGGCAAATGGCCCGTCAACCATGTTCGGACATCGCTGCTTGAGGGGGCTGGTCCGGCCGACTCAATCCAGTCCTGCACGCCCCGTATTTGCACCGCCTGCACACCTGACGTCTTGGCCACCCGCAGCTTGGGATGCGGCGTAGGCTCGGTCGTTTCGTCGTCGGCGAGGAGTTCCTCGAAAAGTTTTTCACCAGGACGCAGGCCCGTGAAGGCGAGCGGGATTTCCTGCTCTGTCTTGCCGGACAGCCGAATCATCATGCGTGCAAGATCGGCGATCTTTACCGGATCACCCATATCCAGAACAAAAATCTGGCCGCTTTTACCCATGAGTCCTGCCTGCAGGACAAGCTTGGCCGCCTCCGGAATAGTCATGAAATAGCGAACGATATCCGGATGCGTCACCGTGATCGGTCCACCCTTTGCGATTTGATCGGTAAAAAGCGGGACAACCGATCCACTTGAGCCCAGCACATTTCCAAATCGTACTGATACGAACTCCGTGGCGGTGTATTCGAGCGCGACACTTTGCACGACAAGCTCGGCCATGCGCTTGGTCGCACCCATGATGTTTGTCGGATTCACGGCCTTGTCAGTTGATACCTGTACAAATTTCTGGGCTCCGCATTCACCGGCAATTCGCGCCGTATGAAGGGTTCCCAGAATATTGGTGCGGATCGCCTCGATCTCATTGTGGGACTCCATCAACGGCACATGTTTGTAGGCTGCCGCATGAAAAAATACGGAAGGTTTGTATCGCATCGCGATAGCGCGCAAGCGATCTTCTTCACGAATGTTGGCGGTGTAATACAGGCCCTTCATTTGCGGATGGGTTTCGCGCAATTCCTGCTCAAGTTTGTAAATCGCAATTTCCGACGAGTCCACACACACCAGACAGGCAACGCCCAAACGTGCAATTTGACGGCAGAGCTCTGATCCTATTGATCCTCCGGCACCGGAGACAAGAACAGTCCGCCCGGAGAACAGCTCGGCGAGTCCGCGCATATCTAGATCCACAGCCTGACGTCCCAGCAAGTCCTCAAGCTCTATTTTTCGGGGACTGCTGCTGTCCGCCCTCAGCCACTCATCAGGTCTAGGCATGGTCATCAAGGTCAAGCCAGCCTGTCCTGATTGGAGAAGAACAGCACGGCGTTCATCCGACCCTGGCGGGCTCGCAACCAAGGCGGTCGAAGCCCCGGTGGCCTGTGCAACCGAAATAACAGAAGCAGGGGATCCCAACACAGGAACCTGGTTGAGGTAAGTTCCAAGTTCGGCGGGAATGGGAGAAACTATTCCTACGCAATGCCATTGCGTTGAACCCTTGATAGCGCGCAGGGCATCGGTCGCTTCGCGGAGCGAGCCGACGATCAACAAAGGCTTGGAACCATCGGCTGGCGCGTTGTGCTCTTTAAGTGTTCGCCATCCTGCGCGCACCGCACTCAGCAAGACCAGTGCAATCAATGGATGCAATAAAAGCACCGACCGCGGGAAGAAGGGGTAGCGCATCATCAACACGATAGCGGCCGACAGCAAACTTGCGAGCAATACACCGCCCGTCAGTTGTCGCAACTCAGGCAGACCAATGTACCGCCACACCTGCCTGTAAACCCGCGTCATCCCCAGTCCGGCGGTGTAGCACACAAGTATCCAGGGGCCACTGAGAATGATCAGCGTCTCAAAGGTCTCCGGAATTTCAAAGTTAAACCGCAGCCAGAAGGAACCCCACCACGCCGCACCCACCAATAACAAATCTATGCCCCAGAGCGGCAAAACCTCTTTACGCAGACGCACGATGGTCCTCCAATGTACTTATCGCATTTCTCAAATGATCAATCACTCGGTCCTGTTCGATCTCGCTCATGTTGGAGCCCGAAGGAAGGCAGATACCAGACCGAAAAAGCTTCTCTGACACATCCATGCCAGGCTCGTGGGGGAAATACGGTGCACCGTCAAAGAGCTTCTGCAAGTGCATGGGTTTCCACACAGGTCTTGCCTCAATGAGGTGCCGCTCCAGAGAATTCATCAGTTGCCGGCAGCCCTGGCTGGAGTCTGGTCCATCCAGTGTGAAGCAGGTCAACCAACGCGTCGAACGATAACCTTCGGGCTCTGGCATCCACTGGATTTGGTTCATGTCAGCTAGCGCTTCTGCATAACGCTCGAAAACGCGGCGGCGCTGCACCACCCGCTGTTTCAGCACCCTCAACTGGCCGCGTCCAATGCCGGCAAGTACATTGCTCATTCGGTAATTGAATCCGACCTCAACGTGTTCATAGTGCGGCGCCGGCTCCCTGGCCTGGGTAGACAGCTTGCGGGCACGCGCGACCAGATCCGGGTCATCGGCAACCAGCATGCCGCCGCCGGACGTCGTGATGATCTTGTTGCCGTTAAATGAATAAACGGCCAACCGGCCAAACACTCCGCTGGCCCTGCCCTTGTATTCCGCACCCAAAGATTCGGCAGCATCTTCCAGCACCGGCACACCGTAACGATCACAGATCGGTATCAGTAAATCCATGTCCGCACTTTGTCCATACAGGTTCACCAGAATCACGCACGAAGGCATGCGGTTTTCACGCTTGGCCCATTCAAATGCACGTTCCAGGGCGGCTGGAGACATATTCCAGGTGGAAGGCTCCGAGTCAATAAATACCGGCCTCGCACCACAATACAGAATTGGATTGCAACTTCCGACAAAAGTCAGGGAGGAACAAAAAACGGTATCGCCAGGCTTGACGCCAAGCAGAAGCAGGCCGAGATGGATGGCGGCCGTACCGGAACTGACTGCAGCGGCATGACCTACACCCACATGCGCAGCCAGTTCAGCCTCAAACGCATTGACATGAGGGCCGAGCGGCGCAATCCAGTTTGTTCTAAATGCTTCTTCAACAAAAGCCGTCTCTTCCTCTCCAAGATGAGGCGAGGACAGCCAAGTACGCTGGGACAACTCACGGCGGAAGATCACGTCAACTGGCCGTCCACCAGAGTCAAGAACAGGAATGTGATCGATTTGATGCAAGTCCATCAACTGCAACACTCGCGCAGCGTCTGCATCCTCATTCACGGTCACAGATTGGGTGCACGGTAATTTACCAAGGAGAAAGTCATCCCCTGCATGATTGAGAATGGCGCGGCGCAAATCCCCGTCAGTGAGCGTACGCGCCAGCACGCCATCCACTCCGACAATCAGCAAAATGCCACGCGCGGTCTGGTCCATGCGCAGCAAGGCATCCCTCAAAGTCAATTCGGGCGAAACACACAACGTGCCCAGATCAGCAAAACTCATTGAATCTTCCTCACCGGAATCCCTGCATAAACGCCCGGCTCCAGCAAATCCCGGTTCACCACCGTACCCGCACCGATAGTGACGTCATCCCCGATGACCTTCAGTGGCAGAATCACGGCGCCTGCGCCAACCAGAACCCGCTTTCCCGTCTTCACATGTCCGCCCAAAGCCGCATTTGGTGCGATATGGGAAAACGCACCGACCTCCACATCATGGTCAACCACTGCGCCATGGTTAACAATGACGCCCGCGCCAAGACTTGCTGCAGGGCCCACAACGGCGCCTGCGGCTACAAAACATCCAGTACCGACCTTGCTGAAAGAAGAAACTACCGCGGCAGGATGTACAACGGACGCCAAACAGTCATAGCCCCAGAATTCAGCCTCCTGCTGACGCGCAAAATTATTGCCGATTGCAATATGCATCGTCATGCTTTCAGACAAAGGCGTTTCGGGCGGCGGCCGCAAGGATACACCCGCCAACAACTCCCCTTTGCACGAATCGGGGTTTCGGTCAGAAGCAAGAACCTCGCTCCATCCGCCCATAAGCAAGGCGGAATCTGCCACAACGCGCCCATGACCGCCCGCACCGAAAATCATCAGCGGGCCGGAAGGGGGATAAGGCAAAAGCAGGCTCATTGGCAAGACAGAAGAATCCAGAAAATCAATAAGTGTTGGTTTTTTCAAATACGGATGGGTCCAGCGATATCGCCATCAAACTGGCTGAAATACGAGGGCCGGCAGACCCATCGCCAAATCTATTGTTACATGGCCACCTTCCATGCAATATTGCCTGCTGAATCGCAGCCTGGACAAGATCAACCTCCGGATCAACATCCTGCACGTTGCTGTTTCTCTCCCGAAGCTTCTGCCGGTCGCCAATATTGACCACAGGTGTCCCGAACGATGCAGCCTCAATGATGCCCGCAGAAGAGTTGCCAACCATCACCGCACAATGTTTCATGGCCGCACAAAACAGTGGTCTTGCAATATGCCGGACGCGGCTGGAGCCTTCTGGCAACGCCACCTCCGACAGTGCCCGCTGGATGTCACGCGATCCGGCATCCGAGTTTGGCTCAAGCCAGACAACCGGCAAACCGATTCGCTGCAAGGCACGCAAAATAGCCAGCGTTTGGACATGGGCATCGCCAGACTGCTGGACAACGGGGTGGAAGATCACCAGTATGAACGTCGGCTTGGTCAGCTCCAAAGCCTGCAGGCAATCAGCCAGAGGAAGATCAGCATCCTTGGCGATGCCATCCAGACCAGGCGCACCCGTCACCTGTATGCGCCAGGGAGCTTCGCCCATACGGACCAGCCGATCACGGGACTCCTGGGTTGCGACCAGATGGTAATGGCTGAGTTTGCTGATGGCATGACGCACCGGCTCGTCAACAGTTCCCGAACGCTCGCCCCCATGGATATGTACGCAGACCACACCCAGATGCAAGGCGGCAATTGCCCCTGCAAGCATTTCCCCCCGATCCCCCAGAAGCAAAAGGATGTCTGGCTTTTCCTTTTGCAGAATCTCGGTCACGCCCAAAATACACTGCCCCACGCTGGCCGACATACCCTCTGGCGTCCGGCTTGCGACGTCGGTTGGTATCTCTCCACAGATACGCAACGATGCTGCACGAATCTCGTCCACGGTATGGCCAAAATCAGTTTCAAGATGCATACCGGTTACCGCGACGCTCAAATCGGCGATAGAGGCCAATCGCTGGAGCGTGGAATTCATGAGTCCGAAATCCGCGCGCGTGCCGCTCAGATAGATGATCTTGCGCATTACCTTGTTCATCGGATTCAGGGTACAGGGCGTTCAACCAGCAGACTCCACTGCAACGCGGAACCAGCAGCAATGGCAATAGCCGCCTGACGGCCCGGCAAATCCGAAAGATAGCGGGGCTCAATCCCGGTAGCTGGCCGGCGACAAACAAGTTTTTCTGCAGTGATGACTTCACCGGCGGCAATATCCATTGCAGCCATCACGCTGCGCCTGGCAACACGGGCCGTATCCAATTCTTCTGGAAGCGGAGCCTTGACCCCGTCACCCAGCATGGCGCTGACGCGCCGTATGCCGCTGACCATTTGCGCAAACTCGCCGGGCTCAAGAGAGGCGCTGTGATCAGGCCCGGGCATATGGCGGTCAAGCGTCAAATGTTTCTCGATCACACTGGCACCCAGGGCTACAGCAGCCAGAGGCGCTTCAATTCCCAAGCTGTGATCCGAATAACCTGTGGCCAGACCCGTATCTCTGGCCATGCTGACCATGGCCTGCAAATTGAGTGTGCCATCAGGCGCCGGATATGCCGACGTGCAATGAAGGACAACAACATCATTTAGATTGCCTCGCGATGCCTGGATCCATCCGATGGCTTCCCGGATTTCCTCCATAGTGCCCATGCCGGTAGACATCAGGAGCGGCAAACGGGTGGCAGCAGCGTGCTCCACAAGCGCGCGATGCGTCAGCTCACCGGATGACAGTTTGAGCCGTCGCACACCAAGCCCGACCAGCATGTCGACGGCAGTCACTGAAAACGGCGTTGAGAAAAATTCAATCCCTATCGCATCACAGTGAGCCTTGATCAGCTCATGTTGGCCCTGCGAGAGCTCCAGCTTCTCAAGCATTAGGAACTGGTCCTGAGCGCCCGTCTGACGCTCCTGGTACTTCGCCGTCGGGGCGCCCCGCACCACCAGGTCTTCTGCACGAAAAGTCTGGAATTTCACGGCGTCGGCGCCTGCGCTTTTGGCTGCATCACACAGCCGCAGCGCCAGCAAAAGATCGCCGTTGTGATTTACTCCCGCCTCGGCAATCACAAAGACTGGTTGACCATTCACCATACAGTCCACCCGCCATCAACAACCAGATTGTGACCAGTCACATATTTGGCGGCGTCACTGGTCAGGTAACGCATGGCCTGAACCATGTCTTGTGCTTCTGCCATGCGCCCGAGAGGCGTACGGCTCGAATAGTTCTCGACAAACGTATCGTTCTGGCCACTGAAAACACCACCAGGGGTAATGGCATTCACACGCACACCGCGATGACCCCAATATGCTGCAAGATATTTTGTCAGACCCCATAACCCAGCCTTGCTCGCGGCATAGATGGCCGGTGTATTGATCGCACGCCCAAGATATTCAGAGCCTTCGTAAATTCGCTGATCAGGAGCGACGATGCCATAAATGGACAGCGTGTTCACAATACTTCCCGAACCGCGCCTCGCCATGGGGCTGCCAAAAACCTGGGCGCAAAGCATCGCACCCGTCAGATTCACCGACATCACCTCATTCCACTCGTTCACCGGGAATGTTTCAAAAGGTTCGAAAAAGTTTTCGGATTTGGTTGCCGCGTTGTTAAGCAGCGCGTCTACAGGTCCCCATTGTGATTCCAGCAGTGCATGCGCCTGCACCAGTGAGTCACGATTGGCAACATCTGCAATGCAGGTAATCATTGACGCGTGGGAAGCACCGAGCCGTTCCTCAAGGAGTCCTGCATCACGATCCAGTGCAAAAACGCGCGCACCGGCTTCAACAAAAGCCTTCACCACCTGGGAGCCTATGATGCCCGCGGCCCCGCTCAGAACAACAACCTTGCCGTCCAGGGAAAAGGCGTCTTTCATGCAAATCCTCTTTTTTTCATCAGCAGTTCGACCAGGTCAAAATCAATGGGATGGTCAATGTCAATGGATCGCTCCCTCGGCATCGCATGCAATCTGATTCTTGGTGCATCCCATAAGGATGATGTCAGTGTATGGCGATGCCATGCATAAATCGAGGCGTTCATGGCATACACAGGAGGCGCAGATTGCCGCCCCAGGACCTCACTCACTGGTGGGCAAACGCGCTCGAAAAACCCGTTTGGCTTGCGCTCAACCATGTTGAAGTAGGGATTTTTGTCTGCCTCATAGCCGGTGATCACCACATCGGTTTCATCGTCCAGCATATCGAAGCATGTCTGAATGTCGGCAACAGCCCGTAACGGTGACGTAGGGTCAAGGTCGACGATGGACGTCACCGGCCCACGATGTTGCTCCACCCACTCAACCAGGTGCTGGATGACCGGCAACTTGCCTGCTGTAGCTGTCGCAAGTTCAGGGGGACGCAAAAAAGGCACCCGGGCACCCGCGTCCCGTGCCACTGTGGCAATATCTTCGCTGTCGGTCGACACGAAGACCTCATCAGCGATGGCGGCATCAAAGGCCTGGCCGATAGTCCACGCGATCAGGGGTTTTCCGCAAAGCATGCGGATATTCTTTCCCGGCACACCCGCAGATCCGCCTCTTGCGCAAATGGTGATGATGTTCACGCTGTCGCCTCATATATATCCAGCATCAGCCCCGCAGTTTTAACACCATCAGCCAGCGATGAAACCAGTTCGTGCGCAGGATTGGCGATGGCTGCGAGCCAGTCCGTCATTTGCAATTGATAAGTTTGTGCGATGTCGAAATCCTCAGCCTTGTCATTGAGGACACGACGTCCGTCGCGCGTCTCAAGCGTGATGACCTTCTGTATCAGGTCAACGATAAAGGTTCCCGATGTCGTTACCAGCGCATATCTCCTGACAGGCAATTGGGAGACATAGTCAAGGCTGACAAGAACGGGCGCCCCTTGTAATGTTTTTAGCAAGGCCACATGAACATCATTCGATTCAATTGGCAATGAACTCAAATGTCCACCAACCGACGCCTGCACGGCCAGAGGCCCCAACAGCCACTGCGCCATGTCGATCTCATGCACAAGATCAAAAACCACACCGCCACCCTGCGAAGCGAAAGCGCTGTAATTGTCCTTCAGATCACGGCCTGGCCTCCATTGGGTCAACTCCTGCCCTACCTCCAGATGAGCCCGCAGAACACGGCATGAGGTATCACGCGCCAACGCACTGCGAAGCTTTGAAAGGGCAGGAAGGTAACGAAGATTACACCCCACCAAAATAGCGGGCAAAGGAGTAGTTTTACCGGCCAACTCGCATAGCTGCCGCAGTTGCCCCCTGTCCGTGACCAGAGGTTTTTCCGCCAGACAGGGAAGTCCGCGCTCAAGACACAGGACAAGCTCGGATGAATGCCGGGAGGAAATGCCTGCGATCACCACTGCATCGGGTCGCCAGGCAAAGCCTTCATCAATCCTGCCAAATAACCTGCAGGGACCCAAAATCGGGTCAATCTCCCCAGTCCCGGAAATGACGGCGATGTCCACCCCGGGAATAAGCGACCTCAGGTGGCGCACATGCCTTTTGGCGATGGAACCGCGTCCAGTGACAAGGACACGCATGGACACTAAAGCTCCAGAAACCCGGAAAGAATGGTCAGGCCATGCGCGGCACTGCGCTCTGGATGAAACTGGCACCCATAGATGGAGCCGCGCGCCACTGCGGCACAAATACGTACGCCATCGTAGTAGGTGTCCGCCAGCCTGTGCTCCTCGTTGTCAGGTACAGGCGCAAAGGAATGTACAAAGTACATGGGTTCGCCGGGATTGACCTGGTTGAGGACAGTCTTGTCCCAGGATGCGCGGGCAGCGGGCAATTCAAGCGCACTCCAACCAATGTGAGGAATACGATGGGGTTCGCCGCCCACCCCTTTGGCGGCGACAGGCATGACACGGCCCGGTATCAAGCCAAGGCCATTATGCTCACCAAACTCTTCACCGACATCAAAAAGCATCTGGGCGCCAACGCAGATTCCCAAAAAAGGACGCTCGGTCATAGCATAGGCTTTGACCATGTCGTCAAAACCACGGTTTTTCAGTTCCGTCATGCCATCTGCAAAAGCACCAACGCCAGGAAGCACAAGCCTGTCGGGCATCACAGTCACTTGGGAAGCCTGGTCGACCACTGTCACTTCCGCTCCGCAGTGCCGCAACGCCCTCACCACGTTGAGTAGATTGCCAATGCCGTAATCAATCACCATTACGGGTTTAGCAGCGACGGCTTTCACAGCCTGACCTCCAACCCGGACTGCCTTGCCTGCTGCTTGATCTCGCCAACCGTCGTCCGCTGCCAGTGCAATGCATCCGCAACGGCAATAGCAGACGTACCTACGTCGCTGGCCCGCTTCAAATCAGCAGGGTCACCAAAACCACCACTGGCGATGACGGGTACATTGACCCGTGCGTTCACGGCACGCACCAATTCGATATCGAGCCCCTTGCGGGTTCCCTCCTGGTCAACTGCAGTCACCAGCACTTCGCCCGCACCAAGACTGACAGCGCGGGCGATCCAGTCGACGACATCAAGACCGGTATGCTCACGTCCATTGTCTGTGTAGGCCTCCCATCTTCCCGGACTCGTGCGCTTGGCCTCGACCGAAAGAACCATGCACTGAGAGCCGTAGCGGTTTGAAACCTCGGAAATCAACTCGGGACGGGCAATTGCCGCCGTATTGATGGCGACCTTGTCTGCGCCTGAGCGCAGCATGGTGTGGACATCATCAATGGAACGGATTCCACCACCCACCGTGATGGGAATATAAATCTGGTCGGCAGCGCGCTGAATGATGTCGGTCAGGTTGTTGCGCTGATAAAGGCTGGCAACAATGTCCATGAAGATGATCTCGTCCGCCCCTTGCGCATAGTATTTCAGCGCAAACTCATGGGGGTCGCCCACTACACGCAGGCCTTCAAGACGTATGCCCTTGATGAGGTTGGCGCCCTTGACATCGAGACGCGGGATGATGCGCAAGCCTGCCATCTGTTATCAGTTTGGCGTGTTGAAGACGGCGTGCCGCAGTTTCCACTGCCCGTCTTCGTGCTTCCATAGATGGGGCGACCTGAAGTTATCGGTCAGGCGGCTGAAATAGTCCCGGTCCAGGGTGGGACTCTCAAACATCTTGTGGGCTTTCGGGAACTCCTTCGCAGGGATGCTGAGGTAGCGGAATATCTCATCGGCAAAACGCTCCGGAAACTCACCGTCATAACGTTTGACCAGGGCCACACCTTCGTCCCGATTGATGTCCCTGGATCGGATTTCCTGCGCGGCATCGTAAGTCGCACGGCCAATACCAAATTTGGTGAAGGTGGTGTAGTAGTGGAAGTCGTCTATGCGGTCATCAATACTGTTGTATTTGCTGTACGTACCCGGGGTCCGCTCGGGCGATGCCTCAAAACCGCCATGCTCAACCGCGTAGTAATAGCAACTCTGCGGATGCCATTTCAGGTAATAGCCCAGATAGTGCACCTCTATCTGCTTCTTCTCAATCTGAACTGGGTCGGCGGGCAGATAAGGAAGCAGGTCCTGCTCTTCCACGCCGAAATCGTCGTACAGGCTCTGGATGGGCGTCCCGCCCAGATGAATCTTCGACTTGTCGTTCGAGGTGAAATAAGACCAGTCGCGCTTGGCACTGTTGGTGTCGCCGATAGGGTTGCCGTACTCGGCCTCGTTTTCACCGTAAATGACCAGCGGAATGTCATGCAGTATGGCCATCTTGGGAGCCAATGACTTCTGGCCGAACATGAAAGCCTGAAAAGGATGAAAAAGGTTGTCCACCGCAAGCCGGGTCAGCAGGCGATGCACACGCCCGTTCGGGGTCATGAGGTAGTTGTCAAAGCCTGCATGTAGCCACGACTCAAAGTTCTTCCATCCCCACTCGGTGTAAACATGAGGAGCCCATGTCACCGTCAGGGGGTGCATGTTGAAACGGGTCTTGAGAATGTGTGAGGCGTAGAAGCTGTCCTTGCCACCTGATCCGGGTAAAAGGCAGTCGTAACCGGATTTGCTGCGAAATTTGTCGCACAACGCTGCTAGTTGATCTTCACGCGTCTTCCAGTCAATCGTGTTGTGCTTCTGCTCTGCAAACAGGCAAGCATCACAAATACCGTCTTCATTAAAAGCAATGGTCGCTTTTTTGCTGTCCTTGGTATGCTGGTATTCGACCGCCGAATTCGGACGCTGATTTGAAATCACGCACTTCTTGCAGAAATGCACATAACGGGGCAAGCCGTATTTGACCAGCGCGTCATCATCACTTGCGGAAAAAATGCTGAGGTCAACAGGCGAGGGATTCTTGATGAGTGACATGGACGTCCGGAAGGTTTGGCTGGGGCGCGCTGCGGACTCACCGCAACTGCATAACCTGATTATAGGAATGCGCGGACGACGTCGAGCACCCGGCAGGTCGCGTTCGCGTGAACTTGTTCCGGCTGGCGACGTGGCTGATGAACGCGACGATCAAGCGCGGCACCTATGTCCGCCTCCGGGACAGCCTCATCAGCAATACCGTAACGTTTCAAGGGCATGGCATCGTCAAACACCGATCCAAGTACCTGCACCAAGACCGTCCCGGCCAGGTGGCCTTCAAGACCCACCGTGGAATTCAGCGTCACAACAAGATCGACGGCCTGCAACAAGACGGACAGACTGGTCTCCTGTCCGGCAAAGACGATACGCGGGTCAGACGGCACGACCGGAAGGTCCTCACCAGCGCGAGGCCGGATGCAAAGCACGCAATCATCACGGGATAAAACCCACTTGATAACGCTCGCCAGCGCCCGCCCAGGCAGGTTGACATCGCCCGGCTGGCCATTGAATGGGTGATAAGCGGGCTCGACCTGGGTGGGCCACATCAACACGTATTTGCCATCCCACTTCCTGTCCAGCCTCAAAAGAAGGCCTTCCGCTGCATGGGCAGGATCGCCAAGCGTATCGAAGGCGGGATTACCCGTCACAACGACCTGCCCGTCACCACGCCCGGCCTCCACAAGAAACTGCCTAACCGACTCATTGAGCACACATACCCGGTCCGCGTAGCGGGTATCTCCTATCCACTTCACCTCATCCAGGCAAAAAAGGTCCACCATGCACACGGAAGGCAAGCCCAATGTTCGAGCTGCCGAAACTGCTGCGCGTTCAGCGCGCGGTGAATTGGTGGCGACCAGAAGCGCAGGGGCTATTTTCCGGACAATGCGTTCAAGCGTTCTCAATGGGAGAAACGCCTGTCGCCCTTCCCTCTGATAAAGCCGCGCAGCTTCTGTCTCGCCAACATCCTGAACAAGTTCGGCATAACACAGGCCCAGGTAAGCCACGCTTTCTTCCAGCTCGGCCACGGGGCCCTTCAGGTCGGCCAGCAAGCGCCGCCCATAAGCAAGAGCCGGCGCATCTTCAACCGTCAAAAAATCCTTGAATTGCAGAAGTTCCAGGCCGGCAGCCCTGACGACTGGCGCCGCAGTCGTCAATGCCAGCACCAACGGACGCGCCAGACCACTTTTTGCAAGCGCGAGGGCCACGGGCACAACCATGCGTACATGCCCGCTGCCGTAGGTCACAAACAGGACAGTTTTCATATGCGGGAAGTCAGGTCGCGCGCGTGGCTGCCCGACGTGCGAGGTGCCTAGAAAAAGTCAACGTAACGGCGGAATTCGGCCGGTGACACGCTGAGCAGCAGCTCGTCGCTCTCTGTACGCTTGACCTGCGCGAACTCCTGCACAAAGGCCTCGCCCAAACCTTTGCACAAGGCGTCGTCCGACTCCAGCGCGTCCAGCGCGTCAGTCAGCGAAGAAGGCAGTCGCTTGATGCCACGCTTGTCCAGCTCGTCGCGGTTCAGCGTGTAGAGGTTTTCATTGCAAGGTTCACCGGGATCCAACTTGCGGCGAATGCCGTCGAGGCCTGCATGAATGATCGCGGCGGTTAGCAGATAGGGGTTGGCTGCCGCATCGGGCACACGGAGCTCAATACGACCGCCTGGACCACGCACAAACGCCGTACGGTTGTTGTTGCCGTAGGCGATGTTGACGGGCGCCCATGTGGCGCCTGAGCGCGAACCGCGGGAAACAAGGCGCTTGTAGGAATTAACGCAAGGGGCAGCAATGGCGGTCAGGCCACGCGCGTGTGCAATCAGACCACCGAGAAAGTGGTAAGCCATGGGGCTCAGACACAGACCGCGTTTATCGGATACATCTTCAAACGCGTTGTGGCCGAACTTCTTGCCCGCCGACATGTGCATGTGCAGGCCGCTACCCGAGCGCTCAATGAAAGGCTTGGGCATGAAGGAGCACAACATGCCGTGTTTTTTTGCAATGGCCTGGGCGGCCATCTTGAAATACGTCAGGTTATCAGCGGTACGCAGCCCATCTGCATACGTGAAATTCATCTCGAACTGGCCGTTCGCGTCTTCATGGTCAATCTGGTAAACATCGATACCGGCGGTATCCAGTGTTTCGCGCAGCTCCATCAGGAAGGCAGAGATGGACGACAGGTGTCGGAAGTCGTAGCAAGGCTTGTCCAGGGATTCAGATTCGGTGGCGACCACATAACTGCCCGCATCATCCTTGCGCAACAGAAAGAACTCCGGCTCCAGGCCAGAATAAAACTCAAGACCCGTTACTTCCCGAAAATCTGCAAGCGCTTTTTTGGCGATGACACGCGAATCCAGCGCATGTGGTTTGCCCTGGACGTGGCCGTCACAGGTCACGACTGCCGTACCAGGCATCCAGGGCACCGGACGCACATCCTTGGGATCACCAATCGCCATGAACTCCTGGCCGTGGGGTCCCATGCCCATGCCGGCAATCGCAAAGCCGGCAAAGCCTGCACCAGCGCCAAAAATCATGTCTTTATGCCTGGCCGGCACCAGCTTGGCTTTCGGCCTGCCGTGAATATCGACGAACTGGGCCAAATAGTAATCAAAGTCAGCCATGCTGCAGTCTCCGCCTGTTATTGCTGTTGTGGGAAGAATTCCTGCAGCCAGAGCTTGGTCATCAGGAGGGTGCGCAATTGTTTGGTGTGGTTGTGCAGGCCACTGCGGTGCTCTTCAAGCATCACTTGCAACTCGTTCTGGTCAAATCGTCCGCCGTCAGGCAGCGCCAGGGTCTCTCGCGCCCACTGGTGAAGCGGGCCCTTGATCCACTCGCCAATCGGCAGCGTCGGCATGGTTTTGGGACGGAACACGAAGTCGTGATCGAAATAACTTTCGGCCGCCTCTTTCAGGAAATGCTTGCCGATGCCATCGCGGAATTTCGAGGTGATAGGCAGGCGTGCGAACAATTCGCTCACGCGGTGGTCCAGGAAAGGCGCACGCCCCTCGATGGACCAGCAGGCACCCATGCGATCGCCCTTGACCGAATTATTGCCGGGCATCAGTGAATTGAGTTCATAAGCAGCCACCTGCTCCGCCGGCTCCAGGTCGCCGTAGGGCTCGATAATCTCCATGAACTTGTCGAGCGCGCCCTGTGTATGCGGGAAGAACTCCGGGCTCATCATGCGCTGGCGGTCTTTTTCGGTGCTGTAACTGATCAAGTCAAAATAGTTGCGCATAGCAAAATTGGTGCGCGTCATTTCCGAGAAAAACTGCTCGTTATGGCGAAAGCCCAGCATGACCTCGTCCGGGCCGTCGCCCGTGAACATCACAATCTTGCCCTGCTTGTGCGCCTCACGCGAAAGCAGAAAGAACAGGAAAAACGAGAAGTCGCCATGCGGCTGCTCTGCGTGCCGCACGACGGTTTTGGCGATCTCCGGAATATCAGCCGGCTTGATGTCCAGCGCGCTCAGGTTGATGTTCAGGTCACCAGCCACGCGCTCCGCATAGGAATACTCCGAGAAGCCCTTGTCCTCTATACGCAGCCCGATCGCGTCAAGTTGTGGGCGGTTCCATTGCGGCACCAGCCGGTTCGCGATGACGGAAGAATCGACACCACCCGACAGAAACAGGCCGCCATCCACATCAAAACGCATCTGCAGTTTGATGGCTTCGTTCAGTGCGTCTTCCAGCTCTTTTTGGGTGGCATCGACACGCGGTCCGTCCAGAGGCCAGCTCCAGTAGCGTACGGGTTCCGAAAATTTGCCGGCGCTGTAACGCATGAAGGTGCCAGGCGGCAGGTGGCGAATGCCTTCAAAGCATGTTTCAGGCGGGGGGCAATAGTTGAAGGTAAAGACATTGCCCAGCGCGGACTCGTTGACCTTGCGCTCGAACTTCGGCAGGCTCAGGATAGCCTTCAGCTCGCTGGCAAATGCAAGACCGCCTTCGTACGGTGCATAAAAACAGGGTTTGATGCCCTGGCGGTCACGTGCCAACATGCCGGTTTCGGTGCGCTGGTCCCAGATAAAAAACGCGAACATGCCGACCAGGTCGTCGAGCATTTTTTCGCCTTTTTCACACCACAGGTGCACCAGCACCTCGGTGTCGCAGCGAGATTTGAACTTGTAGCCCTTGGCCTTGAGCTGCTCGCGCAGTTCAATGAAGTTGAAAATCTCGCCGTTGAACACGACCCAGACCTTGCCGTCAGTGCTCGACATCGGCTGCATGCCGTTTTCAGGATCGACCACCGCAAGACGGGCATGGCCCAATACAGCCTTGCCGAGCTCTTCAACACCCTGCTCGTCCACACCACGATACTTGATGCAGTCGATCATCTTCCAGACATCATCTTTGGTCGTACCCAGAGCGTTGACCACTCCCACTATTCCACACATGGCAAATCCTTCAAGTACAGGGCTCTAGTTATCCAAAACGATGCGGGCCGTTTTACGGCTGACTGGCGCGCTCTCAACAAGCGCCTGGTCGTTGGCGTCCTCATTGAAAACGCGCTGAAAAATTTCTACCTGGTAGTCAAGGCTAGCTTTGGTTTCAGTTTCCGTCGGCTCGATCAGCATGGCCGATTTCAGGTCGCCCGGAAAGTACACGCAGCCTGCACCCACCAGTGTTGGAGGGTGAATGCCGTAGTCAATCAGGCGTTTGGCAAACTGACGCGCCGACGTATTCAGTTTTTCCCCCGACAGCAAGGTTTCATGTTTGCAGAACTGGTCGTAGACCGGCGGCAGCATCTGCGCCAGCCGGTGCTGAAGGTAATTGGCATTGAGCACCGCATTTTCGGAAGCCTGCCTGAGGCCCACCGCGCCCATGGTGCGCAGGTAACCGTAGGCCCGCAGCAGCACCGCCACATGGCCGTGAAAGCTCTTCATCCTGCCGATGGACAACGGACGGTCATCGGCACGCTGGGCAACGCCGTTACGCCGTACCACCACCGGGCTGGGCAGGTAGGCGGCGAGCGAAGCCTTGACTGCAACCGGACCCGCACCCGGCCCACCACCACCGTGCGGAGTGGAGAAGGTCTTGTGCACATTGACATGCACCACGTCAAACCCCATGTCACCAGGGCGGACGATGCCCATCAGCGCATTGAGGTTGGCGCCGTCGTAGTACAGCAGCGAGCCATTGGCATGCACGGCATCGGCGATCTCGACGATCTGGTCTTCAAACAGGCCCAGGGTGGACGGATTGGTGAGCATGAAGGCCGCCACATCCGGCGTCAGCATGTCGCGCAGGGCGACGATATCGACACGGCCCTTGAGGTCAGATGGAACGATGCGGCAATCAAACCCGGCCATGGACGCAGACGCCGGGTTGGTACCGTGCGCCGAATCCGGCACCAGAACGATCGGCCGCCGGTTGTTCAGCTTGTCGAAGTGCGCGCGTATGACCAGCAAGCCTGCGAGTTCACCATGGGCTCCCGCAGCAGGTGCCAGGCAACAGGCGTCCATGCCTGTCACTTCGCAAATCATGGCCTGGAGGCGTTCGTAAATTTCCCACACCCCGCCCAGCGTGTCTGCGTCCTGCAAGGGATGCGCATGCGCAAAGCCCGGCAAAGCAGCCAGCGCATCGTTGCGCTTGGGGTTGTACTTCATGGTGCAAGAGCCGAGGGGATACGGTCCGTTGTCCACGCCATGCGATTCCTGGCTCAGCCGGGTGAAGTGGCGCACCACATCCACCTCGCTGACCTCGGGCAGGCCTGTTGCCATGCGCCTGCGCGCGAATGCCGGTAAGGCTGGCGATGTTAAAAGGCGTACAGCACCCGCAAACACATCACTTGCAGCGCCGACGCGGTGCAGATCCGTGATCATCGGGGAAGGAGATGTTGCGCCCATGTCAGATTGCCTCCAGGCAGGCTCGGGCCTGCCTTGCATAGGCCTCAAGATCACTGCGACTTTTGGTTTCGGTCACCGCAATCAGCAAAGCGCGCTCGTGACCCACCAAAGCAGCTGCGACAGGCACGCCAGCAAAAAAACCAGCCTTGCGCATGCGTGCACAAAACTCCGCTGCGTTGAGGGGCAGCTCGACAGCAAATTCGTTGAAATGCACGCCGCTTCGGAGCAGCTTCACGCCGGGCAACGCAACCAGCAGATCACGAAGAAACACCGCGTTGCCGGCATTGACCTCGGCAATGCGCATGAAGTTGCTTTCACCCAGACATGAGAGATGGATGGCGGCACGAATGGCATTGAGCGCCTGGTTCGAGCAGATGTGGCTGGTCGCCTTGTCGCGGGCAACGTGCTGCTCGCGGTCTTCCTTGACCAGGGCATAACCGAGCTTGCCATTAAGGTCATGCACACGGCCCACAAGACGGCCCGGGAGATAACGCTCAAGCGGTTTGGCGCAGGCAATGATGCCGACATAGGGGCCACCGGCACTCAGGGGCAAACCCAGCGGCTGGCCTTCGCACACCACGATGTCCGCGCCCAGCTTGCCGGGGGCTTCAAGCCAGCCACACAGGAGGGGGTTGACGCAGACCGCCAGCAAGATTTTGCTCTGTTTGCAGACCTGTGACAGCGCGGCCACATCTTCAATCACGCCCAGCGCATTCGGACTTTGCAGCACGACGCCGGCAACATCACCAGCAGCAAGCCGCGACGCCACGGCCGAGACATCGGCCAGACCCGTCACGGCATCCTGAGCCACATAGTCAATCGTCACGCCGCGCGGCGTCAGGTAAGTCGCCAGCACGTCCTGGTATTCAGGCCATATCGCCTGCGCCACCACAACGCGGCGTTTACCGGAGGCCGAACACATCATCCAGCAGGACTCGGCCAGCGCAGTTGCGCCGTCGTAGACCGAACAATTCACTGATTCCTGGCCCAGCAGCCGACCGACGAGTACCTGAAACTCAAAAAGCGCCTGCAGCAGGCCCTGGCTCATTTCAGGTTGATAAGGGGTGTAAGCAGTAAGAAATTCGCCGCGCGAGACGATGGCATCGACCACTGCGGGAATGTAATGTTCATAGGCGCCACCCCCCAGAAAACTGGCGTGGGTCAGTGTGGTGCTGTTTTTATCGGCCATGGCGCGAACATCGCGCATGAGCTCCCATTCGCTCAGGGCCGGCGGCAGGTCCAGCTCACGCCGCAGGCGCACCTGCGAAGGAACATCGGAAAATAGCTGCTCTACAGACGAAAGCCCCATGACTTCGAGCATGGCCTGGACGTCGGAGCCGGTGTGGACGTTGTAGCCCACCGGCTTTTGCTCCAGCACTGAGTCGTGTTGTCGTTGATTCACGTATTTTTCAGCTTGTTATCGACCGTTTTTTGGCAAGGCTTGAAGACTTTGGATTATAGGGTGAGCCCCCTCTGCAGACAGCTACAGGAAAGCGAAGACCTTCAATTGGAATGGCGCCCGCCGAGCTGGCAAATCGTCCACCAGAAAATGCGCACATCCAGCCAGACGGACACGTTTTTGACGTACTCGAGGTCGAAAGCCAGCCTTTGCTCAAACGACGCCTGAGACCGGCCACGCACCTGGGCCAGCCCCGTGATACCTGGCTGCACGCTGCAGCGCATGGCCCAGTCATCAGGCCTGTAAAGCGATTGCTGCGCTGGCACATCCGGGCGAGGCCCCACCAGGCTCATGTCGCCCCACAACACATTCAAAAGCTGCGGAAGCTCGTCAATACTGGTGCGGCGTATCAACCGGCCCACGCCTGTGATGCGCGGGTCATCAGCCTGTGTGAAATAAGGCCCCGTCGCTGCCGCATTGGTGCGCATGCTGCGGAACTTGAGGATGCTGAAAGGCCGGCCCCCCTTACCCACACGTGTTTGCCTGAAAAACACCGGCCAGCCGCTATCCAGCACGATCAGAAAGGCAGCGAGCAGCAGCAAAGGCGACAGCAACATCAGCGCCGCCACGGACAGCACGATGTCCATCAGGCGCTTCATGCAGGCACGCTCAAGGGCTGGGACAGCTTGCGTATCAGGCTGGCAACCCTGAGCCTGTCCTGCTCTGTCTGCTCATCACTGCGAAGCCTCAAATCAGCCTCTGCAGCACGAATGGCCGCAACAGCCTCCTCAAAGGATTTGTCGCCACCCAAACGGTTGAAAGTGCGCGACAGAATCACCGACTGCGAGCCCAGCCTGATGTGCTCACCCAGCACATCACGCCCGGGAAGCACGCCCTCATCAACACGTGCAATACCTCCAAAACCAAGGCGCAGGCCCTGCCGTTTGACCACCGATGCGACACGGTCCACATGCCCCATGAGAAGCGGCTCGAACATGAACCGGCAACCCAGCGAAAGGTGCAGGTCATTCAGCCCTATCAGCACCTCGTAAATCCCTGGCGTCGCCACCCAGTCTTCGATTGACGAAAGCGCGGCGGCTGTTTCAAGCAGCGCCACCACAGGCGCCCTGCCATCCACAATTTGTGCAAAAGCCCTGAGTTGCTGTGCCCCGGTAAACATGGGAAGCATCAACAGGTCGGCGCCCTGCGCAAGGACTGCCTCGACTTCTGCCTGCGCAAGCTCGGGCTTTTCGATCTGAAACGGGTTGACGCGCACCATCAGCTTCGTGTTTTTCAGAGCTTCCCTGATGCGCCCCACATCGTCCACATGGTGGGTACTGATAAAGGTGTCCAGACCCTTCTGCCGCTCGGCCTTGCCATCGCGCTCAAGGTCCACAAATACCCGCATCCCCTCAAGCTTGTCGCAGCGCGCGGCCAGGGCCGGGTCGTTGGTAATGGTCAGTAAATCAATCATTGGGAAATCTGGCGGGTCTTCGGGTATCTACTGCGGGACTGCACGCCGTAGCCGGGCAAAAAGCAGCCCGCGCAGCTGCGGGCTGGCCAGAATGGCGCTTCCCAGAACCAGCAGGCCATACACACAGCAGGCAATCATAGTGAAATACAGGCTACGCCCCGAGACCAGTGGTTTGAAGCACACCAGCGCCACAGCAACCGCCAGGGACACCCCGCAGGGCAACCACGGGAAAGATTTGATCACCGTCGCCCGCTCTGATGTCATCAGTACAAGGGCCACGCCAGCCAGCACACCGTCAAGAATCCACATCACGGCTGCGCCTTTTTGAATACCTGTGCCCCAGCCGGGAGCCAGGCCAGACAAAAGCAGTACGGCCAAGCCAGCCAGGTAGGCCCACACCGCCAGATGCATGCGCTGCGAAATCGCCATGACCGTCAGCAAAACGGCAATCAGGGCCTGCGGCAGCAGCGACCAGATGCCAATGGCGCTCCAGCCCGCAATCACCTGCAGATTGTCCTGGCCCATGCGCCCCCAGCCGAAAAGCAGCCCGGCCAGCGGCAGTGAAAAAGTAGCCACGATGGCAATCGCCGCGCAGGCCAGCGCCCATGCCAGCGAAAACGCCACCCGGAGCGCCTTCTCCCGCTCAGGCGTTCCGACACCTGTTCGGGTAATCGCCGGAAAGGCAAGGCTGGCCACCAGTTGCACAGCCAGCACCAGGGGCAGCTCGACCAGCTTCCAGGCATAGTTAAAACTGGCGAGCGAACCTTCGCCCCCCTGCGAAGCAATGCTGCGCCCGGCCAGAGGCAGCAAAAGCAGCAACCCGGAAGACAAGCCCGCCCAGATCCATACGCTGGCCCGGGGCAGCGCTTGCGACTGAACCGGGTCGGCAGCTGCCTGCGTTCTTGCAGATGGCAGACGCCAGCCCAGCCAGCCCAGTCGCAGAAACATCGCAAAAACAAGGAACAGCCCCAGCACGGACGTGCTGCCCGAAACACCGGCCCAGGCGACCTCCAGCAGGCCCGCAATCAGCACGACATTGATGATCAGATTTCCAGCATACATGCCGACAAAGTCACGCTCGTGTTGCAGCCGCGTCGTCCACAGGGCTGCCAGCATGGCCAGCGGCAGAACCAGCGCGCTCCATCCCAGTGAGGCAGCGCTGAGGGTTTTCATTGCGCCGGTGAGGCCGGGTGCCAGAGCCTGCGCGAACATATCGCGCAATAGCCAGATGCCAAGCCCAAGCACCAGGCCGGCAACGACAAGCCCTTGTGCCACCTTTTTCTGGCTGGCGTTTTGCTGAACCGCGCTTTGCTGGGCCCAATGGGGCAGAAGTACATAGGCCAGGGCACCGCTGATAAAAATACCGACCAGCAAATCCGGCAGCGTGAACATCACGATCACCACATCACCCAGCCCGGTGGAGCCGAAAGCCGCCGCCTGCACCGACTCCCGGGCCAAACCCAGCACACGGCTGAGCAGGAGCAATCCCAGGGAAAACACACCGGCACGAAGATACATGGCCCGGATTATCCCGCCGGAAAACGCCCTTCCCGGCCTTCAAAAGCCAAACACCTCCCGTAAAAAACTAAAATCGGTGGTTTGAATGCGTTTGGTCACATTCCGGCAGCCCCCCCGCGGGCCGCCTGAAAACCATGCGTTGCCACGGCAAACACCAGCAACCCCTGCGGTCAGGTGCCCTTGCCAACAATTTCCCACAAGCAAAAAGCCCCAGTCCATGACAACGAATGCGCCCGCCAACAACCCTGCTCCAGCCACCGCACCTGCACCGCAGGACGAGAACCAGCTGATCATCGAGCGCCGGGAAAAACTCAAGGCCCTGCGCAGCGCGGGCATTGCCTTCCCCAACGACATCAAGCCCGAACACAAGGCCGAAGCGCTGTTTGCCGCTTATAGCGAAAAAACCAATGAAGAGCTGGAGGCCCTGAATATCCAGGTGCACGTGGCCGGTCGCATGATGCTCAAGCGCGTGATGGGCAAGGCCAGCTTTGCGACACTGCAGGACTCATCCTTCGGCCCGTCGGGCGGTCGCATCCAGCTCTACATCAAGAACGACGATGTCGGCGAAGCCGTGCATTCGGCCTTCAAGCACTGGGA